>JANNEA010000038.1:0-33638 GCA_031388175.1 Gammaproteobacteria bacterium
GGCGCGGTCAGCACGCCCAGCAGCCCGGCGAGCTCGCGCGGTCGCACACCGAGTGAACCGAGGTCCCAGCCGAAGCTGTGATCGAGCAGCTTGATCCACCACAGCGCGGCGGTGAGCAGCGCGGTGGCGAGGAACGCATGCTGCAGGCGTGCACGGTCGGTGGCGATGAGAGACACGCGTGCTACTTCTTGAACAGGTCGGTCAGCGCGTCGCGCGCCGGTGCCCCGGGATCGGCGCCGCCGAAAGCGCCAAGCTTCAGCTTGAACCAATCGCAGAAGTTCGCGGCGTCGCGCGCGCGTGGTTCCTCGGCGCGCGGCTCGCGGCAGCCTTGGCGCCACTTCGGCTCGAAGTTGGTGCACATGCGGCAGCTGTGCAGGTCGGCGCCGCAAGCACAGCGCGCCTCACGGCGCAGCGGCAGCTTCTCGGTGAGCGGCGCGCCGCACTTCCAGCACTCGAGCTCGATGGCCATGCCGCTAGCCTAGCCCAGCACCGGGCATACTGCGGCGCATGTCGAAGCCCCTGCCCCGCGCCCTCGTCTTCCCCGCAGTGTTCGCCCTGTGCGCCGCGCTCGGCCTGGCCGGCTTGGCGCCGCCCGCGCCACTGCCCGCCGACGCGCCGACCGAGTCGTTCTCCGCCACGCGCGCGCACCAGCAACAGCGGGTCATCGCGCGCGAGCCGCACCCCATCGGTTCGGCGGCCAACGCACGGGTCCGCAATCACCTCGTCGCGGAACTGACCGCGCTCGGGTTCGCGGTCGAAGTGCAACGCGGTCCGATCGCGAGCAGCTACGGCGCGCGACCCTCCGCCACCTTCGCCTTCGTCGAGAACATCGTCGCGCGCAAACCGGGACGCGAGGGCGGACCGGCGCTGGTGTTGATGAGCCATTACGATGCGCGCTGGCACGCGCCCGGCGCTGGCGATGCCGGTTCGGGGGTGGCGACGATCCTCGAGGCGGCGCGCGCGCTCGGCCACACGCCGCTGGCGCGCGACCTGCTGGTGGTGCTCACCGACGGCGAAGAGGTCGGGCTGCTCGGTGCCCAGCGCTGGGTCGCAACGCTGCCCGAGCTGTCCGACATCGGCCTGCTGCTCAACTTCGAGGCGCGCGGCAGCAGCGGTCCAGCGTTCATGTTCGAGACCAGCCCCGGCAACGGCGCATTGATTGCGGGCGTCGCGGCGAGCGTTTCCCGTCCGACCGCGCTGTCGCTCGGCTACGAGGTGTACCAGCGGATGCCGAACGACACCGACTTCTCGGTGACCAAGGCCGCCGGCATCCAGGGCCTCAACTTCGCGCCGGTCGGGACCCTGTACGACTACCACTCACCGACCGATCGGCCGGAGAACTACTCGCTCGCAACCTTGCAACAACAGGGTGACTACGCCGTCGCGCTCGCGCGGCGTTTCGGCGCCGACGCCCTGCCGCTGGCGCCGAGCGACGATGTGGTGTTCTTCGACCTGTTCGGCCGCGTATTGGTGCACTTCCCGATCTGGCTGAGCCAGTTGCTCACGCTCGCTGCGGTCGCGCTCTACGCAGCGCTCGGCTGGCGGCTGCGCGCGCGCGGCGAGCTCGACGGCCGCACGCTCGCGCGCGCCGGGGGCTGGGTGTTCGCCACGCTGGTCGCGGGTGCTGCGTTCGGCATCGTCGGCGGGATGCTGTTGGGCACCGACGGTCAGCGCTACTGGGCGAGCGTCGCGCGGATGGACGCGAACGCGCTCGGCTGGGGCCTGGTCGGTGTCGGCGCAGCACTGCTCGGCCTGGGATTGGCCGCGCGCGGCGCCGCGCTTGGCAGGTGGCGCATCGAACCGGTCGGGTGGTGGACGCTGGCGATCGCCGCGCTGCTGCCATGGCTGCTCGCCGCACTGGCCGCCAGCCTGGTCGCGCCGACCGCGGCCTACACCTTCACGCTGCCGCTGCTGCTCGCGCTCGTCGCGCACCACGCCGTGCTGCGCGCGCCGGATGCGTCGCGCAGCGAACTCGCGCTGCTGTTGGGTGCCGCCTACGGCTGGTGCACCATCGTCGGCCTGGTCTGGCTGCTGCACCAGGCGCTCGGCCACGCCGCGCCCATGCTCACCGTGCTGACCGCGCTGTTGTTGCCGTTGCTCGCGGTGCCTGCGGTGCAGTCGGTCGCAGCCCGCGGTCGGGCCACGCTGGGCGCGCCGCTCGCCGCGGGCCTGGTGTTGTTGCTGGCGCTCGCAGTGACGCCACCGTGGAGCGAGCGCTGGCCGCGGCCGCTCGACACCTTCGCCATCGCCGACCACGATGCCGGTGCTGTGCTGTTCGCGAGCGGGGATCCTGAACGGGATCCTTGGCAGCTCGCACTGGTGCCGGCGACCGCCAGCAGCGGGACGCTGGCGCGCGTGGTGCCCGGCGCGAGCGCACCGCTATGGACCGAACCCGCGAAGGGTGCCGCGCTCGGCGTGGCGCCGCTGCTCGACGCGCGGATCACCGCCGCGACCGGCAGCGCACGCATCAAGGGCGGACGCTTCGTGCCACCACCGGGCGCGCTCGGCGGCAGCATCTGGATCAAGTCGGATGCAGCACTCACCCGGGTGGCGCTCGCCGGCTACCCGCTCGCGCTGCCCACTGCCAACGCTGCCGGCTGGCGGCGCCTGCGTTGGTACGCGATGCCCGCTGATGGAGCGGCGCTCGAGATGGAGTTCGACGGCGATGCGCCGGTCGAGCTGTTCACGCTGAGCATGGTGCCGGGGTTCCCGGCGCCCTACGCCGACGCGCCCGCAGCGCGACTGCCCGCGACGATGCCGGCGCACTACAGCCTGGGCGACATGACCGCAGTGTTGAAGCGCTTCGCTCTCTAGAAGGGCGAGCTAGGCCACCGCACGCGGCAGGCGGCGCGCGGCATCGAACGCCTGAGCCAGGTCCGCCCAGATGTCGTCGGGATGTTCGAGTCCGACCGAGACCCGCAGCAGGTTGGGCGCGATCCCGCAGTCGCGCTTGGCCGCGGCGTCGAGCAGCTGGTGCGTGATGCCGGCCGGATGCTGGATCAGCGAATCCACCGAACCCAGCGAGACCGCCGGCGTGAGCATGCGCACCGAGGCCATCACCGCAGCGGCAGCGGCGAAGCCGCCGTGCATCTCGAACGCGAGCATCGCGCCGGGTCCGCGCATCTGCGCGCGCGGCCCGACCAGTTCCGCATGCGTGCTGCCCGGCAAGCCGGGGTAGTGCACGCCTTCCACCTGAGGGTGCTCGAGCAGGCGGGCGACGATCTGCTGCGCGTTCCGCTGCTGACGCTCGATGCGCAGCGGCAGAGTCGCCAACCCGCGGTGCAGCAGGTAGGCACCGAGCGGATGCAGCAGGGCGCCGGTGATCGCGCGCACCGGTCGCAGCGAATGCGCGTCGGCCTCGCTGCAGGCGATCGCACCGGCAATCACGTCGCCGTGGCCGCCGATGTACTTGGTGCAGCTGTGCAGCACGAAGCGCGCGCCGAACGCCAAGGGGTTCTGCAGCACCGGGGTGGCGAAGGTCGAGTCCACCAGCACCGGCACGCGGCCGGCTTGGCGCACCACCGCGGCGATGTCCACCAACTCCAGCGTCGGGTTGGCGGGCGTCTCGATGATCACCAATGACGTTGCGGTGCGGATCGCCCCCGCGACCGCGTCGGCATGGACCCAGGTGGTCTCGAGGTCGAGCGGTCCGTGCGAGAGCAGATGGTCGGTGCCGCCGTAGACCGGGCGCACCGCGACGATGTGGCGGCCGTGCGCGCGTCGCGCCAGCAGCAGCGCGGTGAGCGCCGCCATGCCGGAGCCGAACGCGACCGCGGCTTCAGCACCTTCCAGCGTGGCGAGCGCGTTTTCGAAGCGCGCGACCGTGGGATTGCGCAGCCGGGCGTAGACGTCGGAGCCGCGGCCCTCGCGTTCACCTGATGCCAGCGCGGCATAGGAATCGATGCCGGCCTGCAGGTCAGGCAGCGGGTTCGTGGTCGACAGGTCGATCGGCAAGGCATGGACCCCGAGGTCCCGGAGGTCCTCGCGGCCGGCATGCACGGCGATGGATTCGATGCGCTTCATGGGGGTGGATGCTGGACAATCAGCGTGAGAATATCGCCCCCGCCGCATAACATTCTGAGAATGCGCATGACACCCGAATTCGACGAGGTCGACCGCCGCATCCTGGCCGCGCTGCGGAACGATGCGCGGGTTTCGAACAAGGCGCTCGCGGCGGCGGCCGGCATCGCGCAATCCACCTGCCTCGCGCGGGTCCAGCGCTTGGAGCGGACTGGGGTGCTGATCGGCTACCACGCCGAGCTCGCGCCGAAGGCGATCGGCATCGGCGTGCAGGCGATGATCTCGGTGCGCCTCGCAAAGCACGCGCGCAGCGAGGTGGACGCCTTGGTCCGTCACCTGCTCTCGTTGCCCGAGGTGCTGATGCTGTTCCACGTCGCCGGCGTCAACGACTACCTGGTGCACGTCGCGGTGCGCGACACCGACCACCTACGCCGGCTGGTGCTCGATTCCTTCACCGCCCGGCCCGAGGTCGCGCACCTCGAGACCAACCTGATCTTCGAGCAGGTGCGGAACAAGAAGCTGCCGCTCTTTTGAGCTAGGCCGCTGAACTAGGCCAGCGCGCCGATGCGCCTGTAGCGCTTGCGGATGCGCATCACCAGCGTCGCGCGGCGCTTGCTCAGCAGCTTGGCGCGCGAGTGGCGCGCCTCGTCGTCCTTCGCCCGCCCGAGCGCGGTGCGAAAGACGCAGAAGTCGTCGTACGCGGCCAGCACCGGCTGGTGCGACTTGAGCGTGAGCTCGAGCATGATCGCGTCGTCGAGCAGGCCGATCACGCCGATGTGGTCGGGGATCATGTCGTCTGGATCGGAGAAGTAGCACAGCGCTTCGACCAAGCCGATGCGCATCGGACCGGGCAGCGCCCACTCCTCGTCCTCGAGCATCTGAATCAGGCGCTGCACGCCCTGGATGCGGGAGCGGATGAACGGCGGCGCGCCGCCGATCGGCAGGCTATCGAGCGCGTGCTTGGCCGCGTCGACGATCTCGAACTCCTCGGCCGAGCGCACCCGCTCGCGCGCGCGGCGCAGCGCTGCGCGGAACTGCTTGAGATCCTCCGGACCGAGATCGAAGACGACGCGCATGGCTCAGGGCGCCGCTGGCGCGGCGTCCGCGGGCCGGACAGCGCTGACGAAGTGGGCGGTCTCGCCGAAGCAGCTCGACCACAGGCCGCGGTGTTCGTCGTAGGTCAGGGCCACGCGCTGGCCGAGCAGCGCATTGACCTTGGCGGCGACCGCATCGTCGCGGACCGTGAACTCGAAGCGCTCGCTCATCTGCCCGGGCAGGTTGACCATCGCCAGCTCGCCTTCCCAGGTCTTGCAGACCCAGCCCTTGTCGGAGAGCTTCTGCACGAAGCCAACGCGCTCACCGTTCGAATACGCCCAGTTGTAGGCGAGCAGCGTCCAGAGCACGAGAAGTACGAGCGAAACCGCCGACAGCTTGGCGGTGAACCTGGCGCTCTTGCCGAGCAGACCGGCGAAGAAACCTGTGTTGGCTTGCGGATCCATCCTGCGGCCCCCCGTTTGAACGAGGCCGCAGGATAGCGCGAAGGCGACGCGCGGGCGCTACTTCGCGGCGCGGCGTGCCGGCACGAACTCTTCCATCACCGCCTTGCGCAACACCTTCGGCGGCACCAGACCCTGGGCCAGCACGAAATCGTTGAAGGCCTGACGGTCGAACTTGTCGCGCAGCGCGACTTCGGCGGCCTGACGGGTCTCCATCAAACGCTGGTAGCCGTAGAAGTACGAGGTCGCCTGGCCCGGCGCGTTGAAGGTGTAGCGACGCGTCTCCTGCGTCGCCATCGCCTCCGACAAGCCGACCTCATCCATCAGGAAGTCGGTGACCTGATCGGGCTGGATCCGGTCCATGTTGACCATCGGGTCGAGGAAGGCGCGCGCTGCGCGCTGCAGACGGAATTGCAAGCTGAACAACTGGCCGTCCAACGGCAGGTAGGGCTTCATCTCGGCCTCGGCGTACAGCGCCCAGCCTTCGACGTTGACGCTGTTGAAGGCGAACACCGCGCGCGCGGTCGACACGCCCGCCTCGATCATGTTCGCGAACTGCATCTCGTGGCCCGGGCGCGACTCGTGGGCGGTCAGCGACCAGGTACCGGCGTCGTGCGAGAAGTCGTCGTAGCGCAGCACCTTGCCGCTCGGGTCGGGCGGCAGGCCGGCCGGCAGCACGAACACGCCGTACTCGCCGGTGTTGCCGATCAGGCGCGGCGGGCGCATGTGCGGCGCCGGCTGCTGCGCGGTCTCGGCCTCGGTCGCGAGCTTGATCACCGACTTGCGGCCCGGGACCGTGGCGACGCGGTTGGCGCGCATCAGGCCCTCGATCTTGGCCAAGCGCTCCTCGTACAGCGCCAGCACCTTGTCGGCCGGGATCTGCTGCTGCTTGAGCGCCTTGATCACCGCGCGGTAATCGGGGTTCGGCAGCCCGCGCTCCTTGGCGATGAGGCCCGCGATGACCTGCATCTCGTTGCGGATCTCGGCGAACGAGGTCAACGCCTTGGCGATGAGTTCCTCGGGCGGCACGTCGACGCCGAACTGCTTGAGGTTGTCGGCGTAGATCGCTGGCGGCAGCAGGTGGCTCTGCGCGGCGCGCGGCACGATCTCCTTGACCAGCCAGGCGTTGTAGTCGGTGAGCTGGGTCTCGAGCGCGGCGTAGGACTTCTGCCAGCCCTTCAAACCGCTGTCCTGCAGGATCTTCTGCAGGCCCGCGATCAGGGTCGGCGCGTTGTTCAGGTCCTGCTCGAGCTGGCCCTTGTAGGGGCCGAGCAGCTGCGGCTGCTGCTTGATGCGCTCGAGCGTGCGCTCCTTGGCGAGCTCAGTCAGCGGGCGGTAGCCCTTGGCCAGGCCGGAGTACTTCTCCAACCGCACCAGCAGCGTGGCCTGCTTCGCCTTCGGCACCCGCGGGTCGAGCGTGCCGCGCGACACTCCGAACACCAGGCCGGTGACGTCGATGTAGGGGAAGTAAGTGTCGCGGTTGAGAGCGTTCGAGAACAAGTTGTCCTTGGCGGTGCCGATCAGGATCTCGAGGTCCTGCTTCACCCGCGCGTCGGTCTCGGCGGCCAGGCGCTTCTCGAGTTCGCTGATGACGGCGAGCGTGTCCTTGCGCGACGGTTCGAACTGGTCGCGGCTGAGATCGAGGATCTTCTCGTCGTAGCCGTCGACGCCGAGCTGGGTCGCGCCTTCCGGGCCGTACTTCGCCAGTACATTGAGCAGGAGCTGGGCGTTGGCGTTGCTCTTGGTGACCCAGGCCTTCGGTGCGGCTGGACCGGCGGCAACGGCCGCGCAGAGCAGTACGGTGAGGGCGGTCGCGGCGAGCATGCGGCGTATGGCGAGGTCCATGGTGATCTCCGATTGGGAAGGGATGGGACGCTGACAGCGGCCGACGGCTACGCTACCCCAGCTGCGGCCTCTGGTCTGACCGCGGGCAGCGCTGGAGGTTCGCCGCGCCGGACTAGAGCAGGCCTTCGTAGCCCGGCACGAGACCGAACAACGCCACGTGCGCCCGGCGCCAGAACGGCGTCTCCGGCTCGTGCCGGAACTCGAGCGCCAAGCCCCGCCGGGTCCCGCGCCAGACCACTGCACCATCCGCTGCGCGCGCCAGGCGCCAGGCGTGCTCGGGCTCGAGGTCCCGCTCGATGTGTCCGGCCAGCTCCTCGGCCAGGCTCGGGCTCTCGATCAGCATGCCCGCCTCGGTGTTGAGGTCGACCGAGCGCGGGTCGACGTTGAACGACCCGACCCAGGCGATGCGCCGGTCGACGACCAGCACCTTCGCGTGCAGGCCGGTGCGGAACTCATGCAGCTCGACGCCGGCCTCGAGCAATGCGGCGCGGTAGGGCGCGTAACCGGCATGCACCACGGGCACGTCGGTCGCGGCCAGCGCGTTGGTGAGGATCCGCACCCGTACGCCGCGACGCACCAGCTCGGCGAACAGCGCGAGTCCGCCGGCGCCCGGCACGAAGTACGCCGACTCGATCAACACCTCGCGCTCGGCGGTGGCCAGCACATCAGCCAGACGGCCGGCGACCACGCGCTCGCCGGCGCCACTGGCGCGCTCGGGGTTCTCGGCGACGACTCCACCGCGCGCCCAGTGCAGTGCGGTGCCGCCCAGCCAGTCGCTCAACTGGGCAGCGGCAGCGGCCCGGCGCTCGGCGTGATCGGGCACCAGCCGCGCGACGCGTGCTTCGAGCCGCAGGCGGCGCCGGGCCAGCGCGTTCGCGGCCCGCGGCAGCTTGACGAGTTGCGAAGCCGGCACCGCGAGCGGGCTCCGCCAGAAGCGCTCGAACGAGTCGGCAGCCTCGGCCGCCGCCGCGCCCAGCGCGGCGACGTCGTAGTCGCGGAAGCTGGTGTGGGCACGGGCGGCGAAGTAGCGGTCGGAAACGTTGCGGCCGCCAACGATCGCCGCGGCGCGGTCGACCGCAAAGGTCTTGTTGTGCATGCGGCGATTGAGGCGGCGCATGTTGGACAGGAACTCGACCACGCGCAGCAAGCCGCGGCGCACGCTGCTCGGATTGAACAGCCGCACCTCGATGCAGGGATGCGCGTGGAGCTCGGCCAGCGCCCGGTCGCGCCAGCCGATACCGGAATCATCGAGCAGGATGCGAACCCGCACGCCGCGGTCAGCGGCGGCCAGCAGGCGCAGCATCAGCAGCGTGCCCGCGGCATCGGCCAGGTAGGCGTAGTACTGCACGTCGATGCGCTGCTCGGCGCGGTCGGCGAGCGCGGCGCGCAGCAGGAACGCGATCGGTCCGTCGTCGAGCAGCACGAAGCCGGAGCAGCCTGGGTGGTCGACGCTGAGCGCCGCCAGTGCCCGTTCGAGCGCAGTTGTGCCAGCGGCCGCCTCTGGCAGCTGCGGCGCAGGCACCGACGCACCCCGCCGCAACAAGGCAGCGAGGATCTGGCGAAGGCGAGCGAGTGGTGCGCGCGGCGCGTCGGCCACGGTGGGCTCAGCGCTGCGCGAACTCGATGAAGATCACCTTGGTCGCCGCGCTGGCCACGAGCTGCAGCGCCAGCACGCCGTGCGTGATGAGTGCGGCGCCCGGCGGGACCATGTGGTCGCGGCCCTCGACCCGCACCTTGACCGCGCGCTCGACCGCGAGCACGGCCACGACCGGCGCCTGGGCCTTGAGCGTGGTGGCCAGGATCGCGCGCGGCATCACGTCCACGTCGATGATGCGCGCGGCGTGGCGCGCCTTGAGCCGCAAGGTCATCGCGTTGAGATCGCTGACCGGGCCGTCGATCAGCTTGCCGGTGCAGGGCACCTCGCCCGGGAAGCGGAACACACCGAACGGCTCGACCTGCTCGCGGCGGCCCATCGGGAACTCGAGGATCATGCCCATGCCGTCGAACACGACCATGGTCCGGTCGCAACCCGGGAACTCGGAGAACGAGGCGTCGACCTTCACGTCGGCGATCGACAAGCGCCAGATGAAGCCGCTCTCGACGGTGGCCTCGGGCGGCTCGATCATGATTTCGTGCGTGGTGCCGCGACCGTTCTTCCACGGCTGCGTCTTGAACTGATCGGGGTTGAGTACTGCGACGGTCATGCGGGTGTTCCAGGCACTGCCGACACCATCTCACCGTGGACGCGAACCGTCTAGATGGCAGGCGAGGGCCGGCCGCGCCAAACCCCTGTTCCGGTTGAGTTTCCCGTGCCTCAGGCGGATAGTCCCTGCCCCGTCTCCCCCACCGCTGACAGGGGTTCAGTCACGGTTCAGGGGAGCGGTCGCACCATCCTCATCCACGAGACCGGCGTAGGAGAAACGACGATGTCGAGCATGAAACTGATCCTGGTGGCCGCCGTCAGCGCGGTCGCGCTCACCGGCTGCGGTGGGCAGAACGTCAAGGTCAACAATTCCAAGGGTCGCGCGACGGTCTACGAGGACCCGAACACCAGCGGCCGGGTGCAGGGCGTCGGCATCGAGTCGCAGGACATCGTGTCCATGACCGATCGAATGATGCGTGACCTGCTGGCGAACCCGACGGTGTCGAACCGCAGCACGCCGGCGCGGATCATCATCGATTCCGAGTACATGATGAACGAGAGCACCTCGCGCATTAACAAGAACCAGATCACCGACCGCCTGCGGGTCGAGCTCAACCGCGCCGCCAACGGCCGGATGGTGTTCGTGGGGCGCCAGTACTCCGGGATGATCGAGTCCGAGCGCGAGCTCAAGCGCGAAGGCAAGGTCGACGCCGGCACGATCCGCACCACCAAGGCGACGGCGGGTGCCGACTTCCGACTGGCCGGCCGCATCTCCTCGCTCGACTCGATCGAAGCGAACTCGGGTTCAGCCTCGCGCTACCACCAAGTCGTGTTCGAGATGATCGATCTCGAGTACGGCACGATCGTGTGGAGCGGCCTCTACGAGTTCAAGAAATCGGCGCAGGATGACATCATCTATCGCTAGTCCCCTGCGCGGCGCGCGCGCGGCAGCCCTCCCGCTCGGGATCGCTGCTGCGCTCGCCGCCGCGTTGCTCGCCGCGCCGCTCGGGGCGGCAACGCCCGCACCGCTGGCGGCCGTGCCGATCGACATCGGTGATGTGCCGCCGGCGTTGAACGACGCACTGTTGCGGGTCGCGAACGAGCCAGCGGCGAACTACGTGCTCAACCATCTGCGCGCCAGCGTGATCGCGCTCGAGCTCGGCTTGACCGACCGCTCGGCGCAATCGCTCGACATCGCGCTCAACGGCATCACCGCGATCTACGCTGACAGTCCGCAGGCGGCCAAGGCCCGCAGCCTGTGGCACGAGGAAGGCAGCAAGGACTTCAAGGGCGAGCCCTACGAGCGCTGGATGGCGTTCTACTACCGCGGCGTGCTCGACATGATGGCCGGTGACTGGGACAACGCCCGCGCCGACTTCAAGGCCGGCCTGCTGCAGGACGCATTCGCCGAGGAGGAGCA
Source organism: Gammaproteobacteria bacterium (assembly GCA_031388175.1). Taxonomy (GTDB): domain Bacteria; phylum Pseudomonadota; class Gammaproteobacteria; order Natronospirales; family JANNEA01; genus JANNEA01. The sequence goes on from JANNEA010000038.1 coordinate 10,925, forward strand.
GAACCGCGCCGACGTGGAGGTGCTGCTGTACCTGCAGGGCTGGTGCTCGCAGATGGTCGGAGACATGGGCACCGCGCGCGAGGCCTACGACGAAGCGAAGAAGCTGCGGCCCGACCTCGTGATCCCGGCCCCCGACGCCAACGTCCTGGTGCTGGCCGAGACCGGTTACGGCCCGCGCAAGCTCGGCGATGGCGTCGGCAACTACGAGCTCGTGTACCGCCGCGGCAAGCGCTTCACCGAGGCTCGTGCCTACATGCAGCTCAGCGGCCAGTGGCAGCCGCTGTACCCGATCGAAGACGTGTTCTGGCAGGCCACCACCCGCGGCGGTCGCCCGGTGGATCGCGTCATCCAGGGCAAGGTGGCGTTCAAGAAGAACACCGAGGCGGTCGGCTCAGTGCTCACCGGCCTCGCCAGCGAGGCGATGGTGCTGCAGCCATTGACCAACAGCCGCAGCCTCGACGACAAGGCCGCGATTGTCGGCCTGATCGGCGTCGCGGCGCTCGCGCTCTCGTCCAACACCAAGCCGGCGGCCGACATCCGCTTCTGGGAGAGCCTGCCCGACGCGATCCACGTCACCACCATGAAGGCCGACGCCGCCCAGCTCGGCGCGGTACCGTTCACGTTCATCGACGCCAACAACGCCGAGGTCCCCGGCCTCGCCCAGACCCGCACCGTGATCGCCGATCAACGCGGTCGTGGGCTGCTCTGGGTCCGCTCACGCTATGCCATCAACGGAGTGCCCAAGTGATGGGCCCGAACCAGGAGACGACGACCATGAAGCATCTGCTCGCCATCGCCACAGTCCTCGCGACCGCCCTGCTGGTCACCGGCTGCGGCAAGAACTACGCCGAGGGTCCACAGCAGTCGATCCGCGTCGACGACGACAACGCGCCGAACGCCCGCCTCAACCTCGACAGCGTCGTGATCCTGGACAAGTCGGTGCAGGACGCGAGGTCGAGCAAGATCGCGATCGAGCGCCACGGCGCGCGGACCTCGCCGACCGGGACGCTCGAAGCCTTCGCGGTGGTGCGCAATCGCACCGACTTCCCGCAGCAGCTCGAGTTCCGTGCGACCTTCTTCGATGCCGATGGCGTGCCGATCGAAGGCCCGTCGGGTTGGAAGCGGCTGTTCTTCGATCCGAACATGATCCAGGGCTACAACGAGTTCTCGACCAAGCCGAACTCGCAGCACTATTACATAGAGATCCGGGAGGCTCGCTGACATGCGCACCACACCGTTCGCAATCCTCTGCGCCCTGCTGCTGTTCGCCGGGCCAGTCAGCGCCGCGCCTGCCGACGACGAGGGCCCGAAAGCCGAGAAGACCGACCGCAGCGATGCCCGCAGCGTGGATCCAGCCATGGACAACCTGGCGACCGAGCAGCGCATGTTGGCCGAGCCGCCTGTCGATGCCGCTGTCAAGGCGCGCGACGACGAGGCCACGCTCGACGACTTCCGCAACGCCTACGGCCGCGCGGGCCAGCCGCGGATCGCCATCTACATGAACCGCAAGCTCGCCTCCGACACCTCCGAGTTCCGTACCGAGGAACGCGTGGTGGTCTCAGGGAGGGGCAAGGACGACCAGACTGGCTTCGAGGCCAAGAGCTCGACCGGCAACGCGCAGATGGAGGTCTCGAAGCAGACCCATGCCGGCGACACCGGCCGCCGCGCCGGCCCCGAAGAGGAGTGGATGTGGGACTTCGAGGAGGGCTTCACCAACACCTTCCTCGATGCCGACGCCACGCTGATCGACCGGGCCACGATCCTGCGGCTGTCGGGCGCCGAGGACGAGAAGGCGCGCGCCGATGGCAGCCGCTCGGACGCGCGCACGGTGGAGATGAGCGCGCTGACCAAGTTCGCCGAGGTCTATGTCGAGATCGTGATGGTGCCGAGCGAGTCCAGCACCGGCTGGAAGGTCCGCGCCGTGGCCAAGGAAATCAAGACCGGCAAGCTGCTGGCCCAGGCCCGCGCCGATGCGCAGTTCAGCGACGTGAACAAGGACGGCAAGAAGGAGTTCGAGGCGGGGCCGAACGGCTACGTCCGCAAGACCTTCGCCGACACCCCGGTCGACCAGGGCGAGACCCTGGCCTACAGCCTGATGGCGGCGGTCGCCAAGAACTGGCGCCGCCGATAGAGTCCAACCTTTCACCCGGCGGCCCGTATATGGCCTGCCCCACCATGGAGGATTCCGCGATGAGCAATGAGAACCCGAGCCATTCTTCCAACTTCCGCACCTACGGCACCGCCTTCGCCGGCTTCGCCGCTGGTGTGCTGGTCACGGTCGTCGCGGTCAACGCCGGCGCGCCGAACAACAACAGCGCCGATGTGGCGCAGTTGGTCGGCACGATGGTCACCCGCGGTGGCGTCGCGGTCGGTCAGGACATCGCCCAACTCGCGCTCGAAGGCGCGGTCTCGGGCAGCGTCGCCTTCGCCGAGCGCGATGGCACGGTCACCGCTGAGTTCAACATCGATTCCGCCGATCCGGTGCAGGTCCGCGTCGAGCTGCCGGATGCGAGCGTCTCGTTCAGCGGCTTCGCGCAAGCCTCGGGCAAGCCGCTGCCGCCGGCCACGGTCGAGGAAGGCTCGATCAGCATGGTGAGCAAGGGCCCGCGCCACTTCGCGCTGTTCCTGAACAAGAGCTCGACCGACGCGAAGAGCGTGAAGGTCAGCTTCGTGCAGAACGGCCAGGTCGTCCGCGAAGAGACCATCGAACTGCCCAAGTCGTAACGAACCTCTGGCAGAGAGGGTTCGCTAAGGCCGGTCGACGCAAGTCGACCGGCCTTTTTACATGGAGGCGGCGCCGAAGCGCCGCTGTAGCATCTACGGATGCCCACGCTGACCGCCGCGCTCGAGTTCCTGCAGCAACCGGGCATCGCCGTGCCGATCTGCGCGGTGGTGGTGGCGGTGCTGTGGTGGCGTGGGCTGCGCTGGACCGCGGTCTATGTGGCGTTGATGCCGCTGATCAACTGGTCGTTCGCCGCGGTGCCGACCTTCCCGATCTCCGAGGCGCTCGGCGGCGGCCAGTTCCAACCCCTGGCGATCGTGACCGGCTTGGTGCTGGTGGCACGCGACTTCACCCAGCGCGAGATCGGGCACCGCGTGCTCGGCGCGATGTTCATCGGCCTGGCGCTGTCCACGCTCACCTCGTGGATCACCATCGTGGTCGCCTCGGGTGCGGCGTTCCTGATCAGCGAGACCGTCGACTGGGCGGTGTACACGCTGAGCCGCCGGCCGCTGTCGCAGCGGATCATGATCTCGAGCGCGCTGTCGGCGCCGCTCGACCAGACCGTGTTCATCTGGCTGGCGTCGTTCGTGGTGCCCGGCATCTTCGCCTGGGGCACCGTGCTCACCGGCATCACGAGCAAGTTGGTCGGCGCGGCGATCGTGGCGTGGTGGGTGGCGCGGCAGGAACGCACCGCGCTCAGTCGATGAACGGCGGCGCCTCACGCGCGAGCAGCGGCACCATCGACTCCGCGCCGAGCACGCTCAGGTGGCCGGTGTCCCGGTACAGCGGCAGGCCGTCGCCGCGTGCGTAGCGGCAGCGCATCGCGTCGCAGAGCCACAGCGCCGGATCGGAGTACGCGAGCCCGAGCCCGGGCGGCAACGCCTGGAGCGCGGCGGCGAAGTGCTGCGAGCGCTCGCGATGCGCCGAGTAAAGTTTCGGTTCCGGCCGTGCCGTGCCCGACTGCAGCGCGATCGCCAGGTGCAGCGGCAGGTCCGCCGGCGCATCCGGGGTTGGGCCGAGCAACCACACCTGCTTGCCCATCGCGCGCAGCTGCTCGATCGTCCGCGCCAGCGCCGGCCCGAACACCGTGACATTGCCCTTGCGGCCGGCCAGGTCCTGAATCTGGTGGATGCCGTCCGGCGGCGCGTACTGGTTCCAGGCCGCGAGCAGTATCACGGTGTCGACTTCGGGCGTCGTCCGCAGGTACTCGACGACGTTGTCGTTGAACGCGCGGCAGCGTGGGCGCGTGGGGTTGACCACGCCGACCAGCGGCGGGCAAGCGGCGCGACCGAAGAACACGCCGGCTTGGCCGCGCTGCTCGAGGAACATATCGAAGGCCGGCGTCCAGGCGAGTGCGAAGCTGTCGCCCCAGAGCACGACGGTCGGCGTGCCTCCGCCGTTCGCGCCGAGCGGGCAGGGGTGGGCCTCGGTGCCACGGCCGGTGACGCAATCGAGGAACGGGATCGCGGGGTCGCGCTCGGCGTCCACCGCGGCCACATCGGCGGCGACGCGCTGCGGCAGGCCACGGCTCAGCAGCGCCACGCCACCGAGCGCGCCGATCAGCAGCGAGCCCAGCAGGAACGCGTTGAACAGCGCACGGCGGGTGCCGAACCAGGCGCGCGTGCGCACTGGCAGTTCGACCAGATGGTATGACGCGGCCGCGAGCGCCAGGCTGATTGCCACCAGCAGGTACTTCTCGTCGCCGAGCGGCGCGAGCTGGTTCAGGTAGCGCGAGAACACCGCCACCGGCCAATGCCAGAGGTAGAGCGAGTAGGAGATCAGGCCGATGTAGAGGATTGGCTTCCAACCGAGCAGCCGCGCGGTGAGGCTGGTGCCCGATTCGCCGGCGTGGATGAACAACGCGGCGCCGAGCACCGGGACCGAGGCGATCCAGCCGGGGAAGCCCTTCTCCGATTCCAACAGGACCGTGGTGCCGATGATCATCGCGATGCCGAGTACCGCGCTGAGCTCGCGCAGCAGCGGGCGGGTGATGCGCGGCACGGCGCCGACGCCGAGCAGCGCGCCGACCATCAGCTCCCAACCGCGGTACTGGATCAGATAGAACGACGAGGTCGCGCGGATGCCCTGCATCCAGACGCAGGCCGCTAACGTTGCAAGCGCGTTTGCGGCGAGCGTGGCCTGGACGTGCGTCGGCGCGCGGCGGCGCACCAGCAGCAGCACCAGCGGCAGCACGATGTAGAACTGTTCCTCGACCGCGAGCGTCCACATGTGGAGCAACGGGTTGAGCCCGGAGATGCTGGTGAAGTAGCCGGCGGTGGCGGAGAAGTAGATGTTCGAGCTGAAGATGAGCGTGGCGATGCTGCTCTCGCCCAACAGCTTGAGGTCGGTCGGCAGGAACAGGACGGTCGCGACCAGCAGCGTGGCCAGCAGCAGCACCAGCAGCGCCGGCGCGATCCGCCGCACCCGCCGCTCGTAGAAGCCGGCGAAGGTGAAGCTGCCCTGCTCGATCTCGCGCCAGATGATCTGGGTGATCAGGTAGCCGGAGATCACATAGAACACGTCGACGCCGACGAAGCCGCCGGGGAACGGGCCAATCTCGAGGTGGTAGAGGAGCACCGCGACGACCGCGATCGCGCGCAGGCTGTCGATCTCAGGCCGGTAAGCACCGCTCGTCTTCAGCGGCACGATGGCCGCCGACAGCCTTCCGAAAATCCCCATTCGCTGTCGACCTCCGACGCGGCGGCGCAGCGCATGCTACCGCGCGCGAGAGTGGTGGCCGGGGACGGAATTGAACCGCCGACACGGTGATTTTCAATCACCTGCTCTACCAACTGAGCTACCCGGCCCCGTGTCTGAACCTACGAGGGGCGCGCATTGGAACAGTCGCCGGCCGCGAGCGTCAAGGAGGCCTATTTCGTCGGCGGGACGTAGCCCTCAGGCGGCTTCGCCCCGCCTTCGAACAGGAACTTCTGCATCTCGCCCAGCAGGAACTCGCGCGACTTCGCGTCGGCGAGCGACAGGCGGTTCTCGTTGATCAGCATGGTCTGGTGCTCGACCCACTTGCGCCAGCCGACCTTGCTCACCTGCTCGTAGATGCGCTGGCCGACCGCGCCCGGATAGGGCGGGCGCTCGAGGCCCTCGCCGTCCTCACCGGTCACTGAACAACGGACCATCCGCGGCATCGTCATCTTCCTCAGTCAGGCGCAAGAGCAGTTTGGCGATCGGCTTGGGCAAACCGACCCGCGCCGGCGCGCGCAGGTTGTACCACATGAAGCCCTGCGGCACGGACGAGCGCTCGCTCACGCGTGACGCCCCCGCGAGCGCGCGCAGCAGCACAGGCGTTGCCTCCAGCCGGAAGTGGCTGAAGCCGTGCTTGAACGGCGGGAGATTCCGCTCGAAGCGCAGCTCGAGCCCGAGCACCCGCGCCCAGGCCGCTGGGTCGGCATCGGCGTCGAGCTCGGGGAAGGAATGCAGCCCGCCCCACAGCCCGCTCGGCGGTCTGAGCTCGAGCAGCACGCTGTCGCCGTCGCGTACCACCAGCAGCTTGGCGCGCCGCGTGGGCAGTTCACGCTTCGGCCGCGATTCCGGCAGCTTGGTCTCCATGCCCCGGACCCGCGCCAGGCAGTGGTCGGAGTGCGGACACAGCGGGCAGAGCGGCTTGCGCCGCGTGCAGACCGTGGCGCCGAGGTCCATCAGGGCCTGGGTGTAGTCCGCTACCCGAGCGTCGGGCAGATGCTTCTCAGCGTAGGCCCAGAGCTTGCGCGCGGTCGCCGGTTGTTTCGGGTAGCCCGCGACGACATGGACGCGCGCCAGCACGCGCTCGGCGTTGCCGTCGAGGATCGGATGGCGTTCGCCACGACTGAGCGCGAGGATCGCGCCGGCCGTCGAGCGGCCGATGCCCGGGAGTGCGGCGACCGCCGCGTAGTCATGCGGGAACTCGCCGCCGTGCTCCGCCATCACCCGTTGCGCCGCGAGTTGCAGGTTGCGGGCCCGCGCGTAGTAGCCGAGCCCGGTCCAGAGATGGAGCACTTCATCCAGCGGCGCGCGGGCGAGGCTGGCGATGTCGGGGAAGCGCGCCATGAAGCGCGCGTAGTACGCCAGCACGGTCGCGACCTGGGTCTGCTGCAGCATCACCTCGCTGACCCACACGCGGTACGGCGAGGGATCGGTCTGCCAAGGCAGGTCCTTGCGGCCATGCTGGTCCCACCAGGCGAGCAGCCGGGTGGCAAAGGCGTCAATCGCCATGCGCGGAGACCTGGCGCGCGCTGCGCTCGATCGCTGCGGCGTGCACTGCGGCTTCGCGTACGAGCGCGCGCTTGATCAGCGCCGGGCCGACCAGCGGCGGCACAAAGAACTTGGGATCGAAGCTCGACTCCCAGGCCACGCGGGTGCCTTGCCCTGCCGCCGTGATGCGCCAGCGCGTGACGCTCATCGTCACGTTGCTTTGCTCCGGCAGCGCAGTGGCAACGATGGTGTCGCCAGCGATCACCACCTCCTCCACCTTCTTCAGCTCGCGACAGAACCAGCCGGCACAGGCACGCGAGCGTGTGAACACCAGCGCGCCCGCCGGATCGCGATGCATCAGGCGGCTCTCGAGGATCGCCGGCGTCAGCCGGTCGAGGTGGTCGAAGTCGGTGAGCGCCGCGCGCACCGCCACGGGCGTGGCATCGATGAGGAAGGTGCCGCGGACCGTGAACACACCCTTGTCGTGCGCGACCACGAGGTCGTCGACGCGGGCAGCGTGGGCACCGCCGGCGACGAGCACGAACGACGCCGCCAGCAGGAACCTCATCAGGCTGCGCTCATCCGACCGGACTCATCCAAAGATGCTCTTCAGCTTCTTCTTGAGCTTCTCGTCCTTCAGGATCTTGTCCGGCTTCAGCGTGCTGATCGCGGCCTTCAGCACGTCGACGCTCACCGACGGCTTGGCGAACGGGCCACTGACCTTCACCGGCAGCGTCGCGCCCTTGAGGTCGGCGTAGGTCTCGTTCGGCGGGAAGGTCGGCGCGGCGATGATCTTGGCCTGGGCCTCGACCTTGAGCGTGCTCTGCTTGAGGTCGACCGTGCCCTTCGCAGTGACCGCCGCGAACGGGATCGCCGCGGTCACGCCCACCAGCGTGGCGACGCCGTCCTTCAGATCGGCGCCACCCGCGAGCGTTTCGAACTCGGTGCGGTCGGGATCGGCGCCGGCGGTGGTCTCGCGCTTCTTGTAGGCGGCATAGGCGATGCGCGCCTGCTTCCAGACGTTGAAGCCCTCGAGCGTGCCCTGCTGCACGTCGAAGCGGACCTTGCCGCCGAGGTCGCGCTTGACGTCGCCGAGCGTGGCGCCGGCTCCGGTCAGGTCGAGCTCGAGCGCGGCGATGCCGGACGCGTGCGCGGTGCCGAAGGCGTCGAGCATGAAATCGCCGACCTTGAAGCCGGCGAGGTCGGTCTTGAGCGCGACCGTCGGCGTCTTCGGGCGCGAATCGAGCCGCGCGCGGGCATCGACCTTGCCGCCGTAGAGCTTGGCGCTGAGCGACTCGACCTCGAGCACGCCGGCACGCGCCGTCACCTCGAGCCTGAGGTCGGCCACGTCGATCTTGGCGACGCTGAGCTTGCCGGCACGGAAGCGGCCCTGGAGGTCCAGGTCGCGGATCGCCTCGGTCGGCAGCGCGATCCCGTCGAGCCCGCCGCTGGCCGGCGCGTCGGCCTCGGCTTTGGTCGCGGGTGGGAGGTAACGATCGAGGTCCATCGCATCGAGCGCGAGGTCGAAACGCAGCGCACTGCGTTCGATGCTGTCGACCGCCAGGTGCCCGCTGAGCCTGGTCTGGTCGAGCGTGAGCTTGAACGCGTCGAGCCGCAGCATGTCGCCGCGTTGTGCGAGATCGAAGCTGAACTGCGCGCTGCCGAGCGCCTTCGCGTCGGCGGTCACCGGCACCGCGATGCCGAGCGTCTGCATCAACTTGCGCGGCGCGAACTGCTCGCTCTCGAAGTGGCCCTTGAGCGCATCGCCCTTCACGCTGAACCCGCCGGCGAGCTTGATGCCCCAGACCTCGAGCGCGAAGCCTTCGATCGTGAGCGGCTCGCCGAGCGTGGCCTTGGCGATGCTGAGCTTGCCGTCCTTCACTGGTGCCGGTAGCGCCGCGCCTTCGGCGTCGACCGTCAGCGCGAGATCCTCGAGCACATCGAACCCCGGCATCATGCGGCCGCTCATGCGGAGCGTGGCCTTGAACTCCGGCGCATCGCTGATGATGCGCACGCCGCCCTTGAACGCGAGCGGCTTGCCCGGCGCGACCGCGCCGGTCTCGAGGTCGAGGTCCTCGACCACGAGCCTGGACTTCGCCTGCGCGTCGTCCAGCGTGAGCGCGGCGTCGACGATCACGACGCTCTCGACGCTCAGGTCGACCGGCGTCGCTCCGGTCGCGGGCACGGCCGATTCAGCCGGCCCCGTGGTCGAGCCGCCGATGTCACTCCAGTTGTCGCTGCCGTCGGCCTTGCGCGCCAGCGCCAGCGCGAGGCCCTCGATCCGCACCGTGCCGACCTCGATGCGGCGCGACAGCAGCGGCATCAGCTTGACCCGCGCGGTCGCCGACTTGACCCGCAGGAACGGCGCGTCGCCGAAGCCCGCACGGTTGCTGAGCGTGAGGTTGCCGGCGGTGATCGCAAGCCAGGGGAAGAACTTCACGTCCAGGTCGCCGCCGATCGCGAGCTCGCGGCCGGTCGCCGATTTCACCTGCACCGAGATCTCACTCTTATAGCGGTTGGCATCGAAGCTGGCGAGGAAGACCGCTGCACCGATGGCGGATAGCGCGAGCAGGACGCCGAGGCCGGCGAGGGAGTACTTGGCGATCGTGTTCATGCCGCAATCCTAGGCATTGGCGGTGGCATCGAGCGCCTGTGCCACATGGGCCGCCATCGCACTTGCGAACGCCAGGTCGGCGTCGTGCCAGCGGCGCGGCGCGAACGATTCGTGACAGACCACGCCGACGGTACGGCCAGCGACCCTGATCGGCGCATCCAGCATCGAGCTGATGCCCTGGCCTTCGAAGTAGTGCTTCAGCTCGCAGGTGCGGGGATCGACCAGCACATCGTCGGCTGCGAGCGGGGACCCATCATCCAGCGCGCGGATGTAGGCCGGGAAGGTGGCGACCTCGAGCGAGCCGCTGGTGGCGTGGGTCACGCTGCGCGCGTCGAACAGATCGAGGCACCGCAACTGCGTGCGCGGCGCATCGTACAACCAGACGCTGCAGCGCGGCACCCCGAGGCCGGCGGCACCACATTCAGCCACGCGCCGCATCGCCGCTGCCGGATCATGCTGTACCTGCTCGCGTGCGAGCTCAGTCAGAATTCGTTGGTGCAGATCGGACATGGGCAGATTGGACATGGTGTGGAGCGGGTGATGGGAATCGAACCCACGCTATCTGCTTGGGAAGCAGAAGTTCTACCATTGAACTACACCCGCGTCGGGCCGACATTCTAGCCGCTGTGCCCACCCTTTGCGCGGTGCTAGCCTGCCGCCGATGTCGCCCACCGAACATGTCGCGCTCGCGCCGTACTGCACGCTCAGGCTGGGCGGTCCAGCGCACTGGTTCGTGCGCGTCGAGACGATCGAACAACTACGGACCGCACTGGCGTGGTCAACGGATCGCAAGCTTGATCCGTTGGTGCTCGGTGGTGGCAGCAACCTCGTGGTCGCCGATGCTGGTTGGCCAGGACTCGTGGTCCAATTCGCATCGCGTGGCGTCGAGTATCGCGACGACGGCGAACTGACGCGCGTGACCGCGGCGGCGGGCGAGCCCTGGGATGCGCTGGTCGCGGCCACGGTCGAGCGCGGCCTCGCCGGGCTTGAGTGCCTGTCGGGGATCCCGGGTTGCGTCGGTGGTACGCCGATCCAGAACGTCGGCGCCTACGGCCAGGAGGTCGCCGAGGTCATCGAGTCGGTGACCGTGCTCGACCGCGGCTCAGGCCGCGTACAGCGGATCAGCGGCGCCGAATGCGGTTTCGGCTATCGCCAGAGCCGCTTCAAGCACGCCGACGCCGGCCGCTTCGTGGTGCTTGAGGTCGCGTTCCTGCTGCGGCCGGGTGGCGAGCCCACGCTGCACTACCCGGACCTCATCGCCGAACTCGGCGGCGCCACGCCCACGCTCACCGGCACGCGCGCCGCAGTGCTCGCGGTGCGCAAGCGCAAGGGCATGGTGCTCGACGACACCGACCCCGATACGCGCAGCGTCGGCTCGTTCTTCATGAACCCGCTGGTGGCTGCGGCGGAACACGCGCTGCTGCGCGACGACGCGGGCCAGCCGGCCCCTTCGTTCGCAGCGAGCCCGGGCCGGCTGAAGGTCCCCGCTGCCTGGTTGATAGAACGCGCCGGGTTCAAGAAAGGTCATGCCCGAGGACCGGTCGGGATCTCCACCAAGCATCCGTTGGCAATCGTGAACCGTGGCGGCGCCACGGCCCATGAATTGGTCGCGTTCGCGCGCGCGATCCAGCGCGCGGTGACCGACCGCTTCGGCATCACGCTGCGCGCCGAACCGGAGTTCGTAGGCTTCGGCACGGACGCCGACGTCGCCGCGCTGCGCGGCTGACGCGTTGGATCGCTCGTTGGATAGAATGCGCGCCATGCGACTCACCGTGAACGGCGACCCGATGGAACTGCCCGCCCCCACGACGCTGGCCGAACTCGCCGCGCGCCTCGAGCTCGGCGGCCAGCGCGTCGCGTTCGAGGTCAACGGCACGATCGTGCCGCGCAGCCAGCGCGATGCGCATGCGCTGCGCGACGGCGACAAGGTCGAAGTGGTCAGCGCGATCGGAGGCGGCTAGATGAGCGACAACATGAAGGGGGTGCCGCGCGCCGACAAGCCGCTGGTGATCGCCGGCAAGACCTATCGCTCGCGCCTGCTCACCGGCACCGGCAAGTACGCCTCGCACGAAGAAACGCGGCTGGCGACCGAGGCCGCTGGCGCGGAGATCGTCACGGTCGCGATCCGCCGCAGCAACATCGGCCAGGACAAGGGCCAGCCGAACCTGCTCGACGTGTTGCCGCCGTCGAAGTACACGATCCTGCCCAACACCGCCGGCTGCTACACCGCCGACGACGCGGTGCGCACCTGCCGCCTGGCGCGCGAACTGCTGGATGGCGCGACGCTCGTGAAGTTGGAGGTGCTCGGCGACCCGAAGACGCTCTTCCCCGACGTCGAGCAGACGCTGGTCGCGACCCGCACGCTGGTCGCCGAAGGCTTCGAGGTGATGGTCTACACCAACGACGATCCGATCATCGCCAAGCGTCTCGAGGAACTCGGTGTCGTGGCGGTGATGCCGCTCGCTGCGCCGATCGGCTCCGGTCTCGGCATCCGCAACTCGTACAACATCCTGACCATCGTCGAGAACGCTAAGGTGCCGGTGCTGGTGGATGCCGGCGTCGGCACCGCCAGCGACGCCGCGGTCGCGATGGAGCTCGGCTGCGACGGCGTGCTGATGAACACCGCGATCGCTGCCGCCGGCGATCCAGTGCGGATGGCGCGCGCGATGCGGCTCGCGGTCGAGGCTGGTCGCGAGGCCTGGCTCGCCGGTCGCATGCCCCGTCGTCGCTACGCCTCGGCCTCGAGCCCGAACGAAGGCCTGTCCTTCTGACCCACATCCGCTCGTTCGTCCGGCGCCAGGGCCGCATGACCGCCGGCCAGCAGCGCGCGCTCGCCGAGCTGCTGCCGCGCTTCGAACTGCCCTACTCACCGCTGCGCGCGGATCTCGACCTGCTGTTCGGGCGCCGCGCGCCACGCGAGGTCGAGATCGGCTTCGGCGCCGGCGAAGCGCTGCTCGCGCGCGCCGCCGCGCGGCCCGCGGTGGACCATCTCGGCATCGAGGTCCACCGCCCGGGCATCGGCAGGTTGCTGCTCGGCCTGGAGCAGCTGGACCTCGGCAACGTTCGCGTCTCCGGCCACGATGCGGTCGAGGTGCTGCGCGACCAGTTGGAGCAGGGCTCGCTCGCGCGCGTGCTGCTGTTGTTCCCGGATCCCTGGCCGAAGGCGCGCCATCACAAGCGCCGCATCGTGACGCCGGCGTTCGCCACGCTGGTCGCCTCCAGGCTCGCCTCCGGCGGGCGCTTCCAGCTCGCCACCGACTGGGCCCCTTATGCCGAGCAGATGCGTGCGGTGCTCGACGCCGAGCCTGCGCTCGCGAGCGCGACCCCGGGTGGCTTCGCGCCACGCCCCGCGGATCGTCCGCTGACACGCTTCGAGCAGCGCGGCGAACGCCTCGGCCACGCGGTGTACGACCTGGAGTACTCCAGGCGCTGAGGGCTGCTAACCTTGCCCTCCCGATGGTCGCCGCACTGCCAAGATTGGATGCGCTGGTCCGCTGGTGGGGCCGCCGCACCATCGCGGTCGTGCTCTACCTCGTCGACCTGACGACCTTCATCATCTACGCGTTGCGCGCCTGGCGCGGCTGGCACTCGCTCCGGCTGCGCAGCACCCGGCTGCAGATCGTCAACCAGATCATCTTCACCGGCGTCGACGCGCTGCCGGTGATCCTGCTGCTCGGGCTCGCGGTCGGCATCTCGATGACCGCGCAGCTGCTCAACCTGGCGGTCGACTTCGGCACCGACAAGGAGATGGTCGACCTGGTGGCGGTCATCATCGGCATGGAGCTCGGCTCGCTGATCACCGCGATCGTGCTGATCGGCCGCTCCGGCTCGGCCATCGTGGTCGACCTCGGCAACATGAAGCTGCACCGCGAGGTCGAGGGGCTCGAGATGGTCGGCATCGACATCAACGACATGATCGTGGCACCCAGGCTGCTCGGCGCCAGCATCTCGCAGATGGCGCTGTCGGTGTTCTTCGCCGGCGTCGCGACCTTCGGTGGCGTGGCCGCCGCCGGGCTGCTGCTGTCGTCGAACTACTTCCGCCTGATCGAGCCGCTGCTCTCGGCCTACACGCCGGCGCAGATCGGCGCGTTCCTGATCAAGAACCTGTTGTTCGGCCTGATCATCGCGGGCACCTCCTGCTTCCACGCGCTGCAGGTCGGCGTGTCACCGACCGAAGTGCCACAGCAGACGCAGCGCGCCATCGTCAACGGCCTGCTGCTGGTGTTCGTGCTCGACGGCTTCTTCGCCCTGGCGCTGGCGTTCGCATGAGGCGCGCCGCATGAAGGAAGGCGCGCCGATCCTGGTCGCGCAAGGCTTGGTGCCCGAGGGCATCGGCAGCGCCACCGCGCTCGACCTCAGCGTGCGCCGCGGCGAGATGATCTGCATGGTCGGGCCGAAGGCCACCGGCAAGACCCAACTGCTGCGCGCGCTGGCCGGCCTCGACCCGCCCGCGGCGGGCAGCGTCGACCTGCTCGGCCGGCGCACCGACGGCCTCGACTCCAAGAGCTGGCTCGACCTGCGGCGTCGCGCTGCGTTCATCAGCAGCGATGCGCCACTGCTGTCGGTGGTGGACGCACTGGTCAACGTCACCCTGCCCGCGAACTACCACGCGATCGCGCCGTCGGTGCAGGTGCGTGAGGACGCGCTCAAGCTGCTCGAGCGGCTCGGATGGCAGGGCGACCTCACGCTGCTGCCCGCGTTCCTCGACGAGCATCAGCGTCGCTTGCTCGCCCTGGCACGCTGCCTGATACTGAAACCGGTCATCCTGTTCATGGACGAGCCGTTCCGGATGAGCGACGTGTCCGGGTGGCGCCACTTCGGCGCGGTGTTCGAGGGGCTGCGGCGCGACGACGCGCTCGCGGTGCTCATGGTCACCCACAACCTGCCGTTCGTGCGCGAGGTCGATGCCCGCGTACTGTTCTGCGGTCCGCAGGGCCCGCGCATGTTCGCGGACTGGCGCGAGTTCGCGCAGGATGCGGACCCGGTGATCGCCGGGTTCCTGGCCGAGTCCAGCTTCAACGCTGCGACGGCCGTCTGAGGGAGAGCCCCATGTCCAGCCCAGCGCCGACCGGCCGCAAGGTCCACTACGTCCACCGTCTGGAGTACACCACGCTCGAGCGCCTGGTCGGCGCGTTCGTGCTCGGCGCATTGCTGCTGCTGCTGGTGCTGTTCATCTACAGCCGTGAAGCACGCACGCTTTTCGCCGACAAGTTCACGCTGATCGCCTACATGCGCAACGCGCAGAGCATCACCACCGACACCAAGGTGCAGATCTCGGGCATCGAGGTCGGCGAGGTCCAGACCATCGACCTCGGCTCCGACAACCTGATCCGGGTCGAGATGCGGCTGCTGGAGAAGTTCCACGGCCTGGTGCGCGAGGACTCGCGCGCCTCGCTGTCGAAGCTGTCCATGATCGGCAAGGCCACGCTCGAGGTCAGCGCCGGCGACACCGCGCTGTCGCTGGTGCCCGACGGCGGCATCCTGCCGGTCGACGAGCCGGTCTCGATCGACCAGATCATGGCCGACGTGCTGCCGGCGCTGCGCGACGCGCAGACCACGCTCGAGCGCATGAACGCGCTGGCCCAGGCGGTCGACCCGAAGGATGTGCAGCGCGCGATGCGCAGCGCGACCATCACCGCCGACAACCTCGAGAAGCTGACCACGATGATGACCCAGGGCCGCGGTGGCATCGGCCAGATGGTCGCCGACAAGGGCGTCGAGCAGGACCTCGCGACCACGATCAAGTCGCTGGCGGCGACCCTGCAGCAGACCGAGCTGCGGATGCGCGAGCTGGGCCCCGTGTTCAAGGACCTGCAGTCGGTCAGCGGCGAAGCCCGCACTGCATCGCAGAACCTGCCGCAATTGATCACCGAGACCCACAAGCTCGTCGGTCAGTTGAACACCACGGTCGGCACCGTGAACTACGAGATGCAGCAGCTGCCCGACCTGGTGCTGAAGACGCGTCAGCTGATGGAGCAGACCGACCGCACCCTGCGCGCGCTGCAGAGCACCTGGCCGATCAGCAATTCGGTCCCACAACCTCCGGACCGCGAGCTGGTCGAGCCGAGGCCGTCCAATGACTGAGCGTCCCGCCACGCGCCACGCGTTCCTGATCGCAGCGCTGCTTTGGGGCGCGGCGCTCGCCCTCACCGGCTGCGGCTCGAACAAGCCGCCGCCGCCGGAGGCGGTTGCTGCACCGCTCGATGCGCTGCGGCTCGGCATGCAGTCCTACGACGACGCGCAGTTCGTGGCCGCGACCCAGCTGTTCGGCAAGGCGCTGGTCCACTACCGCTCGGTCGACGACAGCCGCGGTCAGGTGATCGCACTGCTCAACCTCACCGACGTCGCGTTGGTGCTCGGCGAGCACGCCCGCGCGAGCGGGCATCTCACCGAAGCCGAGCGCGTCGTGCAGCGCGACAAGCTCACCGGCTTCGAGGCGCGGCTGCCGCTGCTGCAGTGCCAGGCGCTGGCCCAGGCCGGCGATGCGGCGGCGGCCAAGGCGCACTGCGACGCGGTGCTCGCGCTCAAGGACATCGGACCGAAGGTCGCGCTCGGCGCGCAGCTCGAGCTCGCCAAGCTCAGCGTCGCCGCAGGCGGCGGCTCTGCTGAAGAATGGACCACGCTCCGCGTGCCGCTGGCCAAGGCGGTCGAGGCCGACGAACGCCCCAACTCACAGGCTCGCCTGCTGCGTCTCGACGCCGACGCCGCGCGGCGCGCAGGTGGGCTCGACGACGCCTACGCCAAGCTCAATGCCGCGCTCGCGATCTACCAGGCCGGCCTCTACCGGCCAGGCATCGCCGCGACCCACGAAGAGCTCGCGGTCGTGGCTCGCGCCCAGGAACGCGATGCCGTGGCGCGCGACCACTACCAGCGCGCGCTGACCATCCGCTTCTTCATGTCCGACCGCGTGCACGGCGCAGCCGCGCTCGAAGGGCTGATGACGCTCGAGGAATCGGTCGGCGACCTCGAACGCGCCGACCAGCTGCGCGACATGCTGGACTACATGCGCGGCAGCGACGCCGTCGAGTGGCGCCTGGTGCAGCAGAAGTACGAGAAGCTCGAGCGCTAGTCCGGCCTCAGAGGCCGAAGCTCTCCTTCAACCCATCGACCAGGTACTGCACCGCGAGCGCGGCGAGCAGCACGCCGAGCAGCCGATCGACAACGTTCGCGCCGGTCTCGCCCATCACCTTCATCAAGCTGCCGGCCATCAGCAGGCAGCCGAGCGTGAACAGCATCACCAGCGTGAGCACGCCGAGCATGGCGAAGAACAGGCCGGGGTGGCCGCGCGCCTCAGCGACGGTGAGCAGGATCGTGGTCAGCGCGGCCGGGCCAGCCAGCATCGGGAACGCGAGCGGGAACACCGAGATGTCGGCGCGATGGCGCGCCTCCTCGTCCTCGCGGCTGGTGGTGGAGCGCAGGCCCGAGTGCCGCGCGAACACCATGTCGAGCGCCACCAGGAACAGCAGCGCGCCGCCGGCGATCTTGAACGAGGGCACTGCGATGCCGAGCGCAGTCAGCAGGCGGTCGCCGGTGAAGGCGAACATGAGCATGATCGCGAACGCGATCGCGATGCCCTTGACCGCCATCCTGCGCCGCCAAGCTGCATCGCCGCCACGGCTGAGGCTGGCGAACATGGGCGCATTGCCGAACGGGTCGACCACGACCAGGAACAGCACGCACAGGTTGAACAGTTGTTCGAAGCTCATATTCAAACGCTCGCCTGAGGCTTGCTACTCGCGCCGACTCGGGTCTATACAAGAGGCGGACACGAAGAGCGGATACGCGCGGCGAATATACATGACCGCGCGCGACGGAGACGGTCGGTGCGTGACAGCGATCCAGTTCAGCCTCGAATCGGCGCTTGGTACAAGCACGCCGCGGGCGGGCTGTTCGAGATTGTCGCGATCGATGAGGACGACTCGACCATCGAGATCCAGCACTTCGACGGCACCGTCGAGGAGATGGACATGGATGCCTGGTTCGACGCCGACATCGAGGCCGCGTCGCCACCCGAGGATTGGTCCGGCGCAGTCGACATCGAGCGTGACGATTACGGCGTCGACCCCGAGAGCGTAACGCCCAGCTCCGATTACCTGGGCTACGTCGACCGCGCGCGCTAAGCGTCGTCCGCCTCGGCGAGCCTGACCTCGACCCTGCCCGCGACCACGCTCACCGCGAGCTCGGTCAGCGCCCGGCCCATGCACGGACCCGCGACGCACAACCCGTCGTGGATGCGGAAGTTCGCGCCGTGCACCGAGCACATGATCAGGCTGCCGTCCTTGGTCAGGAATGCGTCCGGCTTCCACTCGAGCCGGTTGCCGGCGTGCGGGCATTCGTTGCGATAGGCGTGCACCGTCGCGCCGCTGCGGACCAGGAACCCGCAGCGCGCGTAGCCACCACCGTCCCAGTCGAAGCCCTTCGCGCCGCCGTCCGCGAGCTCAGCGAGCGCGCCGTCGAACACGACCCTCACCGCACCGGCTCCGCCGCCAGCCGTGGCCACAGCCACGCCAGCAACAGCAGCGTGGGGAACACTGACAGCGCGCTGAGCGTGAAGAACGCCTGGTAGCTGCTGGCCTCGACGATGTACCCGGAGAAGCCGCCGACGACCTTGCCGGGCAGGTTGGCGAGCGAGACCAGCAGCGCGTACTGCGTCGCGGTGTAGCGCAGGTCGGCGAGCCCCGACATGAACGCCACCAGCACCGTGCCGGCGAAGCCCTGCGAGAGGTTGTCGGCGGTGATCGCCGCGAAGAACGCCCACGGTTCACCCGGGTGCGCGGCCATCAGCAGGAAGGCCAGGTTCGAGGCCGCGACCGCGATCGCCGCGACCAGCAGCAGCCGACGGATGCCGAACAACGCGACGCAGGCGCCGCCGAGGAACGCGCCGGCGATGCCGACCCAGACACCGTACAGCTTGGACACGGTGGCGATGTCGGCCTTGGTGTAGCCGGAATCGAGGTAGAACGGCCCCGCCAGCACGCCGATCATCTGGTCGGGGAACTTGAACAGCCCGACGAACGCGAGCAAGGCGAGCGCCATCACGATGCCGCGCCGGGTGAAGAACGCGCGCAGCGGTTCGACGAACGAGCCGACGAGGTCCACCGAGCGCACCGCAAGCGCCGCGGTCGGTGCCGGCTCGCGGCTGAGCAGCGTCGCTCCGACCGGCAGCAACAACAACGCAGCGGCCATCATGTAGGCGCTGCGCCAGTCGACGAGCTGCGCAAGGTACAGCACGCCAGCGCCGGACAGGATGAAACCGAAGCGGTAGCCGAGCGTGTAGGTCGCGGCGAGCGCAGCCTGCGCGTCGAGCGGCGCGATCTCGATGCGGTAGGCGTCGACAACCGTGTCCTGGGTCGCGCCGGCGAACGCGGCGAGCCCGACCAGCAGCACCACCGGCCCGAGGCCCGCGCTCGGATCCTGCTGCGCCAGCGCGACCAACGCCGCGAGCAGGGCGAGCTGCGCCACTAACAGCCAGCCACGGCGCCGACCCAGGAACGGGAACGGGTAGCGGTCGACCAGGGGCGCCCACAGGAACTTGAACACGTAGGAGAAGCCGACGAAGCTCACCAGCCCGATCGCCGCGAGGTCGATGCCGACGTCGCGCAACCAGGTCGACAAGGTCACGCCGACGAGCAGGAAAGGCATGCCACAGCCGAAGCCGAGGAACAGCATCGTCGCCGCCGCCGGCGAGGCGAACGCGCGCTTGAGGCCCGCCCAGCCGCGGTAGTCCGTCGGCGCGGCGCCGTCAGAGCTCATAGTCCATCACCAGCGGCGCGTGGTCGGAGAAGCGCTGCCCCTTGTAGATGCGCGCGCGCTTGGCGCCGCGCACGAACCCTGGCGTGGCCACCTGGTAGTCGATGCGCCAGCCGACGTTCTTGGCGTAGGCCTGACCGCGGTTCGACCACCAGGTGTACTGGTCGGGTCGCGCATCGAGCGCGCGGAACGCATCGATGAAGCCGAGCGGGCCGAACAGCCCGTCCAGCCACGCCCGCTCGTGCGGCAGGAAGCCTGAGTTCGTCTGGTTCGACTTCCAGTTCTTCAAATCTATCTCACGGTGCGCGATGTTGAAGTCACCACAGATCAGGTGCTCGCGCTTGCGCCGCTTGAGCGCGCGCAGATGTTCGGGGAACGCGGCGAGGAAGCGGTCCTTCGAGGCTTGGCGGTGCGGACCCGCTGAGCCCGACGGCGCGTAGAGCGAGACCACCGCGTAGCCGTCGAAGCGTGCCTCGAGGTAGCGACCTTCGCCGTCGAACTCAGGCGCACCGAAGCCGCGCACAACGTCGAGCGGCTCGACCTTGCTGAACAATGCGGTGCCGGCATAGCCGGGCTTCTCGGCGTCGTGGAAGTAGGCGTGGTAGCCCCTGGGCCGATGCTCGGGACCCAGGTCGGCGATCTGCGCCTTCGTTTCCTGGATGCAGATCACGTCGGCGCGACTGCGCGCCAGCCACGCGAACAGGCCTTTGCGCGCGGCCGAGCGGATGCCGTTGGCATTGAAGGTGATGACGCGCAATTCCACGGCGGTCTGGGAGGTTCCCGGCGCGCAGCGCGCTGCGAGTGCGGCGCTATCATAGCGGCCCTCGACCAGCGGGCAAGTGCCGCCCGACCAAGGACGCAGATGCAACCGTACCAGCAGGAGTTCCTCGAGTTCGCGCTGCGCAAGGGTGTGCTGCGCTTCGGCGAGTTCACGCTCAAGTCGGGGCGCACCAGCCCCTACTTCTTCAACGCCGGGCTGTTCGACTCTGGTCGTGCGCTGGCCTCGCTCGGGCGCTGGTACGCACAGTCGATCGTGGCGTCGGGCATCGAGTTCGACATGCTGTTCGGTCCCGCCTACAAGGGCATCCCGCTGGTCAGCGTCACCGCGGCCGCGCTCGCCGAGCACCACAGTCGCGACCTGCCCTGGTGCTTCAATCGCAAGGAGGCCAAGGACCACGGCGAGGGCGGCAACCTGGTGGGCGCCAAGCTCGCCGGCCGCGTGCTGATCGTCGACGACGTGATCACTGCCGGCACCGCGATCCGCGAGTCGGTCGAGCTCATCCGCCGTGCCGGCGCCACGCCGGTCGGCGTCGCGCTCGCGCTCGACCGCGAGGAGCGCGGCATGGAGGGCGAGCGCTCCGCGGTGGAGGAAGCCAAGCGCGAGTTCGGCGTGCAGGTCGCGAGCATCGTCCGCTTGCGCGACCTCATCAGCTGGCTCGAACAGAGCGCGCCGGACCCGACCGTGCTCACCGCGGTGCGGGCCTACCGCGACCGCTGGGGCAGCCCAAGCTAGGGCCGAAGGCCCGTTCCATGCGACGGATGGCTTCAGCCCCGGTTCATCCTGTAGTGCTATCGTTTCGCCCCGCATCCCGGAGATTCGCAACATGAAGCTGCTGCGCGCATTCGTCGCCGTCGTCACCGCCGTCACCGTACTGGGTGCAGCGCTGCCCACGTCCGCTGCACCGGCCCCGACCAAGAAGCAGGGCAAGAAGCTCTACAAGTGGACCGACAAGCAGGGCGTGGTGCACTACGGCAGCGCGATCCCGCCCGAGTACGCCGATCAGCAGAAGACCCAGATCAACGCGCAGGGTCAGACGATCAAGACGATCGACGGCGCAATGACCCCCGAGCAGCGTGCCGCGCAGGAGAAGGCCAAGGTGGATGAGGCTGCGGCGAAGGAGCAGATCGAGCACGACAGGGTGTTGTTGTCGACCTATGGCTCAGTCACAGACATCGAACGCGCCCGCGACTCGCGATTGGCCGCCCTCCAGGGACAGATCAACCTCGCCTCGAGCGCGGTCACCACACTCGAGAACGAAGGCGTGCAGCTGGAGCGACGGCGCGCGGCGGCCAAGGAACCGCAGCAGATCGAGAAGCTCGACGGCGCGCTCGCCAAGCAGCGCAACGAGATGAACGCGAACCAGCGCATGGTCATGACCAAGCAGGACGAGAAGCTGGCCGTGGCGAAACAGTACGACACCGACATCGCGCGCTACCGCGCGTTGACCACGCCGGCGGCGAAGCCCAAGCCCTGATCCAAGCTCAGCTTCGGCCGGTGTGGCCGAAACCCCCAGCGCCTCGCGCGCTCTCGTCGAACGACTCGACCACTTCGAAGCGTGCCCGCACCACGGGCACGATGATCATCTGCGCGATGCGCTCACCCGGCTGGACCGTGAACGGCTCGCGGCCGCGGTTCCACAACGACACCATCAACTGACCCTGGTAGTCCGAGTCGATCAGGCCGACCAGGTTGCCGAGCACCACGCCGTGCTTGTGCCCAAGCCCCGAGCGCGGCAACAGCATCGCCGCCAGGCCCGCGTCGGCGATGTGGATCGCGATCCCGGTCGGCACGAGTTCAGCCTGCCCCGGCGCGAGCGTGAGCGGTGCGTCCAGGCAGGCGCGCAGGTCCATGCCGGCGGAGCCGTCGGTCGCGTAGGCCGGCAGCGGCGTGCTGTCGCCGACGCGTGGATCGAGGATCCGCACCTGGATCGTGGGCGCTGCCATCGATCGAGTGGTCACAGCATGCGCTCGGCGATCAGCGCGATGAGCGCGCGCGCCAATGCCGGCTTCGGCGCCAGCGGCAACTCCTGCCCGCCATCGCGCCCTCCTTCGGACCAGTACACGCTGAGCGCGTTGTCGTCGCGATCGAAGGCCTGGCCCTGGCCCACCCTGTTCGCCGCCACCATGTCGAGCTGCTTGTCGCGCAACTTGCCGCGTGCGTGCAACTCGAGATCGTCGGTCTCGGCCGCGAAGCCGACGCAGAACGGCCGCGGCATGCTGGCTGCAACCCCGGCCAGGATGTCCGGCGTGCGTTCGAGCGGGAGCTCCAGGTGCGCCGACGACTTCTTCAGTTTGCGTGGCGAGGGCTGGGACGGCGCGTAGTCGCTGACGGCAGCAGCGCCGATGAACAAGTCGCAGCCCGCCAGGCGCGCCATCACCGCAGTGTGCATCTCGGCGGCGGTCTCGACGTCGAGGCGCTCGACGCCGGCAGGCGTCGCGAGCTGGACCGGGCCCGACACCAACAGCACCTTCGCACCCGCCTCTGCTGCGGCAGCCGCGAGCGCGAAGCCCATCTTGCCGCTCGAACGGTTGGTCAAGAACCGGACCGGGTCGATCGGCCCGCGGGTCGGGCCCGCGGTGACGATCACGCGCTTGCCATCGAGCGACGCGGTCTCGCCCTCGGTGGACGCATCGTCCGCCGAGGTCGCGCCGTGCGCTCCGCG
>JANNEA010000062.1:0-35135 GCA_031388175.1 Gammaproteobacteria bacterium
AGCTGCTCGAGGCGACCGATTCGGCGTTGGCGGGCTGGCAGCGCGAGCGCAACAACCCGCAGCACGTCGGCGAGCTGCAGCGCTACCTGCACACGCTCAAAGGTGGTGCGCGCATGGCGGGCATCTCGCCGATGGGCGACCTCTCGCACGAGATGGAATCGATGCTCACCGAGGTGGTGGATGGGCGCCAGCCCATGAGCACCGCGATGTTCGCCGTGGCCCAGCGCGCAGTCGACCGTCTGCACCGCATGTTGGAGCAGGTCTACGCCAAGCAGCCGATCGTCGATGGCACCGACTTGGTCGCGGAGATGCAGCGCCTGATACGCGGCGAGCATGAAGAGCCGGCGATCACCCGCGTGTTGGCGCAACCGGTCGCGTCAGCGCACTCGGTCGAGACCGCGGCGGTCGAAGCTGCGGTAGCGGAGGCGGCCGCGATCGAGGCCGCGGCGGTGGCAGCTGCTGCCGCGGCCGCCGCGACCGCGGCGCGTTACACACCCGAAGCACCTCGATCGGGCGCGACCAAGCCCGAGTTCGCCGAGTCGCACAGTTTCGACACTGGTGAGGATCGGCGCCGCGGCTCGCGCATGGAAGCGGAGATGGTCCGCGTCCGTGCCGACATCCTGCAGAGCCTGCTCGACGTCGCCGGCGAAGTCTCGATCTATCGCGCGCGTCTTGGCCAGCAGGTCAACACCATCAACTTCAACCTCAAGGAGCTGGAACAGACCGTGGTCCGGCTCCGCGAGCAGCTGCGCCGCATGGAGATCGAGACCGAGGCGCAGATCCGCTCGCAGTTCGTCGACCAGGCCAGCGAGCAGCGCGCCGATTTCGACCCACTCGAGCTCGACCAATACTCCACGCTCCAGCAGCTGTCGCGCGCGCTGGCCGAGTCGGTCAACGACTTGCTCGACCTCAAGGACACGCTGGTCGATCAGGCCAAGGAAGCCGACACGCTGCTGCTGCAGCAGGCACGCGCCAACACCGCGCTGCAGGACGGCCTGATGCGCACCCGCATGTTGCCGCTGACCCGGCACGCACAGCGACTGCGCCGCATCGTGCGCCAGACAGCCGATGAGGTCGGCAAGTCGGCGGAGCTCAAGTTCGTCGGTGCCGATGGCGAGATCGACCGTGAGGTATTGGAACGCATCGTCGCGCCGCTCGAGCACATGCTGCGCAACTCCGTAATCCATGGCATCGAGTCGAAGAACGAGCGCGCTGCCGCAGGCAAGCCCATTGCCGGCACGGTGTCGATCAAGATGCATCGCGAGGGCTCAGAGGTCGTGATGGTGGTCGAGGACGACGGCGCCGGCCTCGACCTCAATGCGATCCGCAAGAAGGCCCAATCGCTCGGCCTCGTGCGCCAGGGCATCGAGTACTCCGACTACGATGTGATGCAGTTCATCCTCGAATCAGGCTTCTCGACCGCCAAAGCAGTGACCCAGGCCGCTGGCCGCGGCGTCGGCATGGACGTGGTCGCGAGCGAGATCAAGCAGCTCGGCGGCACCTTCCACATCGAGGCGAACCCAGGCCTCGGCGCCAAGTTCACGGTGCGCTTGCCGTTCACCCTCGCCATCACCCAGGCGCTGGTGGTCCAGGCCGGCGAAGAGGACTACGCGATCCCCTTGCCGTCGATCGAAGGCATCGTGCGGATCCGGCGCAAGGACCTGATCAAGATGCTCGAGGACCCGGACGCCAAGTTCAACTACGGCGGCGTTGCGTTCGACATCTACCAGCTCGGCGTGCTGCTCGGCGCCGGTGCGCCGACCTACGGCGAGGAACTCGACACCATCCCCGTGATTCTGGTCCGCGCGGGCGACCACGCCGGCGCGCTGGTCACCGAAGGCATGAGCGGCAGCCGCGAGATCGTGGTCAAGAGCGTCGGTCCCCAGGTCAGCAACATCCGCGGCGTCTCCGGCGCGACCATCCTCGGCGACGGCAGCATCCTGCTGATCCTCGACGCCGGCGGCCTGGTCCGCCATGCGGCGCTGCGCGCTGCCGCGGGCAAGCGCATCGAGGCAATCGCCCGGGTCGAAGCCGAGGCGGCCGAAGACAAGCGCATCTTCGCGATGGTGGTCGACGATTCAATCACGGTGCGCCGCGTGACCCAGCGTCTGCTCGAACGCTTCGGCTTCCGCGTGCTCACTGCGAAGGATGGCGTCGACGCGTTGGCGCTGCTGCAGGAGAACACGCCGGACGTGATGCTGCTCGATATCGAGATGCCGCGGATGGACGGTTACGAGCTGGCCCAGATAATGAAAGGCGATGATCGCTTCAAGGGCATCCCGATCATCATGATCACCTCGCGCACCGGCGAGAAGCACCGCGCGCGTGCCGCCGAGATCGGCGTCGAGCGCTACCTCGGCAAACCGTACCAGGAAGAAGAGCTCATCGAGACGATCCACGGGCTTGTCGGACGCTTCGACCCGTCGCGGACGTCCTTCGGATGAGTCCGGGTGACATGACATGAGCGCTGCTCTCGACGAACTCTACGGTTTGCTGGTCCCGCTCGCGGGCAGCCGCTTGGTGGTGCCGCGCGCCGCGATCATCGAGGTCATGGGCTATGCCGCGCCGCGCGAGCGGCCCGACGGTGCGCCGGATTGGTTGCTCGGCTGGACCATGTGGCAGAACAGCCGCATCCCGCTGATCTCGTTCGAGGCCGCCTGTGGCCTGCCTCTGCCTGAGTTCACGCGCCGAACCCGCATCGCCGTGATCCAGGCCATCGCCGGCCTGCTCGATCCGCCTTCGTTCGCGATCGCGACGCAGGGATATCCCTACTTGCTGCGCGTCAACCGCAACGTGCTCAAACTCGAATCAGGCATCGAGGCGGAGCCGAGCGTGGTGTTGTCGCGGGTGCGCATGGCGAACGAGCGCCCGGCGGTCCCCGATCTCGAAGAACTGGAGCGGATGATCGCGCGTGCGCTCGGCATCGAGCTCAAGGCGCCGGCGCTGGAGGCGATCGAGGTAATGCCGGACGAGCCGACCCAGCTCGGGATGGGTACCAGCCTCGGCTTGGCCATCGCAGCGGGTGAAGAGATCATCGAGATGCCGGCGGTCGACGAGACTCTGCGTTTCGACGATGACAGCGACGATGCGATCGTTGCCGCGCTCGACGACGCGACCGTGGATGCCGCGCTGAGCGACGAGGTGGGCAGCACCGGCGGTGATGCCGTCGAGCCCAGCTTCGGTCAGCCCGGCGAGCTCACCTCCGACGACCTCTCGATCGAAGGCATCGAGGTCGACGAAGAACCCTAGTCCCAGAGCGCCTGTATCGCCGCGAGCGCTGCGAGTGCCGCGGTCTCGGTGCGCAGCACCCGCGGGCCGAGCGTCACCCGCCCGAATCCCGCCGCTTCCGCCTGCGCCAGCTCGTCTGGCGTGAGGCCGCCCTCCGGTCCGACCAACAACGCCAGCCCCGCAGCGGGCCGTGCCAGCCGCGCGAGCGCTACGCCGTCTGCGCTGAGCACGATCCGGACCGCCGCCGCGGGCGTCGCGAGCCAGGTCGCGAGCGCGAGTGGTGGCCGCACCTCGAGCAGACGGTTGCGACCACACTGCTCGCTGGCCGAGCGCACCACCCCCTGCCAATGCGCCACGCGCTTCGCGGCGCGGTCCGCGTCGAGGTGCACTTCGCTGCGCGCGGTCGCCAGCGGTTGCAGCGCGGTCGCGCCAAGCTCCACCGCCTTCTGCACTACCAGGTCCATGCGTTCGCCCTTGGCCAGCGCTTGCCCGAGCACGACCGGGAACGGCGGCTCGGCTTCGCGTGCGAGATGGGTGCCGGTGTGTGCGGTGACGCGTCCGCGCTCGATCGCGACCAGCGTTGCCGGGTACTCGCCGCCGCGGCCGTCGAACAGCGTCAACGCTGCGCCGACGCTAAGCCGCAGCACGCGCGTGGCATGGTTGGCGGCGGCGGCGTCGAGCGTGAGCTGCTGCTCCGCAGCCAGTGGTCCCTCGACATGGAAGCGCGGCGCGCTCACGCGGCCGCCCTGGTCGCGAGCTCGACGCATTCACCGAGCACCCGCCCCAGCAACGCGATCTCGTCAGGCGTCACACAGTACGGCGGCATCAGATAGAGCACATTGCCGAGCGGACGCAGCAACACACCACGCACGAGCGCGTGGCGGTAGGCGATGAGGCCGCGCCGCTCGCGCCAGTCGTAGGGCGTGCGCCCGCGACCGTCGCGGGCGAGCTCGACCGCCACGATCATCCCGGCCTGGCGCACATCGCCGACGTGGGGATGAGCCTGCAAGTCGGCCACCGCAGTCCAGAGTGCCTGGGCGCGCTCGCGGTTGCGCGCGAGCGTGGCATCAGCATCGAGTGCGGTCAGCGTCGCCAGGGCCACACGACAGGCCAAGGGGTTGCCGGTGTAGGAATGGGAGTGCAGGAAGCCCCGGAGCGTCGTGTAGTCGTCGTAGAACGCCTGGTACATCGTGTCGGTCGTGAGCAGCACCGATAGCGGCAGGTAGCCGCCGGTCAGGCCCTTGCCCAGCAGCAGGAAGTCGGGACAGATGCCGGCCTGCTCGCAGGCGAACAGCGTGCCGGTGCGGCCGAAGCCGACCGCGATCTCGTCGGCGATGAGGTGCACGCCGAAGCGGTCACACAGCGCCCGCGCCAGCCGCAGGTACTCCGGGTCATGCATGCGCATGCCGGCCGCGCACTGCACGCGTGGCTCGAGGATGAGGGCGCAGACCTCGTCGGCGTGTTGCTCGAGCAACTGCTCGAGCGCGTTTGCGGCGCGCAGCGCGCAATCACGCGCGCTCTCCCCCGGCGCTGCGGCGTAGGCATCGGGCGAGGGGGCGGTCAACTGTTCGAGCATGAGCGGCGCGTAGCTCGACTTGTACAAGCCGAGGTCGCCGACGCTGAGCGCGCCCAGCGTCTCGCCGTGATATCCGCCGGCGAGCGCGATGAAGCGGGTCTTGCCGGCGCGGCCCTGGTTGCGCCACCAGTGGAAGCTCATCTTCAGCGCGATCTCGACCGCCGCCGAGCCGGAGTCGGCATAGAAGCAGCGGCTCAAGCCGGCTGGTGCGCGCGCGACCAGGGCTTCCGACAGTTCGATCACCGGCGCGTGGGTGAAGCCCGCCAGCATCACGTGCTCGAGTGTGCCGAGCTGGTTGCGCAGGGCGGCATCGAGGCGCGGATCGGCGTGGCCGAGCAGGCAGGTCCACCAGGACGAGATCGCATCGAGGTAGCGTCGGCCGTCGAAATCCTCGAGCCAGGCACCGCGCGCGCGCGCGATCGGTACCAGCGGCAGTTCGCGCTCGTGGTCCTTCATCTGGGTGCAGGGATGCCAGACGACCGCGAGGTCGCGAGCGGCCCACCCGGCGTTGTGGCTCATGCGGCGCGCA
Organism: Gammaproteobacteria bacterium; assembly: GCA_031388175.1. Classification (GTDB taxonomy): domain Bacteria; phylum Pseudomonadota; class Gammaproteobacteria; order Natronospirales; family JANNEA01; genus JANNEA01. Next base: position 5,334 of record JANNEA010000062.1, read on the forward strand.
GGCAGCAGCGTTCGACCATGCGCTCGAGGAACGCGAGGTAGGGATCGATCGCGGTGAGCCGCAACGCCTCGTCGGGCTGGTGCGCGACCTTGAGTTCGCCGGGACCTGCGATGACGACGTCGATGCCGAGCATGCCGAAGTACGGCGCTTCGGTGGCGAAGGCCACGGCCTCGGCACGCACCCCCAACAGTTGCTCGGCGGCTTCGATCAGCGCCGAGCCTTCGGCGGCAGTGTAGGCCGGCACGCCATCTTGCAAGGCCTCGAACGCGATCGCGGCGCCGGTGCCGACGACCACACGCTCCAGCCGCTGCCTGAGCGCGGCGCGCGTCGCCACCAGGTCCATGCCGGGCACCACCCGGCAGTCGAACGACAGTTCGCAGGACGGGCAGATCCGGTTCGGGTTGTCGCCGCCGACGATGCGGCCGAGGTTGATCGTGGGGTGCGGCACGTTGAACTGTGGCGCATGGTTGGCGGCGGCGAGCTCGTCGCGGGCGGTGATGAGCTCGGCTATCAGGCGGTGCATCGCGTCGATCGCATTGATGCCGAGCCGCGGGTCGCTGCTGTGGCCGGCCCGCCCGGTGATCCGCGCCTGATCCATGAACACGCCCTTGTGGGCGCGCACCGGTCGTCCCGAGGTCGGTTCGCCGATGACTGCCCAACGGCCCGGCAACCGACCCGCGGCGGCCAGCGCCTTGGCGCCGGCCATCGTGCTCTCTTCGTCGGCGGTTGCGACCACGATCAGAGGCTCGCGCAGCGCTTTGGGGTCAACGCGCGCGGCGACCTCGAGGGCGAAGGCGAAGAAGGACTTCATGTCCGAAGCACCGAGTCCGTGCAGTGCGCCATCGCGCTCGGTGAGTCGCCAGGGGTCGTCGTGCCAGAGCTCCGGGTTGCAGGGCACGGTGTCGGCGTGGCCGGCGAGCACCAGGCCGCCCGGCCCGGCGCCGAGCGTGGCGACGAGGTTCGCCTTGGCAGGATGGTGCGGCAGGGCATCGATGCGGACCGCGAAGCCGAGGTCTTCGAGCCAGCCGGCGAGCAGGTCGATCACCGGGCGGTTGCCAGTGTCGAACTCGGGGCTGACGCTGCTCACCGAGGGCGCGGCGATCAACTCTCGCAGCATCTGCTGGAGTACGGGACGGGGCATCGGGGACATCCACGGGGCGGGGGCCCATGGTGCCGCCGCTGACCGCTCACGGCAATCGTCGCGGTTCCGCCGCGACCGGACGCTGTGCCACGATGCCGCATGGCACGGATTGGCATGGGAACGCAGGGTTGGCTGGCGGGCGCGCGCCGTCAGCGCTCGCCCAACCATGACCGACGACCGAAGGGCACCGCCATCGACCTCATCGTGGTGCACGGCATCAGCCTGCCGCCCGGCCGGTTCGGCGGGCGCTGGATTGCCGACCTGTTCATGAACCGGCTTGATTCGAATGCCCATCCTTACTTCGCCAGCATCGCCACGCTCCGCGTCAGTACCCACTTGCTGCTGCGCCGTGATGGCACGGTGCTGCAGTTCGTGTCGCTCGACGCGCGGGCCTGGCATGCCGGGGTCTCGCGCTTCCGCGGCCGCGAACGCTGCAACGACTACTCAATCGGCATCGAGCTCGAGGGCGCCGATGACATCCCGTACACGCAACGCCAGTACGCCAGGCTCGCGACACTGGCCAGGTTGATCATGCGGCGTCACCCGCAGGTGACGCGGTCGCGCATCGTCGGCCACAGTCAGGTCGCGCCGGGGCGCAAGACCGATCCGGGTCCGGCGTTCGATTGGCGCGCGTTCCGCGCGAGGCTCGCGCGCTGATGCATCCGTTGCTCGCCGCAGTCGCGCTGCTCATCGACCGCCTGAGCCCAGGCCTCGACCCGCTGCGCGACCGGTCGTATGCCGTGCGCTACCTCGCGCTCATGCGTGAACAGTTCGGCGCGCTCGCTGGATGGGGACCGCTGTTGCCAGTGCTGTTCCTGATCGCGGTGCCGGTGGTGATCGCGACCTTCCTGCTCTACGCGCTCCACAGCTGGTCGCCCTGGCTGGGTTCGGCGCTCGGCCTGGTGGTGGTGGTGCTCGCGCTCGGGCCCGTCGGCGCCCTGCGCCTGGTCGAGGCCTATCCGGAATCGCTCGAGCGCGACGACGACGCGGCGGCAACCATCGCGGCACGCAAGGCCATCGGCGCTGAGCCGCTGCCGGTGGCGGTCGAGCGCAGCCGCGCCTTCGCCCGCGCCGTGCCACAGGCACTGTTGGATCGGGCCGCGGCCCCGGCGTTCTGGGCCCTGGTCGCTGGGCCGATCGGTGCGCTGCTCTGGCGTCTCGCCGCGGAGCTCTATCGGCACTGGGGCGCGGGTGATGCCGCACAACGGATCGAAGCGCGGCGCGTGGTGGCGGTGCTCGCGTGGTTGCCGACCCGTGCGCTCTGCCTCAGCCTTGCTGCGATGGGCCGTAGCGAGGAAGCGTTCGCCGAATGGCGCGGTTTCCGCGTCGCCGAGGGCAGCGACCTCGGTGCCGCCGACGCCGAACTCCTGGCGCGTGTCGCTCATGCCGCGCTCCGGGTCGAACCCGACGAGGAGGACGGCGGTCTGCACCTTGCCTGGTCGGCGGTGGCGCTCAGCGAGCGCGCCTGGTTGAGCTGGGTCGCCATGCTGCTGGTGCTCGGTTGCGTCGCGGTGCTGGCGTGAAAGCGCCACGCTCGTTCGCGTTGATCGCGGCGCTCACCGCGACCATGGTCGGGGCCGCGCCCATCGAGCTGCGCGACGACGCAGGCACGCGACATCGGCTCGAGAGCCCGGCCACTCGGGTGGTGGCGCTGGCGCCGCATCTCACCGAGCTGCTGTTCGCGGCGGGCGCGGGCACCGCACTGGTCGGGCGCGATTCCTGGAGCGACCATCCCCTGGGCGCGCGTGCCGCGACCGACGTCGGCGATGCGTTCCGACTCGACCTCGAACGGCTGGTCACGCTGCAGCCTGATCTGGTGCTGGCCTGGGGCGGGGGCACGCCGCAGGCCACCATCGACAAGCTGCGCGCGCTGCGCTTGCGCGTGGTGGTGCTCGAGCCGCGCAGTCTCGACGATCCTGCGCGTCATCTCGAACTCATCGGCGCGCTCACCGGCCATGCTGCGGACGCCGGGCTGGCGGCGCGCAGTTACCGCGAAGCGCTCGCGGCGCTCCGCGCACGCTATTCGCAGGCCGCGCCGCTGCGCGTGTTCTACCAGGTCAACGAGCAGCCGCTGTATACGGTCAACGGCCACGCGCCGCTCGGCCAGGTCATCGCGCTCTGCGGCGGCGTGAACCCGTTCGCAGCGCTCGACGCGCTGGCGCCAGTGGTGAGCGAGGAGGCGGTGATCGCCGCCAATCCGCAGCTGATCATGAGCGCAGCCGGCGAGGGCGGCTCGGTCGCGGCCCTACGCGCGCGCTGGGGTCGATGGTCAACGCTGGCGGCGACCCAGCGCGACGCGTTCGCCGCACTGGATGCGGACCTCGTCACCCGGCCTGGACCGAGGCTGCCGGAAGGCGCGGCGGCGGTCTGTGCGTCGATCGACGCCGCGCGCCGCAGACTCAACGCCCGCTGAGCCCGCCATCCAATTTGGGGCTTCTCCAGTAGACCTCGGCGCCACCGTCGGCACGCGCCAGCACCCGGGCGATCACGAACAGCAGATCCGACAGGCGGTTGAGGTAGCGGCCGACCGGTGCTGCCACGGCGCTGCTGCGGGCCAACGTGGCGACCCTGCGTTCGGCGCGGCGACAGACCGTGCGCGCGACGTGGCATTGCGCGGCAGCCGGTGAGCCGCCGGGCAGGATGAACTCCTCAAGCGCTGGCAGCGCGGCATTGAAGCCATCGAGCTCGTGCTCAAGCATGGCGATCATCGGGTCGCTGATCGCGGTGTAGCCCGGCAGGCAAAGCTCCGAACCCAGATCGAACAACTCATGCTGCAGGCGCGTGAGCACCACCCGCACCGGGTCCGGCAGGCGCCCTGCGAGCAGCACGCCGAGTGTGGAGTTCAGTTCGTCGACCGTGCCGTAGGCCTCGACCCGCGGATCGTCCTTGGCCACGCGGCTCCCGTCACCGAGGCCGGTGGTGCCGTCGTCGCCGGTGCGCGTGTAGATCTTCGACAAGCGCTTGCCCATGGCTCCTCCCTTTAGCGGAGCGACTCTACAGCGTCCAATCGACACCGAGGAACAGGCTACGGCCCGGGTTGGCGTAACCGCCGGCGGTGACGTAATCCGTGTCGAACAGGTTCTCGAGCCGTGCCCGCAGCGACCAATCGGCGGCGATCTGCCAACGCACCGAGAGGTCGAGCAACACGTAGCCCGGCAGCATCGTGGTCGAGAAACTCGAGTCCTTGCGTGCATCGGTCGCGAGCAGGTCGAGCCCGAGGTCGGTGGCGCCGAAGTGGCGCGCGAGCCGGGCGGTGAGGGTCTGGTCGGCGCGCCGCGGCAGGCTCTCGCCGGTCGCCAGGTCTTCGGTGTCGAGCAACAGCACGCGCACCTCGGCGTCCCAGACCTCGTCGGCGTGGCGCCAGGCGGCCTCGAGCCCGTCGATCCGCGCGCGGTCGATGTTCTCGAGCACGAACGAAGGTCCGAACGAGATCAGGTCGTCGATGTCGGTGTGGAAGGCGGCGAAGCGGAAGTCGTCGCGTGCGGTCGGTCGGCGCAGCAACGCCACCTCGTAGTGGCGTGCGGTCTCGGGCACGAGCAACGGGTTGCCGCAGCACGGCGAGTAGCGGTCGGCGCTGTCGGGCGCGCGGAAGCCTTGGCCTGCGCTCACCACCACGCGTGACGCGGCGCTGAGCGCGTAGCCGTACTCGAGGTCCCAGGAAGTCTGATCGCCGGCGGTGGAGTGGTCGGTCTGGCGGACGCCGAGCTCGATGCTGTGCGCGCCGAACGCCATGCTGTCCGCGGCGTACGCCGCGACGACCCGGCTGTCCTCCTGGTAGGCACCGAAGGATTCAGCTGCGGTGCTCTCGTCCGACCAGTAGGCGCCGAGCGTCACGGCGTGCTGGCCGAGCACCATGTCGTTCTTCCAATCGGCCGTGTCGCGCGCGGTCTCGACGAAGTCGGTCAGGGTGGTGAACGGGTTCGCCTGGTCCTGGACGATGCTGTCGGCGTAACGCGCGACGCTCAGCGTCGAACGCCAGGTGCCCGAGTCGCGGACCAAGCTGAGCGCGGTGGTCGCATCCTCGAACGACTGGCTGACCGGCGTCAGCAGGAAATCGTTGTACTCCTGCATGCCGCGGCTCTCGAAGCGTGAGACCCGCGCCTGCCACAGGCCGGTGCTCCAGCCGAGGTTGGCGTTGAGGCTCGAGCGGTCGTTGCCGCGCGCGACCGGCACTGCCGGCTGGGTGATGTAGCCGTCGGTGGCGAAGCGTTCGAGGTCGAGGCTGCCATCGAAGCCGCCGGCACCGAAGCCGCCGCCGAGCGCAGCCAGCATGGTGTCCTGCGAGCCCGCGCTCGCGCTGACCGCGAGCGCCGGACGCGCCGCGCCGCGCCGGGTGATCAGGTTGATCACACCGCCGATCGCTTCAGAGCCGTAGAGCACGGCGCGCGGGCCGAACACGATCTCGATGCGCTCGATCGCCGCGAGCGGGATCGCGGCGAACGGCGCGCCACCGATCGTGCCCGGGTTGAGCTCGATGCCGTCGACCAGCAGCAGCACGTGGTTGCTCTCGGTGCCGCGCAGGAACGCTGAGCTGGTCTGGCCCGGGCCGCCGCTGCGCGCGATGTCGATACCGGCATAGAAGCGCAGCAGGTCGGTGAGGTCGGCGGCGAGCGAGCGCTCGATCGCATCGCGATCGACGACCACGACCGGCGCCAGCAGCTCGGATGCAGGCCGGGGCGTGCGTGTCGCGGTTGTGACGATCGGGTCGAGCAGGCTGGGGGCCTCGTCGGCGGCAGCGGCGAGGGCGCAAGGGAGACAATAGGCAGCGAGAGCCGCGGCGAGCGCGGCGATGCGGGACGACGACATGTGAATCCTCCGGCATCGCGACCCCGCGATGCACGAGCGTTGAACGCCGGCAGCGGGCGGAGGGACGGTGGAGCGCGTGCAGCGGCCCACCGCATCGCCCGCCGCGACGCCGGTACCAGTGCTGCAGGTCGGTCTCCGGACTCACGGGTCGAGGTTGGCACCTCGCGGCCATCGCCTTCCCACGCTCGTGCGCAGTGGCTCGTGATGGCCGCATACCCATTAACCGTTGCGGGGGCAGTGCCGGGATCGTCGTCGAGCGCTTAGCACTCGCCGACCCACCGGCTTCCCTACTCGTGAAGAGGGCCCGTCCTGCTCGGACGGACCACCTGCGGCGCGCGCACTGTGCTTCGGCGTCGTGGGGGGTGTCAAGCACGACGGCAGTCGCGGACAATCGCGCCATGCAAGGGACCACGCCCACGCCGCTGGAACTGCTCGAGGTCGCGCGCGAAGCGACGACCGCGGCCTGCGCCGCGATCGAACCGCATTGGCGACGCGGGGCGACGGCGCGCAGCAAGCAGGATGGGTCGCCGGTCACCGATGCCGACATCGACGCTGAGCGTGCGATCCGCGCGGTGATCACGAAGCACTACCCGGCGCACGCGGTGTTTGGCGAAGAACTTGGCCATCGAGAGGGCGACGACTCGAACCGCTCCGAGTTCCTCTGGCTGGTCGACCCGATCGACGGCACCAAGTCGTTCGTGCGTCGCTACGAGATGTTCTCGGTGCAGGTCTGCGTCTGGCGCGCCGGCGTGGCGCAGGCCGCGGTCTCGGCGGCACCTTGGTTCGGCGAGTCGGCCTGGGCCGCGCGCGGCGCCGGCGCTTACCTGAAGGACGCTGACGGCAGCATCCTGCGGCTCGCCGTGAGCAGCGTCGCCACGCTTGAATCCGCCGCGCTTTCGACCGGCAACCTGCGCTCGCTCGCGAGCGGCGCCGCCTGGCCCGCGTTCGGGCGGCTGGTCGCGCAGGTCGATCGGATCCGCGGCTACGGCGATTTCTGGCATTACCACCTGCTGGCGAAGGGCAGTCTCGACGCCGTGCTTGAGTCCGACCTCAACATCCTCGACATCGCAGCCTTGGCGCTGATCGTCGAAGAGGCAGGCGGGCGCATCACCACCCTTGGTGGCGAGCCGCTCGCGCTCGATAGCCGCGACGTCCTCGCCAGCAACGGCACGCTACACGCAGCCCTGCTGATGGCGCTTAGGCCTTAGGAGCTCCCATGTCTGAACCGGTGCTGGTGATCGGCAACAAGTGCTACTCGTCGTGGTCGTTGCGCGGCTGGCTGCCGTTGCGCCACTACGGCATCGCGTTCGAGGAACGACGCCTGCCGCTCGAGTCCGAGGAGTTCGTGCGCGAGATCGGCAAGTACACGCCCACCGGACGCGTGCCGGTGTTGATCGATGGGGACACCACGGTCTGGGATTCGCTGGCGATCTGCGAGTACACGAACGAGCGCTGGCTCGACGGCAAGGGTTGGCCCGCTGACCGCGTGGCTCGGGCCCATGCGCGCAGCATCTGCGCCGAGATGCACACCGGGTTCAACGGCCTGCGTGGCGCGCTGCCGATGGATTGTCGCGCCGGCGGTGCGGCGGTGCCGGTGAACGCCGCGGCGCGCGCCGACGTCACGCGGATGCGCGAATTGATCGCGGATTGCCGCGCGCGCTTCGGTGGCGGCGGGCCGTTCCTGTTCGGCGAGTTCTCGCTCGCCGACTGCTACTTCGCGCCGATCGTGGTGCGCTTCAAGGGCTACGGCGTACCGGTCGACCGTACGGTCGCGGCCTGGGTCGAGGCGGCCTGGGCGCTGCCTGCGCTCGTCGAGTGGGTCGCGGCGGGACGCGCCGAGCGCGAGACGGTACCGCCTGACATCTTGAGCGTGCCCTGAGCCGCTAGCCCGCGAAGAAGCGCGTGCGTCCGGCGTGTTCGATCGCGGCATGCGGCACGCCGTAGAGCCGCTCCAGCGCCACTGGGGTGAGCACGTCGTTCGTGGGACCGAACAGCGTCTGGCCGTCGCCGAACAGCAGCAGCACGCGGTCGGCGATGCGCACCGCCTCGTTCACGTCGTGCAGCGCGATCACCACGCTGCGACCGGAATCGGCCAGCATGCGGAACGCCGTCAGGCTCTGAGCGGCGTGACGCGGGTCGAGGCCGTCGGTGGGTTCGTCGAGCAGGAACACCAGCGGGTCCTGTACCAGCACCATCGCGGCAGCCAGCCGGCGGCGCTCGCCGCCGGACAGCGTCGCGACCTCGCGCTCTTCGAAGCCGGCCAGGTCGACCGCCGCCAGCGCGGCACGGGCCCGCGTGACATCCTCGGCCGATTCCCACATCCACAAGCCGATGTGCGGGTGCCGGCCGATCAACGCAGTCTCGAGCACGGTGGCCGGGAACGGATCGTCGGTGTGCTGCAGCATGATGCCGAGCCGCTGCGCGATACGCCGCGGTGGCAGCGTGCACAGATCGTCGCCGGACAGCGCGACGGCGCCGGACGCGGGCTGGCGCAGGCCGGCGAGCGTGGCCAGCAGCGTGGTCTTGCCAGCGCCGTTGGGGCCGAGCACCGCGAGCACCTCGCCGGCGCGGACCTCACCGTCGATCGCGGCGCAGACCCGCTTGCCGCCGACTACGACCGTCAGGGATTGGAACGATAGCGGCGCGCTCACACCGGGCTCCGGGTACGGTTCAGCAGGTAGAGGAACAGCGGCACGCCGATCGCCGCCGTCACCACACCGACCGGCAGCATCAGCGGCGCGACGATGGTGCGGGCCAGCGCATCGGCGGCAGCGAGTAGCGCGCCGCCGGCGAGCGCCGCGCCGGGCAGCAGCAGGCGGTGATCGGCGCCGAGCGCGAGCCTGAGCATGTGCGGCACGACCAGACCGACGAAGCCGACGCTGCCGCCCTGGGTCACCGCGATCGCCGTGGCCAGCGAGGCCAGCGTGTAGATCGCGAGCGTCAGCGGCTGCACCGAGACGCCGAGCGCGCGCGCCTCGGGCGCGCCGCGCGCCAGCACATTGAGCTCGCGTGCGAACGGCAGCGCGACGAGCAGCAGGAGCCCCAGCATCGCCAGTGCGGCGCGCGGGTGTTCGGCGTAGCCAAGGTCGCCCATCAGCCAGAACAGCATGCTGCGCAGCCGGCCGTCCGGCGCGAGCGCCAGTCCGAGACCGATCAGCGCGGACCAGCCCGCGGCGACCACGATGCCGGTGAGCAGCAGGCGTGTGGGCGTCCATCCGCCGCGGCTATGCGCCAGCGCGAATACCAGTAGCGTGGAGGCGAGCGCACCGATGAAGGCATTGCCGTGCGCCGCCACGGCGCCGAGTCCGAGCGCCAGCGAGGACAGCGCGCCGACCGCGGCGCCGCCGGAGACCCCGAGCACGTAGGGGTCGGCCAGCGGGTTGCGCAGCAGCACCTGCATCAAAACGCCGGCGTAGGCGAGCAGGCCACCGACCGCGAACGCGGCGAGCGCGCGCGGCAGCCGCAGCTGGAGGATGAGGTCCGCGGTGCGCGCGTCAGCGTGGCCGAGCAGCGCGTCGAGCACCGCGCCCGGCGGCGTCGCCACGCTGCCCGCCGCCAGCGCCATCATGAACACTGCGAGCGCGGCCAGCGCCAGCAGACCGAGGGCGACGAAGGCGCGCTGCGGACCGGCCATCTCAGGCGCTCGCCTGACGGCGCGCGTGCAGCTGGCGCGCGCGACCTGGCCCGATGCTGAGCCGCGGCCAGCCGCGCTCGGTGGCGATGCGGGTGAGCTCGGGGTCGGCGTTGACCGCCACCGGATGCGCGACCCGGTCGAGCAACGGCAGGTCATTGTGCGAATCGGAATAGAAGGTCGCGGCGTCGAGCAGGGCAGAGTCGGCGCCGAGCCAGGCCAACACCCGCTCGACCTTGCCGGCGCGGAACGCCGGCACGCCGGCGACGCGCCCAGTGAAGCGGCCCGCGGTGTCGACCTCAGGATCGGTGCCAATCAGCGTTGGCACGCCGAGCAAAGGCGCGATCGGCGCGGTGACGAAACTGTTGGTCGCGGTGACGATTGCGAGCCGGTCGCCGGTGCTGCGATGGCGCGCCACCAGCGCATGGGCATCTGCCGAAAGATTCGGGGCGATGCGCTCGGTGATGAAGCGGGCGCGCCAGGCGATCAGCGTCGCGGTCTCATGTTGCGCCAGCAGGCCCAACGAGAATGCGTGAAACTCCTGGATGTCGAGCGTGCCGTCGAGGTACTGCCGGTAGAAGCGCCGGTTGGCCGCGCCGAAGATTGCGCGCTCGACCGCACCCTGTTCGACCAGGAATTCGCCCCACAGGAAGTCGCTGTCGCCGTCGAGCAGCGTGTTGTCCAGGTCGAAGAGCGCCAGTGCCATCGGCGCCTCCGCGGGCCGTATGACGGGCGGGGGAGGTTAGCGGAGCGGGGCGGTCGCCGCCATCGCTCAGAAGCGGTAGCCCACGCCGAGGCTGAAGCCATCGTCATCCACCGACTTGCCCTGGTCCTGCAGGTCGAACTTGAGCACCACGTTGGGGTGCGGCCACCAGTTGAACCCGAGGTTCGACTGCGATCGCTCGGTGGCACCGACCCCGCCGTTGTCCCAGAGGTTGTAGCGGGCGAAGACGCCGAAGGTCGGATCGAATCGCCACGCCGCTTCAGTGTAGTAGCCGTCCTGCTGATCCTTGCCGGCTGCGGCGGGGGCGGCGCCATCCAGACTCCAACCAGCCCAGAGCGCGCGGGCGCTGAACGCGCCGTGTTCATACGTGGCGTGGGCCGACAGCAAGGTGCCCGCGCCCGCACCGGCGACGAGCCCCTGGGTGATGTCGCTCTGATAGGTGACGCTGGTGGCGAGCTCGAGCCCCGGCAGGCCCGTGTACTTGAGGCGCGCGGTGGTCGCGAGGTCTTCAGCGATCGCCTCGGACACGTGCTGGCGCCCATCGCGCACCGTGAACGTGGCATCGAGCGCGAGGCCCGAGCTCACCGCGACGTCATAGCCGAGCCCGGCGCTGCCAAGCCGACCGGAGAGCTCAACTCCGCCCTCGCGCCAGGTGCTGGGGATCACGTTGGTCTCGATCGGGTTTCGTTCGACGCCATAGAACGTGGTCGGCTCGTGGGTCTCGTTGAGGATGCCGACCGGCATCAGGAACACGCCCGCGGTCACCCAAGTCGATTCAGAGATGCTGAACTCGACGTAGGCCTGCTCAAGCTCGAACGCGCCGGCGGCGCCGTCTTCGGCGACCGCATGTTCGAGCTCGACCTCGGAGAAGAAGCGGATTTGATCGGAGAACTCGTGGCTGAAGAACAGCACGAAGCGGTGGAAGTCGAGCTCGGTCTTGCTGTCGAAGGCGTTGTAGTGGAGCTCGCCGTAGCCGCCAAAGTGGCTCTTGCCCAGCGTGTCGGCCGGGCGCCCCAGTTGTGTGACGAGCTCGTCGATCTGTCTCTGCTGCGTCTCCAGTTGGCGCTGCAGCTCGTCTAGCGTCGCGGTGTCATCCGCTGCGATCACAGCGAGCGGGCAGGCACAGCACGCCAGCGCGAAGACGTGGGCAAGGGTCTTGGTTCGCATGTGAGCTCCGAGCCGGGATTGGGGGCTGGGAGCGGAAAGTACCTGTCCGAACTCTAAATGTAAATAGTTCTCATTCGCAATAACAGGCGGTCAATTCGGCTTCAAGACCACCAGCAGAACGGTCGCGATCAGGATCAGGGTCGGGACCTCGTTGAAGGCGCGGAAGTACCTCGAAGAACGAGCGTTGCGGCCAGCCGCAAACGCCTGCAGGTGGCGCCAGCACAGCAGGTGGTAGCCCAAGAGCAGCGCGACGAGCGCGAGCTTGGCGTGCAGCCAGATCGGGAACGGACGCCACCAGCTCAGCGCCAGCCATAGCCCACTGACCATGCTGCCGACGGCAGCGATGGTCATCAGGATGAACAGGCGCCGCTCCATGACTTTGAAACGCTCGTCGCCCGGCGCGTCGCTCGTGGTCGCGTGGTACACGAACAGGCGCGGCAGATAGAACAGCCCGGCGAACCAGGCGATGACGAACATGATGTGGAATGCCTTCCACCAGAGCATGGCGCGACCTCGTGCGACCCAGCGCACCAGAGCGGTACCATGCTCCAGCGCGATTGGCGCCGCAACGATTATGCAGGGTCGGGACTTCGATGCGGAAGCACAGGCTCGTCGTCAGGCCGCACCGTCCCTGGAAGGATGCGGCTCTGGTCGTGGGCGTCGCACTGGCGATGATCGGGCTGCTGTGGGCGACGTTCGACTATGGACGCTGGCGCGCGGGCTATGACCATGTCGCGGCAGCGCGCGAGCAGGCGCGGTTGGTCGCCGAGCTGCGCGAGGTTCGTGGCGACAACGCGGTCTTGACTGATCGAGTCGCTTTGCTGGAGCGCTCGAGCGAGATCGACGAGACCGCGCGCGCACAGGTCAAGGGCAGCATCACCGATCTGCAGGACGAGATCCTCGAACTGCGCGAGGAGCTGGCGTTCTACCGCGGCATCGTCGCCCCCGACGATGCCGGCGGCCTGCGGATCCAGAGCTTGAAGCTCTCCCGTGGTGCCCAGGACCGGCTATGGCATTGGCGCTTGGTGCTGATCCAGTCCATCAAACATGAGCAGCGGGCGTTCGGGACCGTCGATCTGACGGTACACGGGGTCCGCGGCGGAATACCTGCCCAACTGGGGCTGCGAGAGGTGGCGGCCGCACCGGCTCCCGTGCTGCAATACTCATTCCGGTACTTCCAGGATTTCGAGGGCGACCTCATGTTGCCGGCCGGGTTCACGCCCGCGCGCGTGGAGATCGAGGTGCAGCCGCGCGGCGGCGGCACCTCGATTCGACGGAGTTTCGATTGGGCGGCGATCACAGGATGACTCAACGGTTGGAGTGGCACTGAGCATGTTCGGCAGTAGCAACAAGCGCAGGAACATCCGCATCGACACGCTGGTCGGTCGTAACACGACCGTCACCGGCGACCTGCGCTTCACCGGTGGCCTGCACGTCGACGGGACGGTCCGCGGCAACGTGGTCTCCGACGACAAGGATTCGGTGTTGAGCCTGTCGGAGCACGGCCATGTCGATGGCGAGGTGCGCGTGCCGCACCTGGTGATCGATGGTGCGGTGCATGGCGACGTCTATGCCAGCGGGCGGCTCGAGCTCGGGCGCCATGCGCGCATCGAGGGCAATGTTTATTACAACCTGATCGAGATGGCGGTTGGTGGCACCGTGAACGGCAAGCTGGTTCATCGACCGACGGTCGAGCCCAAGCTGCTCGAGCACGATCCGGCTGAGCCGGTGCGCGGTTGAGCGCCGTGGGAACCACCGCGACCGAAGGTCCGCTGGTGTTCAGCGACGCGGCAGCGCGCAAGGTCAAGCAACTGATCGACGAGGAGGCCAACCCGAGGCTGAAGCTGCGGGTGTTCGTCACCGGCGGCGGCTGCTCTGGGTTCCAATACGGATTCACCTTCGACGAGGAAGTCGGCGATGGTGACACGCAGGTCGAGCGCGGCGGCGTGTTGCTGCTGGTCGATCCGATGTCCTTCCAGTACCTGGCTGGCGCTGAGATCGACTACGCCGAGGGTCTCGAGGGCGCGCAGTTCGTGATCCGCAACCCGAACGCCACCACCACCTGCGGCTGCGGTTCATCGTTCTCAGTTTGAATCCAGGGACCTGGTCTTGGCTGCCCGTCTGCTGCTGATCGTCCGCCACGCGCCCGCCGAGGACTCCAGTCCAGAGGGTGACCGTGGTCGCGCGCTGACCGCCGAGGGTCGGTTGGAGATGGCGCAGGCGGCCGCAGGCTTGACCCGCCTGCTCGATCCGATCGCCACGATCGCGGCCAGTCCGTTGCGCCGCGCGCGCGAAACCGCTGACTTGTTGGCGGCTCGTTGGACCGACGCCACCCGCACCGAACTCTCCGAGCTCGCTCCTGGGTTCGATCGCGAGGCGCTGGCCAGCTGGATCGACGCCCACGATGCGCCGAGCCTGGCGCTGGTCGGGCATGAGCCCGATCTCTCATCGCTGGTCGGTTGGCTGATCGCGGGCCCTGCGAGCGCGCAGGTGCACATGCGCAAGGGCGCGGCCGCGCTGCTGACCCTGCGCGGGCGCTGCGGGCCGCGCAGCGCCGGTCTCGAATGGTTCATGACACGCGGCGCGCTGCGGCGTCTGGCGGTGGCGAAACCATGACCCTCGATGTGGCTACGCTGGACCTGCCTGCCGCCCAGGCTGCGCGCGGTGAAGCGCGGAGGCTGGTCGACGCTGCCCGCACCGCGCTCGCCCGGCTCGACGACCCGCGCGACTTCGAGGCGCTGCACGACGGCCGCGTCGCGTTGCGCCGTTTGCGCTCTTGGATACGCGCGTTCGTGCTCGAGGTCGACCTGCCGCGGCCGCTGGCGCGGCGCTTGCGCAAGCTCGCACGTGCGACCAGCGCGGCACGCGATCTTGAGGTCGCGGTCGAGCGTCTCGAGGCGCTCGCCGACGCTGGGAACGGCCGCGGCCGCGCGCCGTTGGCGGCTTTGGCACGAGAACTGGCGCGGCAACGCAATCGTGGTCGCGCCCCCCTGCGCCGTGACGTGGCCCGGCGTTGGGCCGGCCTCGATGCTGAGCTCGCGCGGGCGCTGGCGTCGTCGCCGGTCAGCATCGCGCCGCGTTTCGGCACCGCGTTGGCGGCGCAACTGGCCGCATTGAGCACACCGTTCGCGGTCGCGGCGCCTCCGGCCAGCGATTGGCCTGCGCTGCACCGGTTGCGCATCGCGGCCAAACACCTGCGCTATCTGTTGGAGCCTCTGCGGGACGCGCTGCCCGACGCGCAGCGGATGCTCCACGAGATCAGGGCGCTGCAGGAGCACCTCGGCGCTGTCAACGATGCGGTGGTGCTCGAGGCATTGCTGGCACAGCATGCGGCGACCATCGCGCGCGATGCGATCGCCGATCGGCGCAGGCTGCCAGCGGCGCGTCGCAGCATCGCGCGCTGTGCCGTCGCTGCTGAGCGGGTGCGCGAGTGGCGCGGCCGGTTGGTCCGTCGTCACCGGCGCGCGGTCGCCGCGCGCCTGCCGCGTCTGCGCGACGAGTGCGCGGCGCTGGTCAGTGCGCTGCGCCTGCGCCGCGTCGTGTCGCAGGCGCAGGGGGTGGCATGAGCCTTCCGTCCGAAAGGACCGTTGCGGCAGTCGATCTTGGCTCCAACAGCTTCCATCTGATCGTGGCGCAGACCGGTGCCGATGGCGTGCGCGTGGTCGATCGTCTGCGCGAGACGGTGCGGCTCGGTTCCGCGTTGGATGCCGACCGGCGCATCAGTGGCGAGATAGTCGAGCGTGCGCTGGTCTGCCTGCAGCGCTTCGGCGAACGCTTGCGCGACCTGCCGCCAGGGGCGGTCCGGGCGGTCGGCACCAATACCCTGCGCCGGGCGCGCAACGCGCGGTCCTTCCTCAAACGCGCCGAGGAGGCGCTCGGCCATCGGATCGAGGTGATCTCGGGCTTCGAGGAGGCGCGGTTGATATACCTCGGCGTTGCGTCGGGTCTCGCGGGCGATGCGCGACGTTTGGTGCTGGACATCGGCGGCGGCTCGACCGAACTGATCATCGGCGAGGGGCCTGTGCCGAAGCTGATGGAGAGCCTGCACATGGGGTGCGTCAGCATGACGCTGGCGCATTTCCCCGACGGCAAGATCGGCCGCAAGGCCTGGCGGCGCGCGGTGTTGGCGGCGCGCCAGGAACTCGAGCCGGTGCAAGCTACTTTCCGCGTCCGTGGCTGGGAGGAGGCAATCGGCGCGTCCGGCAGCGTCCGCGCGGTCGGTGACGTCGCTCGCGCCGCCGGCTGGACCAACGGCGCGATCACCGCTGATGTCCTTGAGCGCTGCGAGGCGGCGCTGCTCGACACAGAGCGGGTCGATCAGATCGCGCTGCCCGACCTGTCAGCCGAGCGCCGGCCAGTGTTCGCCGGTGGTCTCGCGGTGTTGCGCGCGGCCTTCGATGCGCTCGGGATCGAACGGATGCAGGTTGCCACCGGGGCGCTGCGCGAGGGCCTGCTGTTCGACCTGCTCGGCAGGCTCGAGGCCACCGATGAACGCGAGCGCACGGTCAGCGTGCTGGCGCAGCGCCACGGCGTCGACCCCGATCAAGCGGGGCGTGTGACGCGCACCGCGCTCGCACTGCTGGAGCAAGTCGCCGGCCCTTGGGGCCTGCAGGCTCCGCCGCACTCCAAGCTCCTGCTCTGGGCCGCGCGCCTACATGAGCTGGGGCTCGCGATTGCGCACAGCCAGTATCAGAAGCACGGGGCCTATGTTCTTGAGCACGGCGACATGGCAGGGTTCTCACGCGATGAGCAGTCGGTGTTGGCGGCGCTGGTGCGCGCACAGCGGCGCAAGTTCCCGAGCGATGCGTTCGCGCGTCTGCCGCCGCCCTGGGATAGCAAGGCGCAGCGGCTGGCAGTGCTGTTGCGCAGCGCGGTGCTGTTGCACCGCGCGCGCTCGGACGAGGCGGTGCCAGCGTTGCGTTGCGTCGCAGTCGGACGCATCTTTCGACTCGAGTTCCCGGTCGGCTGGTTGGAACAACGGCCGCTGACGCTGGCCGACTTGGAGGAGGAAGCGGGGTTCCTCGGGCCAGCTGGCTTCGAACTGGGCTTCACCTGAGGCCCTGGTCGGCGCTTCAGGGTTCGGACAGCTCGTCCAGCAATTTGCGCTGAGCCAAGAAGGGTTCGCTGCCCTTCGTCGGCTGGATCTTGACGTAGTTGCCGTCGGCGCGCAGTTCCCAAGCCTGCTGGTCGTCCTTCAGGTAGGTCTTGAGGTCGGCGATCAGGCGCGCGCGCTGCTTCGGCTCCCTGATCGGGAACGCGACCTCGACTCGGCGATAGAGGTTGCGTTCCATCAGATCTGCACTCGAGCAGAGCAACTCTGGATCGTCATCGTTGCGGAAGTAGAAGACCCGTGAGTGCTCGAGGAAGCGGCCGACGATCGACCGCACCCGGATGTTCTCCGAGACGTCCGGGACCCCAGGGCGCAGACCGCACATGCCACGCACGATCAAATCGATCTTCACGCCAGCGCGCGAAGCGCGGTAGAACGCCTGGATCATGGTCGGTTCGACCAGCGAATTCAGCTTGATGATGATCCGCGCCTTCTTGCCCTTCTTGGCGTGCTCGATCTCACGCTCGATCCGGGCCAGCAGGCCGGGCTGCAGCGAGAACGGTGACAGCAACAGGCGGTTCATCTTGGTGACCTTGCCCAGGCTGGTCAGATGCATGAACAGCTGGTGGACGTCCTCGCCGATCTCGGGATCGGTGGTCAACAAGCCGTAGTCGGTGTAGGCGCGCGCCGTGCGCGGGTGGTAGTTGCCGGTGCCAAGATGGACGTAGCGACGCAGTTTCTTGCCCTCGCGTCGCACCACCAACACGGCCTTGGCATGGGTCTTGTGGCCGACCACGCCGTACAAGACGTGTGCGCCAGCCTGCTGCAGCTTCGCCGCGAGCGCGATGTTCGCCTCTTCGTCGAAGCGTGCGCGTAGCTCGATCACGACCGCGACCTCCTTGCCGGAGCGTGCGGCATGGACCAGCGCGTCGACGATCACAGAGTCCGGGCCCGTGCGGTACAGCGTCTGCTTGATCGCCAGCACGTTCGGGTCGCTGGCCGCCTGGCGGACGAAATCGACCACGGGCGCGAATGACTCGAAGGGATGGTGGAGCACGATGTCGCCCAGGCCAATCGCTTCGAACAGGTCGCTACCGCGCAGTGCCTTGGGCAGCCCAGGGGTGAACGGCGCGAACTTGAGATCGGGTCGATCGAGCCGATCGAAGAGCTCCAGCAAGCGCGGCAGGTTCACGGGGCCATCGACCGCGTAGCAGTCGTCGCGCTCGAGTTGGAACTGGCGCAGCAGGTAGCTGACGACGTCATCGGGCGTTTCGCGCGCCACCTCGAGCCGCACCGCGTCGCCGTAGCGCCGCTCCTGTAGCTCGCCCTGCAGTGCCCGCACCAGATCGTCGGCCTCGTCTTCATCCACGAACAGGTCGCTGTTGCGCGTCAGCCGGAACTGGTAGCAGCCGGTCGCCCGCATCCCCGGGAAGAGTTCATCGACGAAGGCATGGATCACCGAGGAGAGGAACACGAACTCAGTCCGTCCCTCCTTCGCCTTCGGCAGTTGGATTACGCGTGGCAGGGAGCGCGGAGCTTGTACTACCGCTAGCGCATTGCTGCGGCCGAACGCATCCTTGCCCTCGAGCGCGACGATGAAGTTGAGCGACTTGTTGATGATGCGCGGGAACGGATGGGCCGGGTCCAGGCCTATCGGCGTGAGCACTGGCAGGACCTCGTCGCGGAAGTAGTGCTTCAGCCACTTCTCCTGGGGTTCGCTCCAGGCGCCACGCTTGACCAAGTCGATGCCGTTGTCGGCGAGCAGCGGGATCACCGTCTGGTTGAGCACTTCGTATTGGTCGTGCACCAACGCCTGTGCGTCGCGCCCTATCGCGCGCAGCAGCTCCAGAGGTGTGATGCAATCCGGGCCTATCGGCTGGGTCGCCTCGAGGCCAGTGTGCTGCTTCAGCCCGGCGACGCGGATCTCGAAGAATTCGTCGAGGTTGTTGCTCGCGATGCACATGAAGCGCAGGCGTTCGAGCACTGGCATCGTCGGGTCGCGTGCCTGTTCGAGGACGCGCCGATTGAACGCGAGCAGCGACAGCTCACGGTTCAGATACAGGTCAGTCCGCTTGAGGTCTTCGTCCGTCATCTGTTCAGCCTATCGGAAACCGATTGCAGTGCCGTGACCGGGGTCAAGGCGGGCCGTAGCGCCCGCCCAGGACCACCGCGCGACGAGCCCCAGTCGCGGCAGGCGCGTTCCCGGGGCGTCCCGCAAGCGTCTCGCGCGCCAACCAGGCGAACGCGGCGGCTTCAACGAAGTCTGGATCGAGCCCCAGCGTCGCAGTGCTTGTGACCGGCACTGGACTGAGGAGTTGCGTCAGGCGCGCCATCAAGTGGCGGTTGTGTGTGCCGCCACCGCAGACCAGCACGCGCGCTGGCTGGGCTGGACGGAGCGAGTCGGCGATCACCGTTGCCGTGAGCTCGGCGAGCGTGGCCTGGACGTCGGCGACCGCGGTGCCTGGGATCAACGCGCGCTCCAGCCAAGCGCGGTTGAACAGTTCGCGGCCCGTGCTCTTCGGCAGCGGGAGGCCGAAGAACGGGTCCGAGCGCAGTCGCGCGAGCAGTGCCACATCGACGGCGCCGCGTGCCGCGAGCGCACCACCATCGTCGATCGCGGCGCCCGTATTCGCCGAGCACCAGGCGTCTAGGAGCGCGTTGCCTGGCCCGACATCACCACCACTGATCGAGCTGTCGGCAGCGAGCAGAGTCACGTTGGCGATCCCGCCGATGTTCACGATGGCGCGGTCCTCGGTGCTGCTGCCAAACGCGGCATGGTGGAATGCCGGCACCAGGGGGGCGCCTTGTCCGCCGACTGCGATATCCATGCGGCGCAGGTCCGCCACTACAGGCACGCCAAGGCGTGCCGAGATGATGTTGGGATCAGCGACCTGTAGCGTCGAGTGGGGCGGACGATGCCGCAGCGTCTGGCCATGGCTGCCGACGGCGCGCACCGTTCGAGCTTCGACCCCAGCGCTCGCCAGCAAACCTTCCGCGGCGGCTGCGAATTGCTCGCCGAGCAGCCGGTCCAGGTGCAGCAACTGATCGACAGGGTCGCCGCGGTAGGTGCCTGCCATGAACTGCAGCAGTTCAGCTCTGAACTCGACGGGGAAGGGCACGGTCTTTGCGGCGACGATATGTGCGGCCGGTTCGAACTCTACCAACGCGGCGTCGATGCCATCGGCGCTGGTGCCGGAGATGAGGCCGACGTACAGCTCGGCCATCTTGGCGCTCAAGTGCTCGTGCGCGCCTGCGGCAGCTGCGGCAGGGCTCGCGCCAGTTCGCGCAGGCGTGATGCCGATTCCGCGACGAACGCCGCACGCTCGGCCGAGCTGAGCGGGGCGGCGTCGGGCAGCACCACTGTTCGAGGGTTTCGATGCACGCCGTTGACCAACACTTCGTAGTGAAGGTGTGGTGCGGTCGCTAGGCCCGACATTCCTACGTAGCCGATGACCTGATCCTGAACCACGCGAGCGCCGATCACGGTGCTGCGGCCGAACAACGCGAGATGGCCGTAGAGGGTGCTGTAGGTCGCGCCGTGTTGAATCACGACAGCGTTGCCGTAGCCTCCGCGTTGGCCGCGGAACACAACCTTGCCATTACCCGCAGCCCGCACCGGCGTGCCGGCTGGAGCGGCATAGTCGACACCCTGATGGGCGCGCACCCGGTTCAGGATCGGGTGGCGCCGCGCGCTGCTGAATCCGCTCGAAACCCGGGTGAAATCCACAGGGTTGCGCATCAGCGCCTTGCGCATGCTGGCGCCATCAGCGGCGAAGTACTCGGCACGACCGTCCTTGCGGACCCAACGCACCGCGGAGAGGTCGCGACCATGGTTGCTGAAGGTGGCGGCTAGTATCGCGCCGTCGCGCAGCTTTTCGCCGTCACGCCAGAGCTGCTCGTACATGACCGCGAAACAATCACCGGCGCGCAGATCTTGGATGAAATCGATGTCGTAACCGAACACGCTGGCCAACGACATGGTCAGGGCGCCGGACAATCCAGCCTCGACCGCACTGCCGAACAGCGACGAACCGATACTGCCGTAGGCGAAGACCACGCGGCGCTCAATCGGGCGCTCCACCGTACGTGCCGCGAAACCGCGGGCAGTACGCTCGACCTCCAACCAGGTGGTCTCATCGACCTCCGCAGACAA
Source organism: Gammaproteobacteria bacterium (assembly GCA_031388175.1). Lineage (GTDB taxonomy): Bacteria > Pseudomonadota > Gammaproteobacteria > Natronospirales > JANNEA01 > JANNEA01. Next base: position 26,006 of record JANNEA010000062.1, read on the forward strand.
GGCGACAATCCGCCCATCGGTACGGGCATGCACGCGCACTGCGTCGCCAGGGCGCAACGCAATCAACCGGGCAGTTGGACCGCCAAGCATGAGGATGGCTTCGAGGTCGTAGGCAGAAAGACCATGGGCCGCGAATAGACGCGACAGCGAGTCGCCACTACGGACCGTCAGGCGAAGGTCTCGAAGCGGGGCCTGCGGCCGCAACCGCACCGGCGCAGTCACGGCAGAATCGACCAGCGGCTCCGGCAGCCGCATGACAGTGAATTGGGTAGCGCCGACCAGCGCGGAACCAATCAACGCGAGCGCGGCGACACGGCGCCGAAGCGTCGCGTTCGGTCGTATACAATCAGTTGCAACCTGCGTATCGGTGGACATCACAAACGGCCCTCGCGCGGCCGAAAGAGAACGCGCACAGTAGCCGCAGAACCCTTTGCGGTCAATGGGTTAGCGCAACTCGGTAGTGGGTCAGTTTGAGTTTTCCCAGCCGACGAACGGTTCCCGCCTGGCTGCATACTCGCGGCATGAAAAAGAAGCGCCCATCCGATCTGAACAAGCTCGCAGCGTCCATCGTGGCCGATGCCACCGGCGGTCCGGCACCAAAAAAATCGGCCGCTCGCCCGCACAAGAAGACCGAGAAGTCGCGCAGCCGAATCCGCTAGCGCGACCGGCGTTTCCCGGCTTCTTCCAAGCCCGGAAGCTGCCCCTGTGTTGGCGCGTCAGCCGGTTCCGTCTCTGCGAACGGGTCAATCTTTTCGGTTGGCATTCTTGCCGCATCACGAACCGCCTTCAGCGAGTCGCTCGCGACATAGTGTCGCCAGCGCCGCTCTCCCTTGGGCACCAGGAATCCGTGGGATGCCAAGTTTCCTAGGTCTATCCCGGCTACCTGTACTGAGACGTCTGCCTGTTTACGGTAGGTCGAATTCCGAACTGCAATGCCGTTCGCCGCATCGACTAGAGCAAACGTCATTCGTGCATTGAGTCCGCGACTCTTCATTTCTGATTCGAGCACACCAATCAGATTTCCCATTTCCTGAATTCGGCGCAGCAATGTCATCGCCTGTCGATAGTGTGCGGTTAGGCAGAACTTGATCCACGGCAACGCATCTCGTTCGGGATGCCACTCGCCCTGTCCGACTTCCGCCAACACGGCGTAGTAGTCGAGGACATTGCGTCCGACGTATTCCTCGATGCTAGAGAACACTGGCGAAAGGATTTGCTGCTCTTTCGCCAACACCATTGTTTGCAGGGCGCGCGCCATCCGGCCGTTGCCATCCTTGAAAGGATGAATCATGGCGAGATTGAGGTGCGCCATTGCGGCCCTTACTACAACGTGAGTGGCGTCTTTCTTGTTCAGGGACACCACAAGTTGTTTCATAAGCGCAGGAACGTTTTCTGCCGGAGGGCCGTTATAGACGACCTCTCCGCTAGCGGTGTTGATGACGTGTATGACCCCCGGTCGCCACCGGCCTGGATGCTTCGACAGGTCGTACTTCATCATCATGAAGTGCAGACTTAGAATCGTGCCGTCGTTGTATTCGTACTCGCCGGGGGCCTTCGCGAGTTGAATGATGTAGTCCAGCGCCTCGCGGTATCCGACCAGTGCGTGCCAGTCTTCGTCTTGCGGCTTCAATCTCTCCTCGCGATCGACAGCGGCAACCGCGTCATCCAGCGTGACGTTGATGCCTTCCATGGTGTTGGAGACATGGATCGCTCGCGCGTATGCCATTCGCGCGACAAAGCCAGACCAGCGGTTCAGCGAATCACTTGTCGCAAACCGAAGTTTCGAGCGCAGGTCTTCGAGTTTCCCAAGAACCCTCAGGTACTCCGGAGGGAGCTGGGGGGTGGCGAAAATGGCCATATCTATATACCTTTACTAATCATAATCTGATATGTATAGTATCAGCATATGGATATCGTGTCAAAGGGTAAATAGGGCCATGAACAGGTTAAACCTTAACAAGCGCGCTCAGATACTGGCTTGCCTCGTAGAGGGCAACTCGGTTCGAGCGACCTGCCGCCTCACGGGAGCCGCCAAGGGGACGGTCCTCAAGCTGCTGGCCGATGTCGGCGAAGCCTGCGCGCTCTACCAAGACCGTGCGCTGCGGAACCTCCCGTGCAAGCGCATCCAGTGCGATGAGATCTGGAGCTTCTGCTACGCCAAGGAAAAGAACCTGCCCGAGAACAAGCAGGGCATGCCCGGCTATGGGGATGTCTGGACCTACACCGCGATCTGCGCCGATACCAAGCTGATGGCGGCGTGGCTGGTGGGCAGCCGCGACTCCCACACGGCCCGCGCCTTCATGGATGACCTTGCCCCACGCCTCGCCAACCGTGTGCAGATCACCACCGACGGGCACAAGGCGTACCTCACCGCCGTGAGCAATGCCTTCGGCAGCAATGTGGACTACGCGATGCTGGTGAAGCTGTACGACATGCCGAAGGGCGCTAGCCCCGAGCGCAAGTACTCGCCAGAGAAGTTCTGCGGCGCGAAGCGGACACCGATTGATGGCACCCCCGACCACGACCACATCAGCACCAGCTTCGTGGAGCGCCAGAACCTCACGATGCGAATGGGGATGCGCCGGTTCACGCGACTGACCAACGGCTTCTCCAAGAAGGCGGAGAACCTGCATCACGCGGTCGCGCTGCACTTCATGCATTACAACTTCGCCCGCATCCACAAGTCGCTCCGCGTTACGCCGGCGATGGAAGCGGGCGTGTCCGATCATGTTTGGTCCATGGAGGAAATCGCCGCACTCGCGGACCAATCCCAATCACAAGCGGCATAAGCAGGTAACGAAGATGGCCAATTCAAAAGGTGGCGGCGAACGCACCTCCAAACCGATCGCCAAGATTGCTGCACAGGGCCTCAAGGACCCTGGCAGCCTCACCAACAAGCAGATTCAGAAGCTTGCGGGGAGTGCGCTGACCCAAGCGCCGAACAAGAAGCCGAAGTAATCACCCGGTTTCAGCGAGTCTCACGATTCGCGTGATGCAGCGTGCGGGGATGTGAATCACCCCGCACGCTTGCGCATCATCATCACCATCATTCAGGTTCGCGGTGTTGGGCGCGAGGGCTTTGCTGTCCTCGCCGTCATGAATAAGCCAGCCGACCGATGCACACTTGCAGGGGGCGGCAGGGGCGAACTCCCTGAGCCACACCCACTCCGGGGCAGGGCGGCGACTGTCGTCCCACTCGACTAATACCAACGGGCAACCGACACTAGTACTCATAAGTGCGCTCCGTGGTCAAATCAAACTGACCCACTACCGCGCAACTCGAAGCCCCCACAAGGAACACTTCGGATGGCCGTTCAACTTGACCAGGCTGATGCTCTCGCCACCATTAGGCGTGGCGCGGCTGAGGTGATTTCGGAGGCCGAGTTGGCGGCCCGCTTGAAGCGCGGCAGGCCGTTGCGGGTTAAGGCGGGATTCGATCCGACCGCGCCCGATCTGCACCTAGGTCACACAGTGCTCATCAACAAGATGCGGCAGTTCCAGGATCTCGGCCATGAAGTCGTGTTCCTGATTGGCGACTTCACGGGGATGATTGGCGACCCATCCGGCAGGAACGTTACGCGCAAGGCGCTGACGCGTGACGAGGTCATGGCGAACGCCGAGACCTACAAATCGCAGATCTTCAAGGTGCTCGACCCTCAGAGGACCTTGGTCGAGTTCAATTCCAGTTGGTTTGCAGGTCAGAGTGCCAGCGATCTAATCCAGCTCGCTGCACGTCATACGGTCGCACGGATGCTTGAGCGTGACGATTTCGCCAAGCGCTATGCGGGCGGCCAGCCGATTGCGATTCACGAGTTCCTCTATCCACTGGTACAGGGTTATGACTCAGTGGCTCTGCGGGCTGATGTTGAGCTTGGTGGCACCGACCAGAAGTTCAACCTGCTGGTCGGTCGTCAGATGCAGGAGCAGCACGGGCAGGCGCCACAGGTGGTGATTACGATGCCCCTTCTTGAGGGCCTAGACGGCGCGCAGAAGATGTCGAAATCGCTCGACAACTACATCGGCATCACAGAGTCGCCGTCGGAGATGTTCGGCAAGGTCATGTCGATTTCGGACCCGTTGATGTGGCGCTGGTTCGATTTACTGTCGGCTCGCAGCAACGCCGAAATCGAGTCCCTGCGGCGCTCTGCAGCAGAAGGAATGAACCCCCGCGACATCAAGTTCGAGCTGGCGGAGGAGATTGTTGACCGATTCCATCGAGTTGGTGATGGAGCAAGAGAACGCGCAGCATTCTTGGCGCGCTTCTCTGCTGGTGAACTGCCTGCCGACGTGCCTCAGGTTACTGTCCGAGCCGTGGGCAACACAGTGTCGCTCGCTCGCTTGCTGAAAGAGTCAGGTTTAGTCGCGAGTTCCTCCGAGGCCTCCCGGCTAGTCAAGCAGGGGGGGGTCAAGATTAACCAGGAACGAGCTGATGATCCGACGATTGAGTTCACCGTTGGGACTGAGATTCTCGTCCAAGTAGGCAAACGCCGAATCGCTAAGGTTCGCGTGGCTTAGGCCGGCACGAATCGAGCAGGGCGTTGACCATCAGCAACGGCGTCCGTATAGTCCGCGCCCCGATTCTCGGGGGGTGTCACAAATAGCGCCGTTTGGCCCTGAAAATATAGGGCCAGGGGTCTTGACGGGAACACCGATTAGCGTAGACTTATTCGTCTGCTTGGAGCATTTCCAGGCCCGCTGTTTAACAATTCGGTTAGGTAACTTGTGTGGGCGCTCGCGTCGGTGGGTGAGCTTAAATGCTGATCCTATCGAACCCGAGTGACCAATGCGTCAATGAATTAGCAGTAGTTCATGTATGCAGGTCGCTCTTCGGTTCATTCGAAATGAAGTGAAGAGTTTGATCCTGGCTCAGATTGAACGCTGGCGGCATGCCTAACACATGCAAGTCGAACGGCAGCACAGTGCGTAGCAATACGTATGGGTGGCGAGTGGCGGACGGGTGAGGAATGCATCGGAATCTACCCAGTAGCGGGGGATAACCTGGGGAAACTCAGGCTAATACCGCATACGACCTATGGGTGAAAGCGGGGGACCGTAAGGCCTCGCACTATTGGATGAGCCGATGCCGGATTAGCTAGTTGGTAGGGTAACGGCCTACCAAGGCGACGATCCGTAGCTGGTCTGAGAGGACGATCAGCCACACCGGAACTGAGACACGGTCCGGACTCCTACGGGAGGCAGCAGTGGGGAATATTGGACAATGGGGGAAACCCTGATCCAGCAATGCCGCGTGTGTGAAGAAGGCCTGCGGGTTGTAAAGCACTTTCGGAGGGGACAAAAAGCGTCGGGTTAATACCCAGGCGTCTTGATTTAACCCTTATAAGAAGCACCGGCTAACTCTGTGCCAGCAGCCGCGGTAATACAGAGGGTGCAAGCGTTAATCGGAATTACTGGGCGTAAAGCGCACGCAGGCGGCTGCATAAGCCGGTCGTGAAATCCCCGGGCTTAACCTGGGAATTGCGATCGGGACTGTGCGGCTAGAGTGTTGGAGAGGACAGCGGAATTCCCGGTGTAGCAGTGAAATGCGTAGATATCGGGAGGAACATCAGTGGCGAAGGCGGCTTCCTGGATCAAGACTGACACTGAGGCTCGAAAGCGTGGGGAGCAAACAGGATTAGATACCCTGGTAGTCCACGCCCTAAACTATGTCAACTAGACGTTGGGTTCTTTAATGAACTTAGTGTCGTAGCTAACGCGTTAAGTTGACCGCCTGGGGAGTACGGCCGCAAGGTTGAAACTCAAAGGAATTGACGGGGGCCCGCACAAGCGGTGGAGCATGTGGTTTAATTCGATGCAACGCGAAGAACCTTACCAGCCCTTGACATCCTGGGAACTTTGTAGAGATACATTGGTGCCTTCGGGAATCCAGTGACAGGTGCTGCATGGCTGTCGTCAGCTCGTGTCGTGAGATGTTGGGTTAAGTCCCGCAACGAGCGCAACCCTTGTCCTTAGTTGCCAGCACGTAATGGTGGGAACTCTAAGGAGACTGCCGGTGATAAACCGGAGGAAGGTGGGGATGACGTCAAGTCATCATGGCCCTTATGGGCTGGGCTACACACGTGCTACAATGGTCGGTACAGAGGGTCGCAAACCCGCGAGGGGGAGCCAATCCCACAAAGCCGATCTTAGTCCGGATCGCAGTCTGCAACTCGACTGCGTGAAGTCGGAATCGCTAGTAATCGCGAATCAGCATTGTCGCGGTGAATACGTTCCCGGGCCTTGTACACACCGCCCGTCACACCATGGGAGTGGGTTGCACCAGAAGTAGTTAGCTTAACCGCAAGGAGGGCGACTACCACGGTGTGATTCATGACTGGGGTGAAGTCGTAACAAGGTAGCCGTAGGGGAACCTGCGGCTGGATCACCTCCTTTAAAAAGCAAGCATCTTTCAAGGTGCGAGCGCCCAACACAAGTTACCTGTGAAGCCCTGATGAGTTAATGACTCGGGGTTTCTACTCATATAGCAACCGGCCACGATCGAATAGTTCTCTTCGAGCCTCCCGTGTTTAATTGGGAGTGCTGTTACGAAGGGATTTTTTCTCGAATCAAGGCGTGCGCAGCGAGAAGGGAGGGAGCGTACATCAGGTACGTGACCGACTGCCGAACAAGCACAACGCCGAGTCGAGGAAAAAGACCAAGTAAGAGCGGGTCTGTAGCTCAGTTGGTTAGAGCGCACCCCTGATAAGGGTGAGGTCGGAAGTTCGAATCTTCCCAGACCCACCACAATTCGGGGCCATAGCTCAGCTGGGAGAGCGCCTGCCTTGCACGCAGGAGGTCGGCGGTTCGATCCCGCCTGGCTCCACCAATTGTGGATCTAGACAAGGTTGCTGTAATACGAATTTGATTTTGGCAGTGTTGTAATACTGTTCCTGCGAAACGCGGAACAGCAGGCACGCCAGGAAGTGAGTAGTTCTTTAACAATATGGTAGTTCTGTCAAGAGCGTTTTGGGTTCAGGACGATTCTGAGTGGTGTTGTGATGACACCGCGATTTTTCCGAATGAACACAAAACAGTGTCAGCGAAGCAAACATCCTCAGTCGTTGAGATGTTTGTGGTGTTATCAGTCCAGTAGAGCTTAGCCGCACTACTGTGGTTTAATTCCAGGTTTTGCACATCAACGGCTTCATCACGCTTATACAACGTGATTTAGCTGGGTTTTGTGCTATTTCAAGCCATTTGGTCGAGTTCAAGGCGGAACGTGAGCGAGACAATGGGAGCGTACGAATGTACGTGACCGTTGCGAGCGAGCGGACCAACGAAGAAATCGGGCAAATGGCGTAGAAAGAGCTTTGGGTTATATGACCAAGTGACTAAGCGCACACGGTGGATGCCTTGGCGGCAGAAGGCGATGAAGGACGTGTAAGTCTGCGATAAGCCTCGGGGAGCTGACAATCAAGCTTTGATCCGGGGATTTCCGAATGGGGAAACCCACCGCTTCGGCGGTATCGTTATTTGAATACATAGAATAACGAGGCGAACCCGGGGAACTGAAATATCTAAGTACCCGGAGGAAAGGAAATCAATTGAGACTCCCTCAGTAGCGACGAGCGAACGGGGACTAGCCCTTAAGCCTATTAAGTTTTAGTAGAACAGTCTGGAAAGTCTGGCCATAGACGGTGATAGCCCGGTATACGAAAAGGCGTTTTAGGTGAAATCGAGTAGGGCGGGGCACGTGAAACCCTGTCTGAACATGGGAGGACCATCTTCCAAGGCTAAGTACTCTCTGCCGACCGATAGTGAACAAGTACCGTGAGGGAAAGGCGAAAAGAACCCCGGAGAGGGGAGTGAAATAGACCCTGAAACCGTGTGCGTACAAGCAGTGGGAGCCTATCTTCGGATGGGTGACTGCGTACCTTTTGTATAATGGGTCAGCGACTTACTTTTAGTAGCAAGCTTAACCGAGTAGGGTAGGCGAAGGGAAACCGAGTCTGAATAGGGCGTATAGTTGCTAGGAGTAGACCCGAAACCGGGTGATCTAGCCATGAGCAGGGTGAAGGTGCAGTAACATGTACTGGAGGCCCGAACCCACTAATGTTGAAAAATTAGGGGATGACTTGTGGCTAGGAGTGAAAGGCTAAACAAACCCGGAGATAGCTGGTTCTCCTCGAAAGCTATTTAGGTAGCGCCTCGTGTATTGCCCTAGGGGGTAGAGCACTGTTATGGCTAGGGGGTCATACCGACTTACCAACCCATGGCAAACTCCGAATACCTAGGAGCATGAGCACGGGAGACACACGGCGGGTGCTAACGTCCGTCGTGAAAAGGGAAACAACCCAGACCGCCAGCTAAGGTCCCAAAATCACTACTAAGTGGGAAACGATGTGGAAAGGCCCAGACAGCCAGGAGGTTGGCTTAGAAGCAGCCATCCTTTAAAGAAAGCGTAATAGCTCACTGGTCGAGTCGGTCTGCGCGGAAGATTTAACGGGGCTAAGTAGTGTACCGAAGCTGCGGGATCGGAATTTCTTCGGATTTTCCGGTCGGTAGAGGAGCGTTCCGTACGCCTGCGAAGGTGAACTGAGAAGTTTGCTGGAGGTATCGGAAGTGCGAATGCTGACATGAGTAACGATAATGCGGGTGAAAAACCCGCACGCCGAAAACCCAAGGTTTCCTAGCGCAACGTTAATCGGCGCAGGGTTAGTCGGTCCCTAAGGCGAGGCTGAAAAGCGTAGTCGATGGGAAGCAGGTTAATATTCCTGCACCAACTGTTATTGCGATGGAGGGACGGAGAAGGCTAAATACGCCAGCTGTTGGACGTGCTGGTACAAGCGTGTAGGGAGTGACCTTAGGAAAATCCGGGGTCGCACTATCCTGAGGCGTGATGTGGGGTCCCAACATAGGGACGAAGGTATTGATGCCATGCTTCCAGGAAAATCTTCTAAGCTTCAGATAACAGTTGACCGTACCGTAAACCGACACAGGTGGGAAGGTTGAGAATACCAAGGCGCTTGAGAGAACTCGGGTGAAGGAACTAGGCAAAATAGTACCGTAACTTCGGGAGAAGGTACGCCCCTGTTGGTGAAGAGACTTGCTCTCTGAGCTGGTGGGGGCCGCAGTAGCCAGGCCGCTGCGACTGTTTATTAAAAACACAGCACTCTGCAAACACGTAAGTGGA
>JANNEA010000041.1:0-6004 GCA_031388175.1 Gammaproteobacteria bacterium
AAGAAATGGTGCTAGATTTGTGTTCAGTATGGATTCTCGCCGCCTCGGGCGGCGGGGGCGGTCCCCCCGGTTAGGGGGTGCCTCCGACCCATTCGGGAGAGCCACGCCCATGAAGCAGAGCATGAACAGCCAACCCAACACCGATTATACGCGGGCATCCGTGCCGGTCGCCTGCGCGCTCGCGCTGGCGTTGGGGCTCACGGTTGCACCACCCCTGCGGGCCGCGGAAGAGCTCCCGGCCGCCACCGGCACCAATGTCCAGCTCGCGGCCAATGCCCCGGAGCGCTACGTGGTGGTCAAGGGCGACACCCTTTGGGCGATCTCGGGCAAGTTCCTCAGCGACCCTTGGCGTTGGCCTGACCTGTGGAAGGTCAACCCGCAGATCCCGAACCCGCACCTGATCTATCCGGGCGACGAGATCGCCTTGAGCTACGTCGAAGGCCAGCCGCAATTGTCGCTGCGCCGCGGTGGCGAGACGATTGCCACGACCGGGACCGAAGCCCCCGCTGCGGCGCCCGCCGCCGGCGAGCGCCAGGTGCCGGCCAACACGGTCCGGCTGCAGCCGAAGATCCGCACCACGCCGCTCGATGAGGCGGTGTCGTTCGTGCCGCTGGCTGCGATCCGGCCATTCCTCAGCCAGTCGGGAATCATCGACCCCAAGGTGGCCGAGAAGGGGCCCTACATCTTCGGCACCGTCGATGGCCGGGTCATGGCGGGCACCGCCGACCGCGTCTACGTGCGCCAGCTGCCAGACGACTTCACCTCACGCTTCACCATCGTCCGCATGGGCACGGCCTACGAGGATCCTGACACTGGTGACACGATCGGCTACCAGGCGACCTACATCGGCGAGGGTCAGATTGAGAAGTTCGGCGACCCGGGCGTCCTGCTGATCTCCTCGAGCAAACTCGAATCGCTGCACGGTGACCGTCTGGTGACCGACAACCTCAGCCTGCCGACCGAGAGCTTCCAGCCGCGCCAGCCGCGGGTGAAGATTGACGGCAAGATCATCGATGTGGTTGGTGGTGTGTCGCAGATCGGTCAGTACCAGGTGGTGGTGATCAACAAAGGCACCAAGGACGGCTTGCAGCCTTCCGACGTGCTGCTGGTGATGCAGACCAAGGGCACGATTCGCGACCGCGATGGCGGCTTCTTCACCGAGAAGGTGGAATTGCCCGACGCGCGCGCCGGCGAGGTGATGGTGTTCCGCGCCTACGAACGCGTCAGCTTCGGGCTGCTGATGCGCGCCGAGAAGGAGATCGCTGTCGGCGACAAGGTAATCAGCCCGTAAGACGAACGACACGCGCGCCAAGGACGGTCGCGCCGGCTCCGGCGGCAGCGATCACGCGCTGAGGAGCCAAGGACATGGTGGATGCGAGGCATTGGCTTGCGCTGGCCCGGGCACCGGGTGGCCGAGCGACCCTCGGGGCCCTGCTCGATGAGCTGGGATCCCCTGCAGCCCTCTTCGCTGCCGATACTTCGACGCTGATTGCGGCTGGGCTCGATTCAGAGTCTGCCGCCCGGTTCGCCGCGCCCGACTGGGCCAAGGTCGATACCGATCTCGCCTGGCTCGAGCACACAGGCTGCACGCTCATCGTGCGTGGCAGCGCCGATTACCCGCCGCTGCTGGCGCTGGCGCCAGATCCGCCACTGGTGCTGTTCGTGCGCGGCCACCCGGAGGTGCTCACGCTGCCGACGCTCGCGATCGTCGGCAGCCGCAACCCGACCGCGCCCGGTCGGCGCGATGCCGAAGCGTTCGCGGCGACGCTCGGCAGCGCTGGATTCGCGATCGTCAGCGGCCTGGCGCTCGGCATCGATGCGGCCGCGCATCACGGCGCGCTCGGTGCGGACGCGGTGACCATCGCGGTCTGCGCCACCGGGCTCGACCGCGTCTATCCCAGCGGCAACCGCGCGCTCGCCACCCGCATCCTCGAGCGCGGCGCGTTGGTCTCGGAGTTCGCGCCCGGCACCCGGCCGCTGCGCCATCACTTCCCGCTGCGCAACCGCATCATCGCGGGCCTGAGCCTCGGCACGCTGGTGGTCGAGGCCGCGGCGCAGTCCGGTTCGTTGATCACGGCACGCCTCGCCGGTGACGCCGGTCGCAGTGTGTTCGCGCTGCCGGGTTCGATCCACAATCCGTTGGCGAAGGGCTGTCACCGGCTGATCCGTGATGGCGCGTCGCTGGTCGAGAACGCCGCCGACATCGTCGCTGAGCTCGGCAACATCGCCGGCATCGCCTCGGCGGCTGGCGCCGCGCACGCGACAAGCGGCGCCGCGCCTGAGGCGCGGCGCGACGTCGAAGACGACGTCGAACGCGCGCGCGTGTTCGCCGAGGTCGACTGGGCGCCGACCGCAATCGACCACATCGTCGAACGGTCGGGCTTGCCGATGGCCGTGGTATCGTCGACCCTGCTCATGCTCGAACTGCAGGGACGGGTCGCAGCGCAGGCTGGTGGTCGCTACGTGCGTCTCAACTCAAACCGGAACGACCCGGGCGAGGAGCAGCGATGAAAGAGAACGTGCTCGACGTGCTCATGTATCTGTTCGAGAACTACATGGACGATGACGCCGAGCTCAAGACCGACCGCGAAGCGCTGCGGGTCGAGCTCGAGGAGGCCGGGTTCCCCAACCGCGAGGTCGGCAAAGCTTTCGAATGGCTCGAGACGCTGGCCGATGCACCACAACAGCTGGACTGGATCCGTGCCGCCGGATCGATCCGCGTGTTCGCTAACGTCGAATGCGCGCGACTCGACGTCGCCGCGCGCGGCTTCATCATCTACCTGGAGCAGATTGGGATACTCTCCGCCGCGCAGCGCGAGCTCGTGATCGACAAGATGATGGCGCTGGAAGGCGCCGAGGAGATCGACCTCGAGCAGGCCAAATGGATCATCCTGATGGTGCTGTTCAACCAACCAGGCCAGGAGGATGCCTACGAGCGCGTCGAGGACATCGTCTTCGCCGACGCGCTCGGCGCCGTCCACTGACCGCATCCGTCCGGACCACCGCGGACCTGGGGCGCTTGACGCGCCCCCGCCCCGCTCTGTTATTCGTATGAAGGCAATGATCAAGCACCTCGTCATCGTCGAATCGCCGGCCAAGGCGAAGACCATCAAGAAGTACCTGGGCAAGGGCTACGAGGTCCTCGCCTCGTACGGGCACGTGCGCGACCTGATCTCCAAGACCGGGGCGGTCGACCCGACCAAGAAATTCAAGATGAAGTACGCGGTCGACGAGAAGAAAGCGAAGCACGTCGAGGCCATCGTCAAGGCGCTGAAGAAGGCCGATTCGCTGCTGCTGGCGACCGACCCCGACCGCGAGGGCGAGGCCATCTCCTGGCACCTGCAGCAGATCCTCAAGGAGCGCAAGGCGCTCGAGGGCAAGACGGTCAAGCGCGTGGTGTTCTACGAGATCACCAAGAACGCGGTCAACGAAGCGGTCGCGAACCCGCGCAAGATCTCCAAGGACCTGGTCGACGCGCAGCAGGCGCGCCGGGCGCTCGACCACCTGGTCGGCTTCACGCTGTCGCCGCTGCTGTGGCGGCTGGTGCGCCCGGGGCTCTCCGCCGGCCGCGTCCAATCGCCGGCCTTGCGCCTGATCTGCGAGCGCGAGAACGAGATCGATGCGTTCCGCGCCCGCGAGTACTGGACCATAGAGGCCGACTGCGGTGCCAAGGGCCAGGCCTTCCGCGCCAAGCTGATCCAGTATCAGGGCGAGAAGGTCGAGCAGTTCACGTTCGAGGAGGGCAGGACCGCGCAGGCGGTCGAGGCCACGCTGCGCGCCGCGTCACACGGCAAGCTGAACGTCAGCAAGGTCGACAAGCGCCAGCGCAAGCGCAACCCTTCGCCGCCGTTCACCACCTCGACGCTGCAGCAGGAGGCTTCACGCAAGCTCGGCTTTGGTGCCCAGCGCACGATGCGCACCGCACAGAAGCTCTACGAGGGCATGGACCTGGGCGAAGGCCCGGTCGGCCTGATCTCCTACATGCGCACCGACTCGGTATCGCTGGCCAAGGAGGCGGTCGAGGAGATCCGCGCCACCGTCACCGAGCGCTTCGGCGCCGACAGCCTGCCGGCCGAGCCTATCGCCTACAAGACCAAGTCGAAGAACGCGCAGGAAGCGCATGAGGCAATCCGCCCGACCTCCTCTGCGCGCACGCCGGAGTCGGTCAAGGAGTCCCTCGAGCCTGATCAGTTCCGGCTCTACGAGCTGATCTGGAAGCGCACGGTCGCCTGCCAGATGGTGCCGGCGGTCTACGACACGGTCGCGCTCGACCTCGACTGCGGCCCCGGCAACACCTTCCGCGCCAACGGTTCGGTGCTGGTCAAGGCGGGCTTCTACGCCGTGTACCACGAGGACGCCGACGAGGCGCCGAGCGAGGACGACGAGGACCATCCGCTGCCGCCGCTCGAGGAGGGCGACACAGTCGCGCTCGACCAGGTCCACGCCGACCAGCACTTCACCGAACCACCGCCGCGCTACTCCGAGGCCTCGCTGGTCAAGGCGCTCGAGGAGTACGGCATCGGCCGACCGTCGACCTATGCTTCGATCATCGGCACGCTGCAGCGGCGGCTGTACGTCGAGATGGACGGCCGTCGCTTCATCCCGACCGACGTCGGCCGCATCGTCAACCGGATGCTGACCGAGCATTTCACCAAGTACGTCGACTTCAACTTCACCGCCCACCTCGAGGACGAGCTCGACGAGATCTCGCGCGGCGAGCGCGATTGGGTCCCGGTGCTCGAGGAGTTCTGGAAACCGTTCAAGAAGCTCTGCGACGCCAAGGGCAAGAAGCTCAAGCGCAAAGACGTCACCCAGTCGCGCGAGCTTGGGCCGGACCCGGAGTCAGCGCGGCCGATCTCAGTGCGGATGGGGCGCTTCGGCGCGTTCGTGCAGATGGGCACGCGCGAGGATGAGGTCAAACCACGCTTCGCCGGCTTGCGCCCAGGCCAGCGCATGGATTCAGTCACGTTCGAGGACGCGCTGCACCTGTTCAAGCTGCCGCGTTCGCTCGGCGACACCGAGACTGGGGAACCGGTGACGGTCGCGATCGGTCGCTTCGGCCCCTACGTGAAGTACGGGGCCAAGTACGCGTCGATCAAGGAAGACGACCCCTACACGGTCACCCGCGAGCGTGCGCTCGAGATCGTCGCGGCCAAGGAAGAGCTCGAACGCAACCGCCTGATCACCCGCTTCGAGGCCGAAGGCATCCAGGTGCTGAACGGCCGCTACGGGCCCTACGTCACCGACGGCAAGAAGAACGCCAAGGTGCCGAAGGACCGCGACCCCAAGAGCCTGACCCTGGTCGAGTGCCAGGCGATGATCGAGGCCGCGCCCTTCCGGCCGAAGGGTGGCTTCAAACGCCGCGCCAAGGCGACCGCCTAGCGCCACGTGCGCTCTACTAGACTCGGCGCATGAAGTTCGCGCCCCACCAAGCACCAGGCTTCGACGCCGCGCTCGCTGCATTGCGCCGCAGCGGCATCGTGGCCTATCCCACCGAAGGCGTGTTCGGCCTCGGCTGCGACCCAGCCGACGACGCCGCGCTCGCCAGGTTGATCACGCTCAAGGGCCGGCCAGCCGCCGCTGGGTTGATCCTGATCGCGGCGGAGTTCAGCCAGCTGGCGCCCTGGCTCGCGCCGCTGGACCCCGCGCTCGAAGCTCGCGCCGCGGCGACCTGGCCCGGCCCGGTGACCTGGGTCTGGCCAGCATCGGTCGTCGTCGACCGACGCCTGACGGGGGGCCGCGCCACGCTCGCGGTGCGGGTCACCGCACATCCGGTCGCGAGCGCCCTGTGCCACGCCTTCGGCGGCGCACTGGTCTCGACCAGCGCGAATTACCACGGCGAACCACCAGCCCGCACCGCCGCCGAGGTAAGGGCCACGTTCGGCGCCACCGTCGATGCCGTGATCGACGCCCCCTGCGGTGGACTCTCAGGTCCTACCGAGATCCGCGACGCGGTCACGGGCCAGGTGTTGCGTGCGGGTTGAAGCGCAGCGGCGCGTTTGGC
>JANNEA010000058.1:0-9343 GCA_031388175.1 Gammaproteobacteria bacterium
TCGATGCCGGCGGTGGTGAACTGCGCGACCAGCACGTCACCGAAGCGGTCGACCACGAGGCCCGGCAGGCCGTCGCCCTCGCCGTGGATCAGCCGGTAATGAGGCGTGTCGAACAGCTTCTCGCGCAGCGCGAGCGCGACCTTGAGGCGGTGCACGATGAGCGAGGCGTTCCACGGATGCTCGTGGTCGCGGCTCACCAACCTGGCTGCGATCAGCGAACGCGGGTTGACGTAACCGGTGCCGAGCGGCTTGCCCGCATGGGTCTGGATGACCACGGCGGTGCCGGGTTCGAACGCGGTCAGCGGCGTCTTGGCGATGTCGACTTCGTTGCTGAAGACCCAGAGGTGGCCGGCGCGCAAGCGACGGTCCTCGTCCTTGCGCAACTGCAGTGGAGGTAGCTCGTTGGGTAGATGCATCGGCGCACGGTAGCAAATCCGAGCATAATGCGCCCCGCATGATCGAGCGAAAGAAGAAGACCAACCGGCTCGCCGACGAATCGAGCCCCTACCTGCTGCAGCACGCCACGAACCCGGTCGACTGGTTCCCGTGGGGTCCGGCTGCGTTCGCGCAGGCGGCCGAGCAGGACAAGCCGATCCTGCTCTCGATCGGCTACTCCGCCTGCCACTGGTGCCATGTGATGGCGCACGAATCCTTCGAGAACGAAGAGATCGCAGCGATCATGAACGAGCACTTCGTGTGCGTGAAGGTGGATCGCGAGGAGCGGCCCGACCTCGACCGCGTCTACCAGACCACCCACCAGCTGTTGGCGCAGCGCGCCGGTGGCTGGCCGCTGACGCTGTTCCTGACGCCCGACGACAAGATGCCGTTCTACGCCGGCACCTACTTCCCGACCGAACCGCGGATGGGTCTGCCGGCCTTCGGCACGCTGCTCGAGCACATCGGCCGCGTCTGGCGCGAGCAAGGCGATGAGGTCCGGCGTCAGAACGCCTCGCTGCGCGAAGCGCTGGCCACGCTCGAGCCGCCGCCGCCGCGCACCGAGCTTAGGCTCGACACCAAGCCGCTGACCGCCGGCGGCATCCGGCTCGAACAGGACTTCGATCCGCGCCAGGGCGGCTTCGGCTCGGCGCCGAAGTTCCCGCACCCCGCCACGCTCGAGCACATGCTGCGCGACCCGAACCCGACGCCGCCGACCCGCATGGCGCTGTTCACGCTGGAGAAGATGGGCGACGGCGGGCTGTTCGATCATGTGGGCGGAGGCTTCGCCCGCTACTGCGTGGATGACGCGTGGCAGATCCCGCACTTCGAGAAGATGCTCTACGACAACGGTCCGCTGCTCGGGCTGTACGCGCAGGCCTATGCCCGCACCGGCGAGGAACGCCACCGCGAGATCGTCGAAGAGACCTTCGCCTTCATGGAGCGCGAGCTTTATTCTCCAAATGGAGCTTGGTGCGCGGCGCTGGATGCCGACAGCGAGGGCCACGAGGGCCGCTACTACGTCTGGACCCTGGCTGAAGTGCAGCAGGTGATCGGCATGGATGCATTCCGCACCTTCGCCGCGCGCTACGGCCTGGATGGGCCGCCGAACTTCGAGGACCGCTGGCATCTGACGGTGCGTCGACCGTTGACGACGCTCGCCAAGCAGCTCGACGAAACACCTGAGCACATCCGCCATCACCTCGAGAACTCGCTGGCCAAGCTGCGCAACACGCGCGCGCTGCGCGTTGCACCAGCCCGCGACGACAAGGTGCTGACCGCCTGGAATGCGCTGGCGATCCGCGGTCTGGCACAGGCCGGGCGCCTGCTCGGTGACGGCGGGCTGGTCGCCGCTGCGACCCGTGCCATGGACGCAATCACCACCGACCTCATGCCGCAGGGCCGCCTGATGGCGAGCTGGAAGGACGGCGTGGCCAAGAACGCCGCCTACCTCGATGATCACGCCTTCCTCGCCGACGCCGCGCTCGAGCTGCTGATGACGCGCTGGCGGCGCAAGGACCTCGACCTCGCGATCGCCCTCTGCGACGAGATGCTGGCGCGCTTCGCCGCGCCCGAAGGCGGCTTCTACTTCACCAGCGACCGGCACGAGACGCTGGCGCTCCGCCCCAAGCAGTTCACCGACGAGGCGCTGCCCTCCGGCAATGGCGTGGCGGCGCGCGTGCTGCAGCGGCTCGGCTGGTTGCTGGGCGAGACCCGCTACCTCGAGGCGTCCGAGCGCACGCTGCGCGCGGCCTGGGCCGGCATGGACCGCCACCCGCATGCGCACCCGACGCTGCTGTCGGTGCTGGCCGACACGCTCGAGCCGCCGCGCGTGGTGGTGCTGCGCGGCAAGAGCAACGACCTCGCGCCGTTCCAGGCGATCCTCAAGTCGAAGCCGCGTATCGGCGAGCTCGTGTTCCCGATCCCGGCCGAGGCCGAGGACCTTCCCCCCGCCTTGGCCAGCAAGGTCGCGACGAGCAAGGCCACCGCCTACGTCTGCCGCGGCATGGTCTGCGGCCCGCCGCTGACGCAGCCGGACCACCTGCTCCTCTAATGCTCCTCTTATAGAGTCAGTTATCCTGTGGCCACGTCGGGGACGTGCGCCGCATGGACATCGAACAGTTCAGCAACGAGCTCAAGCGCCGCGGCGTGATCCGCGCCGCCGGCGTGTACGCCATCGCGAGCTGGATCCTGATGCTGGTCGTGTCGATGACCGTGCCGATCCTGCTCGGGCCGACCACGATCCTGCGGCCGCTCTACGCGCTGGCGCTGATCGGCCTGCCGATCTGGTGCGGCGGCGCCTGGCTGCTGGGCGCGCACCGTGCCGAACCCGCGCCCGAACCGGAACAGGCCCGCCTCGGCGGCGCTGGCATCGCGATGATCCTGGTGGTGGGCGCGTTGCTGGTGCTGAGCGCCTCGCTGATCCTGCGCGGCCCGGCACAGCGTGAGGCTGAAGCACGCTCGATCGCGGTGCTGCCGTTCGCCAGCCTCTCGGTCGATCCCGCCGACGCCTACTTCGCCGAAGGCGTGCACGGCGACATCATCAGCCAGCTCGCCCGGCTGGCCGAGCTCAAGGTGATCTCGCGCAGCTCGGTGCTGCCCTATCGCGACACCACGCAGAACCTGCGCGAAATTGCCGCGGAGCTCGGCGTGGCCACGGTGCTGGAGGGCAGCGTGCGCCGTGCCGATGGCCGCGTGCGGATCACCGCCCAGCTCATCGACGCGCGCACTGATTCGCACCTGTGGGCTGAGACCTACGACCGCGAGCTGACCGACGTGTTCGCGATCCAGAGCGAGGTCGCCTCCGCCATCGCGCACGCGCTGCAAGCCACGCTCACCGATTCCGAGCGCGCCGGCCTGGCCAAGCCGCCGACCAACGACCCCGAGGCCTACGACCTCTACCTCCGTGGCCGCGAGTACGCCTCGCGCGCCGCGCGCACCGACGACGACTGGAACAGCGCGCTCGCGCTGTTCGCCCAAGCCATCGCCCGCGATCCAGGGTTCGCCCACGCCCACGCCGATGCCGCCCAGCTGCACGCACGCCTCTATTGGTTCGGCCGCGACCGGAGCGCGACGCGACTCGCGTTGGCGCGCGCCGCGGCCGACGCCGCGCTGCGGGCCGATCCGAACCTGCCGCAGGCGCACCTGGCGCTCGGTTTCTACCACTACTGGGGGTTCCGTGATTACCCGAGCGCACTCGCCGAGTTCGAGATCGCCCGGAGTGGCGCACCGAACGACGCCGAGATCAGCGCGGCGATCGGCTACGTGCAGCGCCGGCTCGGTCGCTGGGATGACGCGTTGGGCCAGATCGATGCTGCGATCGCGGTCGATCCACGCAACCCGCTGCTGCCCTACGAGCGCGGCCTGACCCTGTTCAACCAGCGACGCTATGCCGAGGCCGATCAGTCTTACCAGCATGCGCTGGCACTCGCCCCTGACTACCTCACCGCCGCCGGCGACCGTGGCCGCCTGCACTTCCTGTGGCACGGCGACGACTCGGTGCTGGCGGCCGCCGTCGCCCGGGCTTCACCCGCCGCCGCGCTCGACGCGGAGTTCAACTGGGTGCGCTTCGAACGCTGCCTGCGGTTGGCCGACGCGGCCTGTGCCACCGCGGCGGCCGCCGGGGCACAGGCCTCGATGTTGGAGATGCAGGACCTGATGGTGCCGCATGCGCTGCTCGATGGTCTGGCGCTGCGCACGGGCGGCGACGCACGTGGCGCGCGGCGTGCGTTCAGTGCCGCGCGCGACGCGCTCGCGACGCTGACCGTAGCGGCACCCGACGATGCGCGCGCGTGGATCGCACTGGCGATGGCGCAGGCCGCGCTCGGCGAGCGCGCCGGTGCGCGGGCCGCCGCGCAGCGTGCGGTGGAACTGGTGCCGGTAGAGAACGATGCCTTGCTCGGACCGCGATACCTGCTGCGCCAGGCGCAGGTGCTCACCGAGATCGGCGACCGCGACGCGGCGCTCACGGTGCTGGCGCGGTTGCTCACAATCCCTGCCGAGCTCTCGACCGTCGCGCTCGAACGTGACCCGCGCTGGGCGCCGCTGCGCAACGAGCCGCGTTTCCACGAACTCGCCGGCGCCACCACGCCGTAGCAAGATAGAGTTCGACCCCTTTTCTAGCGGTCGGTCCGGCTCCACACGCCCGCACCGTCGCGGGTGAACTCCAACGTCGGCCAGTACTGCAGGTCGAGCTTGAGCGTGATCACCTCGACCATGCCGCTCCAGTTGATCGTCTTCAACCGCACCGCGGCGCGGTCCTGCTTGGTCGCGACGACCTTGAGGAAGGCATCGAGGTCGGGCGTGGCGACATCGTCCACTGCGACGATGCGCCGGCCCGGCGTGAGGCCGTAGCGGCTGGCCGGCGCGCCGAACGAGTAGTAGCCGACGAACACGCCGTCGCGCGGCAGCGCGCGCTGCGCCGCCACCACGCGGTGCGGCCTTTGCAGCAGCGCCCCACCCCACTGCACCACGCGGCTGGTCTCATCCATGGCGAGCGCCTGCGTGGGCACCGTGAGCGCGACCTCGGCGCCATCGCGCAGCACCACGACCGCGAGCTCTGGCTCCTGCGCCAGGCGCTCGACCTCGCGGAAGCGGCTGACCGCGACGCCGTCGATCGTGAGCAGCAGATCGCCGTCGCGCAGCACCTTGGCCGCTGGGCCGCCGGCGACCATGCGTTCGACCTGCAGCACGCGGCGCTGCTCGGGTTCGAGCGCTTCGACCGCGGCGGCGCGCACATCCGACAGCCCGAGCTTGCGCGCGGTCGCCAGCGGCACCACGCCGAGCTCGACCTCGAGCGATCGCAGCGCGCGCTCGCCCTTGGCCAGCGCCACCACCTCATGCACCAGCTCGGCTGGAACGCCGCGGTTGGTCTGCTGCACCTGGCGGCCCTGCTGGTAGGCGAACGACGACCACAAGCCGACCACGCGGCCCTTGGCGTCGGCGAGCACGCCATCGTGGTCGTCGTTGCCGGCCTTGAGCGCGACGATTTCGAGGTTCGACTCGCGGAAGCGGAAGGTCGGTGACAACGGGAAATCCACCGGCTCGAAGCCCTTGACCGCATCCTTGTGCAGGGCGAGCGTCTGGTCGCCGCGGTAGCCCACGACCCACAGCGGGTCGTCGACCTTGGGCGGCTTGGGCGCGAACTCGGCGCTGGCGAGCGGTGTACCGGCGACCAGCGCCGGGTCAAAGGCCACGACCGCGAGGTTGTGCAGCGGGTGCAGGAACACCACCCGACCCGGGATCTCGAGCGAGCCGCCGAAGGTGATGCGCACGTCGCCGAGCAACACCGGCACGGTGTTGCGATCCACCACCACCAGGCCGGCGGCGGCGTCGACGATCAAGCCGGTGCCGAAGTAGTGCGCGCCATCGACGCCGTCGATCTGGTAGGGCATGTCGAAATTCACGAGCACCAGCGAGGGCGCGAGCTTGGCGGTGCGCTTGTCGTCGTATTTGGCGATGTTGACCGCAGCCGGTGCCAACGGCGCCAGCGCGGCGTCGGTGCGAAGGTCCTGGCAGGGCCAGCGGCCGCTGGCGTCATCGCGGCGGCACAGCCGTGCCGGGTACCAGCGCCGGTCGACCGTGACCACCGTCGGCAGCGCGCGGTTCGGTTGCTCGATCGTGGAGTAGCGCACGGTCATGCGCGCGCCGTCGGCGTACTTGGCGAGCTCACGGGCGAAGTCGTCGATGCCCTTCACTGCCGTGCCGTTGACCGAATGGATCAGCGCGCCGCGCGGCAGGCCGGCGGTGGCCAAGGAGTATCCAGGATTGGCAAGGTAGAGACCGGAAGGTGCGCGGTTGAGGTGGCGCGCCATCTGGTACGAGAGGTCGTTGAGCACGCCGCCGCTGAACTCGAGGTAGGCCGCGGGCGTGATCTGGTGAAGATTGCGGACCTCGATCTCGATCGTGACCGGCTTGCCGCCACGCTCGACCTCGAACTTCACCTTCCTGCCGACCGCGCCATCGAGCACGGTCTCGAGCGGGATGAACTCGGTGGTGAGCTGGCCGTCGACGCGGATCAGGATGTCGCCGACCTCGAGCAGCTTCTCGCCGCTGCCACCGGGCACGACCTGCTCGACCACCAGCATGCCGGTGCCCTTGGCGAAGGCCTTGCGCACCTCGGTCTCGGTCGCGTCGCGCAGGCCGAGCCTGCCGACCTCATCGAATGGCTTGTACTGGAAGATCGTCTGCAGCGTGCCGCGGGTGACCGCTTCACCCTTGCGGATCAGGTCGAGCGCGCGCACCACCCGCCCGAGCGGGAAGTAGAACGACGAGGCCGCGTTCTGGCGCGCGCCGGCGTTGAGTGCGACGACCTTGCCGTCGATGTCCACGACCGGCGAGCCGGACGAACCGCCCGAGGTGCCTGACGCGGCCTGGATGTAGAAGGTGTTGAAGTCGTTGAACACGTTGCGGCCGTACTCCGGGGCCTCGCGGTCGAGCCGGGCCAGCGTGCCCTGCAGGATCGAGAGCTGCTCACCGGCGTCGTTGCCGATGACGCGGATCTCACGCCCGACCGTGGCGCGCTCCGGGTGCAGCGGCAGCGCCTTGGGCTTATTGAAGCGCAGCTTGGCCGGGTCGTACTGGTAGATGCCGAAGTCGTGGACTGGGTCGCGGTAGATCGGCTTGAGCTCGACCTCCTCCTTGTTGCGGAAGATCGCCTGGGCGATGACTGGCCCAGGCGTGACCACATGGCGGTTGGTGAGCAGCAGGCCGCGCTCGGCGTCGACCACGAACGCGGTCGCCTGGGCGCTGGCGTTCCAGTCGGTGTCGAAGGCGCGCGCCATGTCGACGCGTACGGTCACGATCGAATCGGCGACGAGTTCGATGGTCTTGGCCCACTGCGCGCTCTCGGTCGAATTCACGGCAGGCTTCGCCGCGGGGCCAGCGGCAGCACTGGCGGCGAGCAGCAGGGCGAGGAGCAGTAGCGGGTTTCGACGGATCGTCATGGGGTCACTCTAGGGGCGACGGCCGAAGACGCGCTGGTAGCGCGCCCAGAACTCGTCAGGCGTATAGGCATGGTTCTGGGTGCCGGCGTGCTCGACCTTTATCGACCCCGCCAGAGCGGCGATGTTCCCCACCGTGGCCCAGTCGTAGCCGCGTTGCAGGCCGAGGATCAGGCCGGCGCGATAAGCATCGCCGCAGCCGGTGGGGTCGACGACCTTCGCCGCCGGCACCGGCGCGACCTCGTGGAGCTTGCCGCCGGCGTGGATATGTGAACCCTGTGCGCCATGGGTCACGATCAGCGCCTCGACGCGGGTGGCGATCGTTTCGAGCGTAAGACCGGTACGCGAACAGAGCATCTGCGATTCGTAGTCGTTGCAGGCGACCCAGCGGGCCTGCGCGATCAGCGCCTCGAGTGCTACGCCATCGAACAGCGGCATCGCCTGGCCGGGATCGAACAGGAACGGGATGCCAGCGGCGTGGAACTGCGCGGCGTGGTCGATCATGCCCTGGCGGCCGTCGGGCGCGACCACGCCGAGCGTGAACCCCGCCTCTGGCGGCACCAGGCACAGCTGCGAGTGGTCCATCGCGCCCGGATGGAACGAGGTGATCTGGTTGTTGTCGAGGTCGGTGGTGATGAAGGCCTGCGCGGTGTAGGCGTCGTCGACCTGGCGCAGGTGGCTGCGGTCGATGCCGTGCTGGTCCATCCAGTCGGCATAGGGCGCGAAGTCGAGACCGATCGTGCCCATCGGGCTGCCGACGCCGCCGAGCAGTTTCAGGTTGTAAGCGATGTTGCCGGCGCAGCCGCCGAACTCGCGGCGCATGCGCGGCACATGGAAGGCGACGTTCAGCATGTGGACGCGGTCGGGCAGGATCGCGTCGCTGAACTTGCCGCCGTACACCATGATGGTGTCGTAGGCCATCGAACCGCAAATCAGTGCGCGCATCGTGGTTCCGC
Organism: Gammaproteobacteria bacterium; assembly: GCA_031388175.1. GTDB lineage: Bacteria > Pseudomonadota > Gammaproteobacteria > Natronospirales > JANNEA01 > JANNEA01. The sequence goes on from JANNEA010000058.1 coordinate 8,333, forward strand.
GCCGATCATCGGCCGAGCAGGATCCAGAGCCAGATGCCGGAGGCGAGCACGATGCCGGCGCCTACGCTGAGCGAGCCGAGATCCTTGGCCAGACCCGACAACGGATTCTGCTCGGTCGAGATGCGGTCGACCGTGACCTCGACCGCGGTGTTCAGCAGTTCGATGATGAACACCAGCACCACGCTGCCCCAGAGCAGTGCGCGCTCGACGCCGCTCTGCCCCAGCCACCAGGCCGCGGGCAGCGCCAGCGTGCAGGCGATCATCTCGAGCCTGAGCGCCTCCTCGTGCTTCCAGGCCCAAGCGAAGGCGCCGAGCCCAACCCGGCCGGCGCGCCAGATGCGCGGCCAGCCGCGCAGGCCGTCACCGCCAGTGCGCGCGGCGCTCATGCGTCGGCGGCCTGCTTCCAAGCGACATCGAGCTGCTTGGCCGCGCGCAGGTCGTCGAGTCGGCGCACCGGCAGCGTGTAGGGCGCGCCGCGGACCATGTCGCCGTCGGTCTCGGCCTCGTGCTGGATCTTGACCATCGCGGCGATGAAACCGTCGAGCGCGTCCTTGGCCTCGGTCTCGGTCGGCTCGATCAACAGGCACTCCGGCACCAGCAGCGGGAAGTAGGTGGTCGGCGCGTGGAAGCCGTAATCGAGCAGGCGCTTGGCGAAATCCTTGGCCGTGATGTTGAGCTCCTTGGCCTGCTTCTTCAGCGTGACGATGAACTCATGGCTGGCGCGGCGCTCCGGATAGGCGAGCGCGAAGCCGGCATCGCGCATGCGCGCCATCATGTAGTTGGCATTGAGCGTGGCGTACTCGCCAACCCGCTGCATGCCTTCGCGGCCGAGCATGCGGGCGTAGACGTAGGCGCGGATCAGCACGCCGGCGTTGCCCATGAAGGCGGACAGGCGGCCGATGGACCTTGGCAGGTCCTTCTCGTCGAGCCAGCGGAAGCGATCGCCATCCTTGCCGACGATCGGCAGCGGCATGAACGGCAGCAGGCGTTCTGAAACGCCGACTGCGCCGG
>JANNEA010000067.1:0-5202 GCA_031388175.1 Gammaproteobacteria bacterium
GAGCGCTTGATGCCTCGGGCGACCGGTATCGCGTCCGCGTCTTAGGGAGCCCGAGGCATCAAGTGCTCTCCGCCCGCCACGCTGCAGCGTTCGAGTTACAGGCTCGCGGGAGGGACCGGCACTTCGACCAGCTTGCCTGCCTCGACCGCGAAGGCCTTGTCGAAGCGCTGCGTCGGACAGCAGGCCGCGTCGTCGGGACCCGCGCCGATGTAGCCGAGCCGCACGCGGCTTTCCTGCACCGCGATCGACTTGAGGTCGATGCGGTCGCCGAGCGGCATCCCGTCCAGCGCGCGCAATCCGCTCGGTTCGTTCAACACCGCGAACAGTTCGTAGAAGGTCCCTGAGCCGCCGCCGCTCCAGGCCAGCACCACCGCCGCATCCGGGCTGCCGTCCGCATCGAGGTCGCCGATCGCATGCAGCGCTTCGAGCTCCGCCAGCGCCACCAGTTGCTCATGATCAGGCGCATCGAAGCTCGGCTCGAAACGGCCGTCGGTGAGCGTCAGCAGCACGCGGTCAGGCGTCAGCCCAGCCAGCGGATAGACCAGGGTGCTGAGCGCAGCGAACGAGGGCGCAGCGCGGGGCGTGGTCGCGTCCGCGAGCGGTAGTGGCAGAGCAGCGGGCTCGCGGTCGCAGGCGACCGCAGTGAGCGCGGCGATGAGCAGGAGGCAGGACCGCCGCGATTTCAAACGGCTTTGACAGCCCCCCAAGGGGGCGTCGAAGCGACGAGGTCGTGCGCCTGCTGGTCGGCATGGTACGAGGAGCGCACCAGCGGCCCGCTGGCCACGTGCTCGAAGCCCAACTCGTAGCCGATCGTCTCGAGCTGCTTGAACTCGACCGGCGTCCAGAAGCGGATCACCGGATGGTGGTGGCGGGTGGGCTGCAGGTACTGGCCCACGGTGAGCATGTCCACCGCGTGCGCGCGCAGGTCGCGCATCGTGGCGATGACCTCGTTGAGCTCCTCGCCGAGGCCCAGCATGATCCCGGACTTGGTGATCACGCCCGGGTGCTGCTGCTTGAACAGCGCCAGCAGTTTGAGCGAATGCGCATAGTCGGAACCCGGGCGCACCTGCGTGTAGAGGCGCGGCACGGTCTCGAGGTTGTGGTTGAACACGTCCGCCGGCGCCTCGCGCAGCAACGCGAGCGCCACATCCATGCGGCCGCGGAAATCGGGCACCAGCACCTCGATGCGCGTGGCCGGCGACTGCGCACGGATCTGCTGGATGCAGGCCACGAAGTGCCCAGCGCCACCGTCCTTGAGGTCATCGCGATCGACCGAGGTGACGACCACGTACTTGAGCGCCATCGCCTTGATGGTGCGCGCCAGGTTCACGGGTTCGTCGGCGTCGAGCGTGCCGGGGCGGCCGTGCGCCACGTCGCAGAAGGTGCAACGCCGGGTGCAGATGTCGCCCATGATCATGAAGGTCGCGGTGCCCTTGCCGAAGCACTCGCCGAGGTTCGGGCAGGACGCCTCTTCGCAGACCGTGTGCAGACGGTTCTCGCGCAGCACCGCCTTGAGGCGGCCGACCTCGGGCGAGGTCGGGGCGGGCACGCGGATCCACGCCGGCTTCTTCAGCGGCGTCACCGTCGCTTCGATCTTCACCGGGATGCGCGCCATCTTCTCGGCTGCGCTGAGCTTTTGGCCGGGGGTCAATGCCATGGGGGTACCAGCGCGTGCGGTGCCGCGAGCGTCAGAGCGCGCCCTTCTTCTTCAGCGCCGCCGCCACCGCGTCGAACAGCTCGCCGGCGAGCTTGTCCATGTCCTGGGCGTTGAAGGTGCTGGTGCTGGCGGTGACCAGGCGCTCGCCGGTGTCCACGCGGTACAGATCGCTCTGCAGCACCACGGTGTTGGTCTCCAGCACGTAGCTGGAATCCCTGGTGTAGGCCCCGGGATCGAAGTGGCCCCACATGTTCGCGCCGCTGCCGGTCATCACCGCGCCGTGCTGCGGCATGGCTTCCTGGTGGCGTTCCACGCTCAGCACGCGCACGACGACCGCGCCGTCGAAGCCCTTGCTCTTGAGGAAAGCCTGCGACTTCGCCTTGTCGCTCAGCAGCTCGGTCAGCGGCATCAGTATGCGGCTGGCGGTGCCGTCCTTGAGCCTGGCGGCGAGTGCGTCCTCGAACTGCTGGCGCTTGATGTCGTTCGGCGCGATGCCGATGACCACGATCTTGCTCGGGCGCTTGGCGGCGAAGCCGTCGGCGACCCACACATCCTTTACGGAGGTGCTCCCGCCGCAGGCGGCGAGCAGCAGGGTGACGAACGAGACGGCGAGGATGCGACGCATCGGCTAGACCTCCGGTGAACTGGGGACGGACTTTATCACGGCATGTAACGCGGCTACTCGAGCGGGGCTACTTGCCCGGCATCACCGTCATCGGCCCGACGCCGCGCAGCTCGTACTCGGCGCCGCGTTCGGATGATTCATCGAAGACCACGCCGGCCGGGATGCGCAGGTAGGCGCCGGCGGGCAGCGTCTGCACGGTGCTGGCATCGCCGAACGAGACCTTCAGTTCACCTGCGAGCACCGTGGCCGACAGCTCACGATCAAAGGCGCGCAGCCCGCTGCGGTAGCCGGCCGGTACCTTGATCCGCTGCGCGAACGGCCCCTCGGCCGCGCGATCGCCAAACACCGTTGCGCGCGTGACCTTGGTCGCGGCGTCGGTGGTCCAGGCGAGGCCGCTCGGCGGCACGGCAAGAACCGCGAGCGTGCCGACGGTGGTGCAGTCGCTGGCGCCCGGCAGCGGCTGCTTGAATTCCACGATCAACTCACGCGCGACCGCGTTGCCGTTGTTCTTGAGCGCGATCTCCTCGGCACCCGACCACCAGCCCTCGCGCGCTTGGCGCACGGTCTCGCGGCGCGGCCCGTTCGGCGCTTGGGTCACGAGCTTGTAGCCCTGTGGCGACATCGCATAGGTCACGCGGCAGGGCATTCGGTGAGTCGCTTCAGCACCACCCACCGCGACCGTGTGCTCGAGCACGCGGACCTGGTCGTTCTCCAACACCACGCGATAGTTGTCGTTGGCGACGGCCAGTGGATCAAGCGCGGGCACGGGGCGCGGGTAAGGCTTGGTCACGGCGGGCGCCGCGGCAGCGGTGGATCCGACGACGATGAACAGCAGTGCAGTGATGCGCATAGGCGTGTCCTAATTGCCGACGGTGACGCCGAGGTCTTTCAACAGACCGTCGTGCAGGTCATAGATCCAGCCGTGCACGTCCAGCGTCTGGCCGCGGGCCCAGGCGTCCTTCACCGTCGGCAGCTCGGCCACGTGGCGCACCTGCGCCAGCACGTTGAGCTCGCAGAGGCGGTACCAGCGGTCGCGCTCGTGCGCGATCGTGTCGAGCTCAGGCTTGTGCGCGTCGCGCACCGCGCGCACGTGCGCGATCCAGGTGTCGAGCGGCTGCGGCAGCTTGCTCGGTGACAGCGCGGCCTGCACGCCGCCGCAGGCGTAATGCCCGGTCACGATGATGTGCTTCACCTTGAGCACGTCGACCGCGTACTGGATCACCGCCACGCAGTTCACATCGTCGGGCGGCACCACGTTGGCCACGTTGCGGTGCACGAACAGCTCGCCGGGTTTGAGGCCCACGATCTGGTTGGCCGGCACGCGCGAGTCGGCGCAGCCGATCCACAGGTGGTCGGGCGACTGGATGTCGCACAGGCGCTCGAAGTAGTCGGGGTCGCGCTTGAGCTTCTCGGCGGCCCAGCGGCGGTTGTGTTCGAAGAGGTCCGGCAGATGGTCCATGGCGCGCAGTCTACCCGGCTAGACCTTCTAGCCGGCCACGCGCGCGAGCAGCAGGATCTCCGGCTCCTCGGGCGTCATCCGCACCATGCGCTCGAACACGAAACCTTCGCGTTCCAGCAGCCGGCGCGAGGGCACGTTGTCCGGGCTCACCACCGCAATCAGCCGCGTGAGGCCGTACGCCGCGCGTGCGTGCGCCAGCGTTCCCGCCACCGCTTCGCGCGCGTAGCCCGCACCGCGGAACGCCGGCAGCAGGGCATAGCCAACGTCCACATCAGTGAACGCGGGGCGCTTCACCAGGCCGCAGAGGCCGAGCGCCGCGCCATCGGACATGCGCTCGATCAGCCACAGCCCGAAGCCATGCTCGGCGTAGGAGGCGAGGGCGCCGGCCGTGAGGTAGGCGCGGGCGTCGTCCGGCGTGCGCACGCCGCGGTCGGCGATGTGGCGGATGAACTCAGGGTCGTTCATCACCGCGAGCAGGAACACGGCGTCATCGAGCGTTTGGCGGCGCAGCCGGAGGCGCGCGGTCTCGAAGGCGATCACGGCGTTGGCGCCAGCGGGTGCGCTCATGCCGGCACCAGCAGCGTGACCACACCGAGCAGCACGAACAGCCCCGCCGCGATGTAGCGCATCACGCGCATGTCCACCCGGTGGGCGAGCGTCTCGCCGAGCCAGACCGCCGGCGCGTTCGCCAGCAGCATGCCGAGCGTGGTGCCAGCCACCACCAGCACCAGCGCGTGGTAGCGCGCGGCCAGCGCCACGGTCGCAAGCTGAGTCTTGTCGCCCATCTCCACCAGGAAGAACGCGACGAGCGTGGTCAGGAACACGCTCGCGGCACGATCTTTGGGCGAGCCCTCGAGCGTGTCCGGCAGCAGCGCCCAGAGGCCGAAGCCGATGAACGATGCCGCCACGACATAGCGCAGCGTGTCGGGCGATACGAGGCTCGCGAGCCAGACGCCGACCACGCCCGCGAGCGCGTGGTTGGCGAGCGTGGCCAGCAGGATGCCGAGCAGGATCGGCCACGGTTGTTTGTATTTCGCCGCCAGCACGAAGGCCAGCAGCTGGGTCTTGTCGCCCATCTCGGCGAGCGCGACCACGGCGGTCGAGACCAGAAGTGCTTCCATCTCGCGCGACGCTCTAGGGCACGATTGTGGTGAACAGGTAGACCGCGAAGATCACCAGGTGAACCGCGCCCTGCAGCACCGTGGTGCGGCCAGTGCCGAGCGAGAGCGTGGCCACCATCAGGCTCAGCAGCAGCAGCACCGTGGATTTGGCATCGATGCCGAGCGTGAGCGGCCAGCCGGAGGCGAGCGCGACGATGGCGACCGTGGGGATCGTGAGGCCGATGGTGGCGAGCGCCGAACCGAGCGCGAGGTTGAGGCTGGTCTGCAGCCGGTTGCGGCGCGCGGCGCGCAGCGCCGCCACGCCCTCCGGCAGCAGCACCACGGCGGCGATGATCACGCC
>JANNEA010000099.1:0-5407 GCA_031388175.1 Gammaproteobacteria bacterium
GAGCGCTGACTTCGCGGCCCTCGCGCGCAGTGCGCAGTTCGCGGCGCTGGCCAAGAACGCCGACTTCGCGGCCCTCGCGAAGAGTGCGGACTTCTCGGCCTTGGCCAAGAACGCGGATTTCCAGGCGTTAGCCCGCAGCCCGCAGTTCGCCGCGCTGGCGAAGGATCCGCAGGCCTTCGCGGCACTCGCCAAGAGCGCTGACTTCGCGGCCCTCGCGCGCAGTGCGCAGTTCGCGGCGCTGGCCAAGAACGCCGACTTCGCGGCCCTCGCGCGGAACGCGAACTTCGCGGCTCTGGCCAAGAGCGCAGACTTCGCGGCCGCCGCGAAGGATCCGCAGGGCTTCGCGGCTTCCGCCAAGGACGCGCAGTTCGCTGCGCTCGCCAAGAGTGCGGAGTTCGCGGCGCTGGCCAAGAACGCCGACTTCGCGGCCCTCGCGAAGAACGCCGACTTCGCCGCGCTCGCCAAGGACGCGCAGGCGTTCGGTGCGATGGCGAAGGAGCCGCAGGCCTTCGCAGCGCTGGCCAAGAACGCGGACTTCGCGGCTCTCGCGAAGAGCGCCGACTTCGCCGCGCTCGCCAAGCACGCGCAGTTCCAGGCGCTGGCCAACGACGCCGCGTTCGCGGCACTGGCCAAGAATGCCGACTTCGCGGCCCTCGCGAAGAGTGCGGACTTCGCCGCACTAGCCAAGGACGCGCAGGCGTTCGGTGCGATGGCGAAGGATCCGCAGGCCTTCGCGGCTCTGGCCTCGTACGCCCAGTTCGCGGCGCTGGCCAAGAACGCCGACTTCGCGGCCCTCGCGAAGAACGCGGACTTCGCGGCTCTCGCCAAGGACGCGCAGGCGTTCTCGGCGATGGCCAAGGACCCGCAGGCCTTCGCGGCCCTGGCCTCGAGTGCGGACTTCGCCGCGCTGGCCAAGAATGCCGACTTCGCGGCCCTCGCGAAGAGCGCCGACTTCGCGGCGCTGGCCTCTGACGCATCGTTCGCTGCGATGCTGAAGAGCCCGTCCTTCTCGGCCCAGCTCCGCAACGAGAACTGATCCAGCCGTAAGAGCAGGGGCCGGGCGACGCGAGTCGCCCGGCCCCTTTCATTTGGTATGGTTGGGCAATGCGCCGCGCCCGCCTGATTCTGCTGTTCCTGCTGGCACCGGCGGTGGCTCCGGCCGCTGAGCTGAGCCAGCTCCAAACCTCCGACCTGCAACTGGTCTGGTTCCACCCGACGCTGGATTACATCGCGCCACATGTGGCGCGCAGCTTCGAGAACTCGATGCAATGGCAGCAGAAGGTGCTGGGCTGGCAGCCCGACGGCCCGGTCAACGTGATGCTCAAGGACTTCGGCGATTTCGGCAACGCTGGCGCCCGCTCCAACCCCAACAACGCGCTGATCGTCGACATCGCGCCGCTGTCGTTCTCGTTCGAGACCTTCGTCGCCAGCGAGCGCATGTTCGCGCTGATGAACCACGAACTCGTGCACGTGGCGCAGATGGACCAGTGGACCGACCAGGACATGGCTTGGCGCCATTTCTTCGGCGGCAAGGTCCAGATCAACCCGGCACACCCTGAGACCCTGCTGTACTCCTACCTGACCACGCCGCGGGTCACGGTGCCGCGCTGGTTCATGGAGGGCACTGCGGTGTTCCTCGAGACCTGGATGGGCGGCGGCCTCGGTCGCGCGCAGGGTGCCTACGACGAGATGGTGTTCCGCGCGATGGTCCGCGACGACGCCTACTTCTACGATCCTCGCGGCCTCGCGGCCGAAGGCACCAAGGTCGACTTCCAGGTCGGTGTGAACAACTACCTCTACGGTACGCGCTTCATCTCCTACCTCGGCCTGACCTATTCGCCCGAGAAGGTGGTGGATTGGATCGCGCGGCGCGAGGGTTCGAAGCGCTACTACGCCGACCAGTTCGAGCAGGTGTTCGGCAAGCCGATGGAGGAGGCGTGGCAGGACTGGATCCAGTGGGAGCACGCGTTCCAGGAAGCGAACCTGGTCGAGGTCGCGCGCAACCCGATCACCAAGCACCAAGCGCTGAGCAAGACCGGGCTCGGCTCGATCTCGCGCACGTTCTACGACGGCAAGCAGGACCAGATCATCGCTGCGTTCCGCTACCCCGGTGTCGCGGCCTACGTCGGCGCGATGTCGCTCAAGGACGGTACGCTGACCCAGTTCGTGGACGTGAAGGGCCCGATGCTCTACCGCGTCACCGCGCTGGCCTGGGATCCCCAGGACCGGATCGTCTACTACACCACCGACAACGGCGCGTTCCGCGACATCGTCGCCTACGACCTCGAGCAGGAAGAGTCGCGCATCGTGTTCAAGGACGCGCGCATCGGCGACCTGGTCTACAACGCAGCCGATCGTTCGCTGTGGGGTGTGCGCCATCTCAACGGCCTGGTCACGCTGGTGCGCATGCCGCATCCGTACACGACCTACAACCAGGTGATGACCTTCCCCTACGGCGAGCTGCTCTACGACCTGGACATCTCGCCCGACGGCACCCAGCTGTCCGGATCGTTCGTCGCCATCAATGGCGACCAATCGCTGCGCGTCTACAGCATCGAGTCGCTGCTGGCCGGCACGCCCAAGGTGACCAGCAGCTTCGACTTCGGCAGTGCGGTGCCGGAAGGGTTCGTGTTCGCGCCGGATGGCAAGAGCCTCTATGGCAGCTCGTACTACACCGGTGTGTCGAACATCTACCGCTACGACCTCGCGACCGCGAAGATCGACGCGCTGTCGAACGCCGAGACCGGCTTCTTCCGGCCGCTGCCGCTGGCGGATGGCCGCATGCTGGCCTTCGACTACGCGGGGCAGGGCTTCGTGCCCGGTTTCATCGGGGCCAAGCCGCTCGAGGACCTTAGTGCGATCACCTTCCTCGGCGCCGAGATCGCCGAGAAGCATCCGGTGGTGCAGACCTGGAAGGTCGGTTCGCCGAACCGCATCGACCTCGACGCGCTGACCAAGTCGAAAGGCGACTACATCGCGCCGTCCGAGATGGGCATCCAGTCGTTCTACCCAGTGCTGGAGGGTTACAAGGACAGCATCGGCGCTGGCATGCACATGAACATCTCGGACCCGATCGGCCTCGACCAGATCAAGCTGACGCTGTCGTACAGCCCCGACGAGTTGCTCACCCCTGGTGAGCGCGTCCACTTCGAGGGTTCCTACAGGCACCGCAGCACGAAGGTCACGTTCAAGTACAACGACGCCGATTTCTACGACCTGTTCGGCCCGACCAAGACCAGCCGCAAGGGCAACAGCTGGTACATCGACTACGACTCGGCCCTGATCTTCGACAAGCCGCGCAACCTCGACATGGAGCTGCGGCTTGCGGTGCATGACAACCTCGACAGCCTGCCGTACTTCCAGGGCGTGCCGGTCGCGAGCGAGGAGCTGATCACGGGTCGGTTCACGCTCGATTACCGCTACATCGTCAACTCGCTTGGCAACGTGGACGAGGAGAAGGGTTGGCGCTGGGACTTCAACGCGATCGTGAACCAGGTCCACGATGACACCATCCCGGCGGCGTTCGGCGGCGTGAGTTTCGGCATCCCGATGTTCGTCGAGCACTCGACGCTCTGGCTGCGTACTGGCGCTGGCTGGTCCGACGGTCTCGCTGCCGATCCCTTCGCCAACTTCTTCTTCGGCGGGTTCGGCAACAACTACGTCGACCACGGCGAGGTCAAGCGCTACCGCGACCACTTCAGCTTCCCCGGCTTCGAGATCGCCGAGGTCGGCGGACGCACCTACACGCGGGCGATGGTCGAGTGGAACCTGCCGCCGATCCGCTTCCGCTCGATCGGCTCGCCGGCGAACTACCTGTCATGGGGCCGACCGGCGCTGTTCGCCTCGGCGCTGGTGCTGAACCCTGATGACTCCGTCTTGAAGCGCGAGCTCAGCAACGTGGGCGCGCAGTTCGACCTGCAGTTCTATGTGATGCACGCCCAGGAGATGACGCTCTCGTTCGGCTACGCGCTCGGCTTCGAGCAGGGCCAGCCCGACCGGGAGGAGGCCATGGTCTCGTTGAAGGTCCTTTACTGACGATGGCGGCTTTCGACCTCTCCTTGCTGGCGCGGGTGCCGCTGGCGCTTGTTCCAGTGTGCTTCTTCCTCGCGTCGTTGTTGCTGCTCGACAGCTACAAGCTGGTGCGGCTGCGCACGATCCTGACGGTGATTGCGCTCGGTGGCGCCGCCGCGCTCGCCAGCTATGTCGCCAGCAACTGGGCCATCGATGCCACCGGGCTCGAGCTCAAACAGTACTCGCGCTATGTCGCACCGTTGGTCGAGGAGCTGCTCAAGGGCGCGATCATCGTGATGCTGATCCGCACCCACCGCATCGGTTTCCTGGTCGACGCGGCGATCTTCGGCGTCGGCGTCGGCGCCGGCTTCGCCATGGTCGAGAACCTCTGGTACCTCAGCCTGATGCCCGATGCGCACATCGCAGTCTGGATCGTGCGTGGCTTCGGTACTGCGATCATGCACGGCGGCGTCACCGCGATCTTCGGCGTCACCGCGCTGGCGCTGGTCGACAAGCGCGGGCGGGCCGACCTGATGGCGTTCCTGCCTGGCCTGCTGCTGGCCGCGGTGATCCACTCCGGCTTCAACCACTTCTTCCTGTCGCCGATCCTGCAGACCATCGGCATCCTGCTGCTGCTGCCGCCGTTGATGATGCTGGTGTTCCAGCGCAGCGAGAAGGCGGTCGAGGACTGGCTCGGCGTGGGCTTCGATGCCGACACCGAACTGCTCGAACTCCTGAACTCGGGGGAGTTGTCGCGTTCACCGGTCGGCGACTTCCTCGAGACGCTGAAGCGCAAGTTCCGCGGCGAGGTGGTGGCCGACCTGGTCTGCTACCTGCGGCTGCACGTCGAGCTCGCGCTGCGCGCCAAGGGCGTGCTGATGATGCGCGAGGGCGGCTTCGAGGTTGGCATCGATGATCCGACGCGCGCCAAGTTCGAGGAGATGCGCTACCTGGAGCGGGTAATCGGTCCGACCGCGCTGTTGGCGATCAAGCCGTTCCTGCACATGAGCCGCAAGGATCTCTGGCAGCTCTACATGCTCGGGAAGTGACCTGCGGACAAGGGTAGGCGTTCTTGCCCATAGGCGGGCCGGCTCGGCGGATCTATAATTCTTGACCCTGTTCTGACGTCTGGAGGATTCCATGCGCTTACGGCCCGCGGCGACTCTCGTCCTCACATTGATCGGCACGGCGCTCGGCGCCACCGCATACGCCAAGGACATCAAGCGCGTCCCGCCTGCGCCGGCCACGGTGCAAGCGCCCGACCTCAGCGCCATAGGCGCCACGGTGTCGCTGCTCGTGAAGAACGACCGCCTCTACGTCGGCACCACGGCCGGGCTGGCCGTGGTCGGAGCCGACGGCACGGTGCTGTCGAGCGTGCCGCTTGCCGCGATGAGCG
>JANNEA010000107.1:0-7952 GCA_031388175.1 Gammaproteobacteria bacterium
CTTCTGATCAGCGCCGTGGCGCTCCGTTCCAGCGCACTCCCGAGGTCTCTCGGTTACTTGGGTGTTGCAGTTGGTACGGCCGGGATCCTCACGATTGCGCCGCCGCTCACTGAGGTTGGCGCGGTCTTTGGTCTCGGCCAGATCGTGTGGTTCGCCTGGATCGGCGTGTTGATGCTGCGCCGGGACTCGGCAATAGGCTCCAAATGGAACCCATGATCATCATCGGACTCATCGTCGCAGTCGCCCTGCTGGTGCTCGCGATCATGTTCGCCCGCCACAAGGCAACGACGCGCAAGCGTCAGGGCCGCACGGCCGACGACGGCCTCGTGGCGTCCGCGGCGCCCCTCATCAACGCGAGCCACGATGCGTCTGAGCCAAGCGATGGCGGCGGCGACGCTGGCGGAGACGGTGGCGGTGGGGGCGACGGCGGCAGTTGAATCGATCGGAGTGACCGATGCCGTGATGCGTCAGCGGCTCAACCGCCCAACGCGATCGCGACCGCGACCATCGCCAGACCGCCCACCGCCAGCGCCAGGCCGGTGTGCCAGGGCGTGAGCGAGGTGTGGCCGGCCCAGCGGTAGCCGACGACGAACAGCAGCGCGATCAACACGCCGTTCGAGGTGCGCAGCGCGAGCGTCGCGTCATCGAGCAGCGCGAACGGCAGCGCCGCCGGCAGGCTGGCGATGAACACCAGCACGAACGAGGCGAGCGCACCCTTGAGGTCGGCAACCTTCAAGCCGACCGGTGGCGGCTTGGACGCGCGCACCACGCGCGCCATCCTTAAGCCGATTTCCTCGCGCTCGCTCGGGTCGGAGGCTCCGCCGAGCAGATCGGAGAGCTCGTCGGCGGCGATCGTCGCGGCGGCGTGCTCGTCGGCGGCGGCGCGGATGTCGTCGCTCACCTTCCGTAGCCGGGCCCGCTCGAACACCTGGCCAGTGACATAGAGCGCGCCGTCGATCACGCCCCAGGCGATGTTGCAGCCGATGGTCGCGATCAGCAGCTCGCGCACCGCGCCCGGCCCGTCCTGGATGATCAGGCCGGCGCCGAGCGTGAAGGTCAGCGTCATGATCAGGCCGAACAGGATCTCGGCCAGGCTCTCGCCTGGCTTGAGGTGCTCGTGCGTGATCGCGAGCATGAAGCCCTTGCTCACCGTCTGCTCTCCCGCTTTCCATGAGCGCACATGCCGACCAAGATACTCGACTGATCGCGGGCGTATACTTCCCAACCCAAACCGAGGGGGTGCGTCATGCGCAAGTTGTCGCTGTCGATCGTCGGTTCGTTCTTGGTCGCATGGGCTGCGACGCTCGCCGCACAGCCCGCCGCAGCGCCACCCAAAGCCGAACCACCCAAGTGGAAAGCGATCTGGGAACCGGCGAACTACCCGCAGGACCTCAACCTGCGCGATGTGCAGTTCATCTCCGCTGAAGAGGGCTGGGCGGTCGGCGACAAGAACACCGTCCTGCACACCACGGATGGCGCCAAGACCTGGCAGGTCCAGCTGGGCGGCGACACGGAATCGAGCGATCGTGAGCTTTGGGAAGTGTTCTTCCTCGACGCCAAGGTCGGTTGGGTTCGAGGTGGCGCTGAGAAGCTCATGCGCACCACCGATGGCGGCGCCTCGTGGGAGGACCTCGGCCGGCTGTCGCAGCATGAACTCGCGATGAACTTCGTCTCGCCGCAGACCGGCTTCACCGCCGGCAGCGTGATCAAGCGCACCGATGACGGCGGCAAGAACTGGAAGCAGGCCGCCGCCTGCGCCGTGAACATGGAGGTGGATGGGCTGGCGCGGAAGATGGGCTGCTATTTCCGCGACATGACCTTCCCCAGCGCCGCCGTGGGCTACGCGGTCGGCCAGACTTCCGGCAGCAGCAAGCCCAGCACCGTGGTGGCCCGCACCAAGGATGGCGGCGAGACCTGGACGATGTCGGCGCCAGAGAAGATGGATGACAGCGGCAAGCAGGGCTTCTTCTGGAGCGAGAACGACGGTCTGGTCACAACCTACATAGGCAAGACCCTGATCACCGCCGACGGTGGTGAGACCTGGACTGGCGCGATCACTCCGTTCGGCGGCGAGAGCGCGCGCTACGCGATGGCCGGCGGCAAGCTCGGCGTCATCATCATGGGCAAGAAGATCGCCTATTCGACCAACGGCGGCCGCAACTTCAGTTCCAGGGATTTCCCGGTGCCGGCGAACGTCAACGCGGTCACCTTCCCCGATGCGACGCACGGTTACCTGGTGGGCGACCACGGCATGATCTATCGCTATCACATCGTGCCGATCACCTACAGCGCCAAGGGCATGATCGCGGCGCCGATGGTCGGCGGGAAGTAACGCACGCGAATGCGGTTCGCCCAAGGAGGCGCCATGGACGAGAAGACCAAGCAGCAAACCATCGAGGTCCTGAACGAGATCCTCGAGCTCGAGCTCGCGGGCGTGGTGCGCTACACGCACTATTCGCTGATGGTCTACGGCTACAACCGCATCCCGATCGTGTCCTGGCTCAAGGCCAACGCCGACGACGGCCTGGCCCACGCGCACCAGGCCGGCGAGATGGTCACGATGCTCGGCGGTCACCCGTCGCTCAAGATCGGGCCGCTGCTCGAGACGCAGAACCACGACATCGGTGACATCCTGCGCGAGAGCCTCGAGCACGAGGGCGCCGCGGTCGCCTGCTACAAGAAGCTGCTGGCGCTGGTCGAAGGCAAGTCGATCGTGCTGGAGGAGTACGCACGGACGATGATCCACGACGAGGAACTGCACCTCGACGAGATGAACAAGATGCTGCGCCGGCCCGGCGAGACCGCGCCGTTCAAGGCCTGACCATGCACCACCCACTCCGCTCCACGATCCTCGCGGGCTGCTGCGCCCTGCTCACCGCCTGCGCTACGGGCCCTTCGACCGCGCCCGCGGCGCGCGTCGCCGACTCGCTCGACCTGGCGATCGCCAAGCTCGACCACGCGGTGTTCGACGCCTTCAATCGCTGCAGCGACAAGGAGCAGCTGAAGCTGCATGGCGGCTATTTCGACAAGGACGTCGAGTTCTATCACGACACCGGCGGTGCGACCTTCAGCCGCAAGGCGATGCTCGCCAACACTGAGAAGAATGCCTGCGGCAAGTACCGGCGCGTGTTGGTCGACAACAGCCTGCGCGTGTATCCGATCAAGGACTTCGGCGCGATCGAGACTGGCCGGCATCGCTTCTGCTCGCAGGACGGCAGGCAGTGCGAGGGCCAGGCCGAGTTCACAATCGTCTGGCAGAAGGACGACGCGGACTGGCGGATCACCCGCGTGCTGAGCTACGGCCACCGCCCGCAGTGATCCGCGCTCTGCTCGCTACGCTCGCGCTGTCAACGGCGGTCGCCGCGGCCGGTCCGCCGCCTGGCACCGCGTTCTTCGAATCGCTGCGCGGGCTCTGCGGCGCGAGCTTCGAAGGCAAGTCGGTGTTCCCCACCGACCCGCAGGACGCCTTCTTCGGCAAGCCGCTCGTCGCGCGGTTCGCGAGCTGCACCGCCGCTGAGGTCCGGGTGCCGTTCCAGGTCGGCGATGACCGCTCCCGCACCTGGGTGTTCACGCGCACGCCTGCGGGCATCCAGCTCAAGCACGACCACCGCCATGCCGACGGCACGCCTGATGCGATCACCGATTACGGCGGACTGGCCGACGCCTTGGGTTCGGCGCTGCGCCAGGCGTTCAAGGCCGATGCCCACACCGCGACGATGATCCCCGCTGCGGCGACCAACGTCTGGACAATCAGCGTCGCTACCGATGGCGCCACGCTCACCTATTCGCTCACCCGCGACGGCAAGCCACGCTTCGAAGCGCTGCTCGCTCGCGCCAAGCCCGAGCAGGAGGCCGAATGATCCTCGGACTGCGCACCGCGCTCTATCCCGCACCCGACCTCGCCAAAGGGAAGGACTTCTATACGAAGGTGCTCGGGCAGGAGCCCTACTTCGACCAACCGTTCTATTGCGGCTTCACCGTCGGCGGCTTCGAGCTCGGCCTGGTGCCCGACGCCACGCCCGGCGCCGACGGCAATTGCGCCTACTGGGGCGTGAGCGACTGCGCCGCGGAGCACGCGCGGATCGTGGCGCTCGGTGCCACACCGCTCGAGCCCGTGACCGACGTCGGCGACGGCATCAAGGTCGCATCGGTGCTGGATCCGTTCGGCAACAAGCTCGGCCTAATCGAGAATCCCCACTTCGACCTCAAGGGAGTCCGCTGATGCGTTCGCTCATCATCATCGCTGTCGGCCTGATCGCCGCCGCGGCTCACGCCGCCAACGACGCCGCCCTGGCGCGCGTGCTCTCGACCTCACCGAGCGGCACGCCGACCCGCGTCAGCGTCACGATCAAGGTCGTGCGCGGCAACTTCTACGTCGACCATGCGGTGGAGGTGCTGGCGCCTTCCGGCAAAGTCGCGGCGACGATGACGCTGCCCGGGAGCATCAGCATGCTCATGCCGGGCGACGAGGTCGCGGTCACGCTCGCACTGACCAAGCCGCTGGCCGGCCCGTCGTTCGTGACCGATGCCGGCGGCTACGCGAACGCTGCCGCGGCACAGGCCTCGCTCAGCGTCGCGCCGGCGCCCAAGCCCGCGCCCGCGCCCGCGGCGACGGCCGCGCTGCCCAAGGCCGTGACCTGCCCTTACACACCGGCCGAAGTCATCGCGGCGCTCGGCGTGAGCGTCAAGGCAGGCAAGCCCTACCAGATGCCGTTCCCAGGCGGCATCAACTACAGCTGCGCTTACGGGCAGAGCGATGGCCACATGACACTGTGGGTGGAACAGATGGTGATGTCGGCGGCCGACCAGCAGAAGGGCAACGCCTACTACCAGCAGACGCTCGCCGGCAAGACGACCGCCATCCCGCGCGATCCTGACGGCGCGCGCTGGCAGCTCGATCCCTATGACGACAAGAGCGTCGCGCTGCACTACCTGCGCGGCACGCACCGCATCACGATTAGGGTCAACGGCGGCAGCCTCAAGGCCGCGGCGATGCAACCGAAGCTGCTGGGCCTTCGCCGGCTGCCATGAGGTCTAGGGCAGCGGCTGCCCCGCCTGCCAGCGTTGCGCGCCAAGCGTCCCAATCAAGGCATGTGTCGCGGCCCGCGCTGCGAGTGCATGCACCGGCAGCACCAGCACGTCACCCGCATGCGCCCACAGCAACGCGTGGCGCACCCCACCGATCTCGTCCGGCGCCATCGCCAGCGAGCGCTCGGCCAGGCCCTGGTCGCGCAGCGCCTGGCGGATTAACCCCGGCACTTCGCCGCGCGCGCGGCCGCGCTCGAAGCCCTCGATCTCCTTGACCACGATCAGGTCCGGTCGCGCCGCCGCGGCTGACGCCGCGAGGCGCTCGAAGTCGGCCTGCTGGCGGTTGCCGGCATGACCGAGCAACAGGCCCAGGCGACCGCGATGGCTGCCGCGGCCGCGCAGCGTCTCAGCCACCCGCAGCAGGCCGTCGAGCCCCTCGGCGTTGTGGGCGTAATCGATCAACAGGTGCACGCCACCGAGTTCGTGGCGCTCGAGCCGGCCCGGGTTGTCGCGCGGGTCGGCGCCGAAGCGCGCGAACACCGCAGCGATCGTCGCCACCGGCACGCCGAGCGCACACGCGGCAAGCGCCGCGGCGGCGAGGTTCCTGATGTTGTAGTCGGCGACACCCCCCGCCGTGAGCGGCATGTTGGCGACGACCCCGAGCGCGTAGGTCGAACCTTCCCACTTGAGCACCAGGCGCCCGTCGCCCTCTTTCCCACGAACTCCACAGCAGGCGCGACCGCCGGCGGCCTCCGCATCCTCATAGTCGAGCGCGAACCAGGCCACCGGCGTGCCCGCGGACGCGAGCGCCGCGCCACGCGCGTGCAACAGCGTGTCGTCGGCGTCGAGCACCAGCAGCCCCGCCTTGCCGTCGAGCGAACCGTCCACCAGCCGCGCGACCGCGAGCTTGGCGTCGGCCAGGCCGTCGAGGTCGTGGATGCCGTACTCGCCGAAGTGGTCGGCGCTCACGTTGGTGACCACCGCGACGTCGGCGCGCGAGAACGCGAGGCCGCGACGCAGGATGCCGCCCCGCGCCGTCTCGATCACCGCGGCGGTGGCCCGCGCATCGCGCAGCACGCGGCGCGCGCCTTGCGGGCCGGAGTAATCGCCCTCGCCGATCGCCTCGCCGGCGACGAACACGCCGTCGGTGCAGCAATGGCCGCTGACCTGGCCGGCGGCGTCGAGCAGCGCCGCGATCAACCGCACCGTGGTGGTCTTGCCGTTGGAGCCGGTCACGACCGCGAGCGGGATCGCGTGCAGCGTATCCCAGGGCACCGCGTCGAGCGCCGGCACTGCGTCGAGCGCGAACGACCGGGCGCCGCTGCCGAAGCCGAGCGTCACGCCGGTGTCGTCGAGCATGTAGGGCAGGCCGCGGGCCCGCGCCGCGTCCATCAGGGCGCGCAGCTGCGGGTTGCGCTCGGCGGCGGCGACCGCCTTGAGCCGGACGAATGCCAGGTCGCGCGCGATCTCGGGCGCTAGCCCGGTCGCCTGGGCCGGCGGCGAAGGGTTGGCTTCGGCCGCGTCGCGCAACACGGCCAGCAGGTCCGCCTCCGCGGCGCGTCCGAGCAGCGCGAGCGCGGCGCACAACGCCCACTCGTTGACCTCAGTCGCCGTGTAGAGCTGGTCGACCGGCGCGCCGAGCGCGAACTGCGCGCCGGTGGCATGGGCCCGCGTGACGATCGGGCGCTCGGGCCAGCGGAGTTCGGCGCGGGCGTCGATCACCTGCTGGCGCCAGCTCGTGATCAGCGCCGGATCCACGGCGACGCGCGCCTCGAGCACTGCGCCACCGCCAGCGAAGTACAGGTTGCTGCCGATCAGGCGGCGGGAATCACTGAACGGAAGTTCGGGCGGGAGCGCGGGTTCCATCAGAACGAGGCGTTCAGTCCTCACCCTCTGGTGCGAAACGGATGCCGCGTTCATCGCGGATCATGCCTTCCATGTTGGTGAGCGCCGCCTGGTCGAACGCCGCCTCGCCACGGAGCTCCTGCGGCGGCAGCGGTTTGGGCCGCGGCTTCTCGCTCGGCGCGCCTTGCGGGCGGAACTTGGTGATCTGCTTCCAGGAGCGGGTCAAGGCATCCGCGAATATCAGGATCAGGTCGCCGGGCAGGCCCATGCGCAGCGCAGCGTCGACCGCCTCCTGCTCGTCGGGGATCACGCTGATCTGCTTCTCGCGCACGCCGAGCTCACGCAGCGTGGCGGCGATGAGCTCGGGCACTTCGCCGGGCGCGCGCCCGCGCAGGTTGTCGTCGCGGCGGCAGATGTAGTGGTCGAAGCGGCCCGCCACCGCCTTGGCGATCTCACGCAGGTCCTCGTCGCGGCGGTCGCCGGGGCCGGTGACGACGACGATCCGCCGACCGGTGACATCGAGGCGTTGGGCCAGGTCCGCCATCACGCCGACCGCATGGGCGTTGTGGCCGTAATCGAACAGCACCTTGAACGGGTGCTCATCGAACACGTTCATGCGGCCCGGCGCCTGGAAGAAGGTCGCGTCGAAGGTCCGCAGCCCCTGGCGGATCGGATCGAGCTTGATGCCGAGCGAGAACGCCATCGCGGCGGCGAACATCGCGTTCTGCACGTTGTGCAGCGCGCGGCCCTCGAGCGTGGCCGGGATAAGGTGCGTCCAGAGCAGCGGGATGTGCGAGCCCTTGTCGTAGAGCGTGATCATCTGTCCGTTCACGCCGTCCTCGAGTGCGCAGGCACGACCACCGGCACGGATGTGCTCGCGCACCAAGGCATGCTTCGGGTTGAGCGTGACATAGCAGATGCTGGTGGCTTCGGTGTGGCCGCCCATGCGCAGCACCAACGGATCGTCGGCGTTGAGCACCGCGCAATCAGTCGCGACCTCGATCACCACCCGCTTGACCTCGGCCAACTGCTCCAGCGTGTAGATGCCATGCATGCCGAGGTGGTCGGACTGCACGTTG
>JANNEA010000139.1:0-40505 GCA_031388175.1 Gammaproteobacteria bacterium
TGGCTCGCGGCGCTCCCGCAGGCAGACCTGAAGTCGCGCCGCGAGCCAAACGCGCCGCCGCACACTACCCGCCGCTAGAATCGGTCCATGAGCACGACCGTCGACACGCGTGAGGTCCTTGGATTCCTGCGCGACCTGCAGGCCGGCATCGCCGCCGAGGTCGAGACGATCGACGGTCACGCTCGATTCGACAACGACGTTTGGCACCGCGCCGAGGGCGGTGGTGGCGACACCCGCGTGCTGCGCGACGGCGCGGTGTTCGAGCAGGCCGGCATCGGCTTCTCGCACGTCGCTGGCCTCAGCCTGCCCGCCGCCGCCAGCGCACGGCGGCCTGAGATCGCCGGCAGCCCGTGGGAGGCGATGGGGGTCTCGCTCGTGTTCCATCCACAGAATCCGTTCGTACCGACCACGCACATGAACGTGCGCTGTTTCGTCGCCCGGCCGCCCGGTCACGACCCGGTGTGGTGGTTCGGCGGCGGTTTCGACCTGACGCCGTTCTACCCTTACGACGAGGATTGCCGGCATTGGCACCGCACTGCGCACGACGCTTGTGCGCCCTACGGCGCCGAGGTCTATCCGAAGTACAAGCGCTGGTGCGACGAGTACTTCTTCCTCAAGCACCGCGACGAGGCGCGCGGCATCGGCGGCATCTTCTTCGACGACCTCGACGAGTGGGGCTTCGAGCGCTGCTTCGCGTTCGTGCGGGCGGTCGGTCACCGCTTCATGCAGGGCTACCGGCCGATCGTCGAACGCCGCAAGGACGAGCCTTTCGGCGAGCGCGAACGCGAGTTCCAGCTTTACCGGCGTGGCCGCTACGTGGAGTTCAACCTGGTGTGGGACCGCGGCACGCTGTTCGGGCTGCAGTCTGGCGGACGCACCGAGTCGATCCTGATGTCGCTGCCGCCACGGGTACGCTGGCAGTACGGCTACGAGCCCGAGCCTGGTTCGCGCGAGGCGGCGCTCACCGCGTACCTGAAACCACGCGATTGGCTCGAGGGCGGCTGATGCCGCTGCGGCCCTTCCACCTCGCCTTCCCGGTGCGCGACATCGAGTCGACGCGTCGCTTCTACAGCGGAACGCTCGGCTGCGAGGTCGGGCGCGAAGCGGAGCACTGGATCGACTTTGACTTGCACGGCCACCAACTCTCTGCACATGTGACAGACACATCCAACGCCAGCGCCACCAACACCGTCGATGGCGAGGACGTCCCGGTGCGCCACTTCGGCGTGATCCTGACCATGTCGGAGTGGCGCGCGCTCGAAGGCAGGCTGCGCGCCGCAGGTGTCGAGTTCCTGATCGAGCCGCAGGTCCGCTTCGCCGGTCAGGTCGGCGAGCAGGCGACGATGTTCCTGCGCGACCCCTCCGGCAACGCGCTCGAGTTCAAGGCCTTCGCTGACGACGGGCGCATCTTCGCGAAGTAGTGCCGTGAATCAGCGTCGCGCGCTAACGGCGCGCCTTGCGCGCGCGGAAGCAGATCGCGAGGTGGTCGTCGACCACACCGACCGCCTGCAGGTAGGCGTAGACGATCGTACTGCCGACGAAACGGAAGCCGCGGCGCTTCAGATCCTTGCTGATGCGGTCCGACAACGCGGTGCTGGCCGGCACGCCGTGCATCCCGCGCGGCCGGTTAACCAACGGCCGACCGTCGACGAACGCCCAAAGGTAGACGGCGAAGCTGCCGAACTCTCGCTGCACCGCGCGGAACGCCACCGCGTTCGTGATCACCGATTCGAGCTTCAGGCGATTGCGCACGAGCCCTGCGTCGCGCAGCCAGCGCTGCACGTCGCGCGCGCCACAGCGCGCGAGCTTGGCCGGATCGAATCGATGCAGGGCGCGACGGTAGTTCTCGCGCTTCTTGAGGATTGTGATCCAGCTCAGCCCGGCCTGCGCGCCTTCGAGCACCAGGAACTCGAACAGCACGCGGTCATCGCGCACTGGCCGGCCCCACTCGCGGTCGTGGTAGGCGAGGTAGAGCGGGTCGGTGGCGCCGGCCCAGTGGCAGCGGCGCTTGGTGCGGGCGGCGGTCATGGGCTGCAGTGTGCCGCGTGCGCTGCGGGAAAAAAAAGAGCCCCGGGGGTTGCCCGGGGCTCCGTCGTCAGCCGTGCGTGGCTGGCGTCAGCTCAGATCGCGCCGCCGCACTTGCCTTCCTTGGCCTTGTCGTCGGCCTTCTTCTTGTCGCCGCCGCACTTGCCTTCGCCACATTTCCCCTCTGCGGCCTTCTTGTGCTCACCCTTGCCTTCGCCACACTTCCCTTCGCCACACTTCCCTTCGCCGCACTTCCCTTCCATGACCTTCTTGCCCTTGGCGTGCTTGTGCTCGCCCATGCCTTCACCGCACTTGCCCTCGCCACACTTGCCTTCACCGCACTTGCCCTCAGCGGCCTTGGCCGGAGGCGCATCGGCGAGCATGTATCCGGCCGCGAGCAGGCTCGCGCCGAACGGGTTGCTGTCGGCGTTGGCCGAAGCGATGCCGGCGCCAGTGGCGGCGAGGACGGTGCTCACGGCGAACGCGAGCGGTTTGAACTGCGAATACTTCATGGGTGGATCCTCTTCTCGGTTGTTGGATGCATCGTCTTCAGAACGTCCGCGTACAGGGACTTCACACTCCGGCCAGTGCACCCCCTGTACGGCGGCGCCCAGCGCTCGGATTCATTCGCCGGTCAGATGCCGACTCTCACCGCAGTGATGAGCCGCTGGCGGACTGCCGCGACCGCGGCCTGGTCGGCAGCCACGATGGCGATGCTGCCGGTGCCGACCGGGACGATCACCCCGCGCAGTCCATCCTCGTCGAGCCCCAATTCGGTCGTCAGACGCTCGTGGGGCAGTAGCAGGACCATGGCCGGCCCAGCGACACTCTGCACCATGAGGTGCGGCACGTCGTAGCCGCGGAAACGGCAGGTCCGCGCGTAGGTCACGGGCCCGAGCTGGGCGGCATCGAGCAAGGCGATCTCGCCGCGCTCGAGCACACCCGACAGACGCTTCGCCTTGACCGACTCGAGCCCGGCTTGCCAACTGGACGGTTCGTGGTGCGCGTGCGCCATCACTTCGGCTCCCAGCGACATCGGACCATAGGCGGCCGGACTACGCGACCACAGCACGCCGAGCACGGCGCCCAGCGCGACGAGCGCGACCGCCGCTGCGGTGGCGATGGCGGGGCGTGACCAGCGCTGCGCGCTCATCGCCCGCAGCACGACGCGGTGCGCGAGGCCTTCCGGCACCGGCACCGCCAAGGCGACTGCGAGCGCACGGTCGAGCTGCTCGACGCCGAGCGCGTACTGGTTGCAGCTGCGGCATCCGATGCGGTGGCGCAGCAGCGCCGGATCGCGCCGGTGTGGATCAGCACCGATCGCCTGGCGGAACTCGATGCAGCCGGTGGCGTCCGCGACCATGCTCATGCTTCTGACTCCAGGGATTGCAGCGGACGATCGAGCGCCACGCTGAGCTTCTCGCGCGCGCGGAACAGCCGGGTCAGTACCGTGGCCGGGTTGATCTCCATCACGCCTGCAATCTCCTCCACGCTGAACCCCATCAGGACTTGCAACACCAACGGCTCGCGGAACTCGGGTTCGAGCCCGGCCATCGCCCGGCGTAACACCGCGGCATCCACCGCGCGTTCACCGGCATCGCCGGACTCGGCCGGCAACACCACCTCGTCGACGTCCACCAGCTCCGGCTGGAACCGTTCGAAGCTGCGCGCATGCTCGCGCCGCAGGATCGTGATCAGCCAGCCCTTCGCCGCCTTCTCGTCGCGCAGCGATTCGAGCGAGCGCCAGGCCCGCAGCAGCGTCTCCTGGACCACGTCCTCGGCCAACGCACGGTTGCGACAGAGCCAGTAGGCATAGCGGTACAGGTCCGGCAGCAGCGCGCCGACGAGAGCCTCGAAACGGTGATGGCGCGCTGACATGGTCATCGGAATAGACCCGGGGGGCAGGTCGGACATTCCCGGGTTCAGGTGCGAGCCAGCGCTGCCTGGTAGACGACGGGCCCGGTCGGCTGCCCCGTCGGCGAACCGCCGGCCGGCTCCAGGCTCACGGCCAAGCCCGCTGCGGTCAGCAGGCGTTGGGCGAGTCCCGTGGACACCTGCAGCTCGGCAGTGCCGCTGGCGGGCAGCAGCCCGAGGGAGACCGGCGTGCCGTCTGCCGGGAGCATCCACAGCTCATAGGCGCGGTCCGGTGGCGGTTGCGCCGCCGCCAGCGCCCGCAGGCCGAGGCGGCCCTCCGGCAGCTCCGCTTCCAGGATCCACACTGGGCGACCCTGGCCGTCGGTGAACACCGCCGTGTGGGTCGGCGCCGGCGGTGGCTGCAACGCCACGCCGAGCCCGACCGCCAGCGCGAGCGATGCAGCCAACCCCAGCGTCGCGCTCGCGCGCCAGAACGCGAGCGTCCCGACCCAGGCCGGCGACCCCTTCTGCGGTTGCGGCTCGAGCGGCGGCGCGATGGGGTTCAGCACCGTGATCGGCTCAGGCATCGACGCGGCCTGGGGTGCGTTCGCGACAATCCGCCGCGCCAGCGCTTCCCAGACCTCGGGGCGCGGCTCGACCGGTGCCAGCAGCTCGACCCAGCGCGCGAGGTGGTCCTGCCAGCCGGTCACCGCGAAGCAGAGCTCGGCATCGTGGCGCAGGCGTCGCTCGACCCAGGCCCGCGCGCGCGGCGGCAGCGTGCCAACCACGAAGGCGCTGGCGACGTGCGCGCGGCGCGCGGCGGTGAGCTTCATGCGCCACCCTCGACGCAGCGCTTGAGCGCGACCAGTCCGCGTCGGACCCAGGACTTCACCGTGCCGAGCGGCGCGCGCAAGGCGCGTGCGATCTCGTCCTGCGACAACCCGTCGAGGTAGGCGAGCTGCACGCTGCGCCGTTGTCCGTCGGGCAGTGCGTCGAGGCAAGCAGCCAACGCACGCGCTTCGACCGGACCGTAGTTCTCCTCCTCGGTCTCATCGGGCAGTTGATCGAGGTCGACGCCCGGGGTGATCGCGGCGCGCTTGTGGCGCCGCAGCTCATCGAGCGCGCGGTTGCGCGCGATGGTGGTGAGCCAGGTCATCACCCGGCCGCGTCCGGCGTCGTATTCGGTGGCGTTGCGCCATGCGCTCACGAAGGCTTCCTGCAGGACCTCCTCGGCGAGGTCCCTCCTGCGCAACATACGCACGAGCAGCGCCAGCAGTTGCGGCGAGGCCAGCGCATATAGCTCGCGGAACGCCCCCTGATCGCCCGTGGCACAGCGGTGCATCAACTCGGCCAGGGTCGCGTCGCGGTCCAGCATCGGCGGGGATTATGGCTTGGTTTGCATGGAGCAGGCCGCCCGGCGGAGGCGAGCGGGTAGACTGGCGCCCCCTCCTGGCCGACACCCACACCGATGCCGCGCTCGCCCAGCGATCGAACCTCCCGGCAAGGCTTCCCGCGGGCCCGCCCACGGCGCCTGCGCCACGACCCGTTCTCGCGTCGATTGGTACGCGAGCACACGCTCACGGCCGACGACCTGATCTGGCCGGTGTTCGTGCACGAAGGCGCGGCGCGCGAACCGGTGGCCTCGATGCCCGGTGTCGATCGGTTCCCGATCGCCGCGCTGGTCGATGCGCTCGCCGGCGAGGTCGCTCTCGGTCTGCCCGCGGTCGCGGTCTTCCCGGTGATCGGGGCCAAGGCCAAGTCGCTCGATGCGGCCGAAGCCTGGAACCCTGAGGGGCTGGTGCCGCGCGCGGTGCGCGCGATCAAGCAGGCCCATCCCACGCTCGGCGTGATCACCGACATCGCGCTCGATCCCTACACCACGCATGGCCAGGACGGGCTGCTCGATGCCCAGGGCTACGTCACCAATGACGCAACCGTCGCTGCGTTGGTGAAACAGGCGCTGTGCCACGCCGCTGCCGGTGCCGACGTGGTGGCGCCCTCCGACATGATGGACGGGCGCATCGGCGCGATTCGCGATGCGCTCGAGACCGCCGGCTGCGTGAACACCCGGATCCTCGCCTACTCGGCCAAGTACGCCTCCGCGTTCTACGGCCCGTTCCGCGATGCGGTCGGCTCGGGCAAAGCGCTGGGCATGGGTGACAAGAGCAGCTACCAGATGGACTGCGCGAACTCGGATGAGGCGCTGCGCGAGGTCGCGCTCGACCTCGCCGAGGGCGCCGACATCGTGATGGTGAAGCCCGGTCTGCCCTACCTCGACGTGGTGCGCCGCGTGAAGGACGAGTTCGGCGCGCCGACCGCCGTGTACCAGGTCAGCGGCGAGTACGCGATGCTCAAGGCCGCCGCCGCCAACGGCTGGCTCGACGAACGCGCCTGCGTGCTCGAATCGCTGCTCGCGTTCAAACGCGCCGGTGCCGACATGATCCTGACCTACTTCGCGCCGCAGGCATTGCGCTGGCTGCGCGACGCTGCGCGCTGAGGCGCCGGAGCCGCCGCTGCTCAAGCTCGCGCTGCTCGGCTCGCCCGTAGCCCACTCGCGTTCGCCCGAGGTCCACGCGGCATTCGGCCGGGCGCTCGGCATCCCGCTCCACTACGCCCTGCTCGACGTCCCCGACGATGGCTTCGAAGCGGCGCTGACGGCGTTCATCGCCGCGGGCGGGCGCGGCGCCAACGTGACCCTGCCGTTCAAGCAACGCGCGCTGGCGGTGGCGGCGCAGCTCACTCCGCGCGCGACCAGTGCGGGTGCGGTCAATGCGCTCAGGGTCGAGGACGACGGCACACTCACCGGCGATAACACCGATGGTGCCGGCTTGGTGCGCGACCTCGGGAATAACCACGGTGTCGTGTTCCGCGGCACCGCAGTGACGCTGCTCGGCGGTTCGGGCGCGGCCCGCGGCGCGCTCGGCGCGCTGCTCGAAGCCGGTGCCACGGTCCGCGTCGCGGATCGCGATGCAACGCGTCGGGCCGCGTTGGCGCACGATTTCCCCGCCGCGACCGTGGGTGATTACGCCACGCTCGCAGGCAGCCGCGCGGCGCTGATGATCAACGCGACCTCGGCGAGCTTGCGCGGTGAGCTGCCGCCGCTGCCGGCAGGCGCGCTCGCCCCAGACGGCATCGCCTACGACATGGTCTATGCCCAACCGCCGACGCCGTTCCAGCGCTGGGCACTGGCCCAGGGCGCTAGTCGAGCGCTGGACGGCTGGGGGATGCTGGTCGAGCAGGCGGCGCTTAGCTTCGAGTTCTGGACCGGGCGACGGCCGGCAACGGCAGCGTTGCTCTAGGCGTCGCGGTCAAGGCCCGACAACGCGATCCCGACCGGCGCGCTTGCCGGCCAGCAGCCGCGAATCAGCGATGTCGAGCAGCGTGAGCGCCTCGGTCGCGTCGTCGGGGAAGCAGGCCACGCCAGCGGTGATGCGCAGCGGCAGTTCCATGCCACCGCTCGCCAACGGGTGCGCCACGAGCAGCGCGCGGATCGCGTCGAGCCGCTTGACCGCATCGGCCGCGCTGGCCTCGGGCATCAGGACCACGAACTGGTCGCCGGCGTGGCGCGCCACCACGTCGCTCTTGCGCAGCGCGCTGCCGAGCCGCTGCGCCACCGCGCGGATTGCTTCGTCGCCGCGGGCGTGCCCATAGCGGTCATTGACCAGCTTGAGCTCGTCGATGTCGAGGTAGCCGATGGCGAAATGGCGGCCATGGCGGCGCGCGCGCTGCAGCTCGCGCCGCAGCAGCGGCTCGAACGCGCTGCGGTTGAGTGTGCCAGTCAGCCCATCAAGCGCGGCGAGCTCGACCAGCCGCGTGCCGACGCGCACGATCGCCAGCGCAACCAGCGTGCCGATCACGAGGAGCATGAAGCGGTTGGTCTGCTCAACCAACCCAAACCTCACCTGCTCCGGGGTGAAGACGGCCATGCTGGGTTGCTGCAGGCTGAGCCAGATGATGAACGTCCAACCGACCAGCGCTGTGGCACCGGCGAGCAGCACTGCAGCGCGATCGAGCCTGAGGCCCGCGCCAGCCAGCGCGATCAGGTAGATGGGGAAGGTGTGGCGGTTGAGCATCCCGGCCTCGTGGCCCACCGCGACCGTGTATAGCGCCAACAACGCCGTGATCAAAGTCACGTCGAGCACCGCGGTCGCCCGCCCGTGCCAGACCCGCGCCGTGACCATGCGTTGCAGCAGCAGGATGCCGAGCGCCGCCGCGAGGACGCACAGGTTGAACACCAGGGTGACGCTGTAGACAGGATCCTTGAACCCTATCGCCATCACCCTCGATAGCGGTATGAGCGTCAGCAGCGCCACGATCACCAATCGCAGCTTCGCGATCAACCGCTCGTTCTCGGCGGCGGCGAACGCGAGCGGTCCGGTATCGAAATGTTCGGGGCGCTCGGGCGCGTTCACAGCGCACCCGCCAGATGGCGGTCCTTGAGACGCAGGTAGTGCTGCGCGCTGTAGCGCAGCTGCTCGAGTTCCGATTCGGTCAGCGCCCGTACCCGTTCGGCCGGACGCCCCTGGTAGAGGAAACCGCTTTGCAGACGCTTGTGTGGGGTCACCAGGCTGCCGGCGGCCAGCAGGACGTCGGATTCGATCACCGCACCGTCCATCACCACCGAGCCCATCCCGAGCAGCACCCGATCGCCGACGGTGCAGGCATGCAGCACGCACTGATGGCCGACCGTCACGTCCGCGCCGATCACCAACGGCAGGCCGCCCTGCGAGAAGGGACCGTCGTGGGTGACGTGCAGC
This sequence comes from Gammaproteobacteria bacterium, assembly GCA_031388175.1. GTDB lineage: Bacteria > Pseudomonadota > Gammaproteobacteria > Natronospirales > JANNEA01 > JANNEA01. Next base: position 8,637 of record JANNEA010000139.1, read on the forward strand.
ACGCTGTTGTCCTGCACGTTGCTGCGCGCGCCGATGACAATCTGGTTGACGTCGCCACGGGCGACGCTGAAAGGCCAGAGCGAGGCATCATCGCCGACGACCACCGCGCCGATCACGAGCGCGGCCGGATCGAGGTAGACGCGCGCGCCGAGCTCGGGCCGACGGCCCTCGAACACCCGGACGTTGCTGCGTGTGCCCATGCTGCGGTCAGATTCTAGTGCCTGGACGCGCGCCGCGCCCAGCGCCCAGCGCCGCCGACTTATACTGCCGGCCCGTCCCGCGCGCACCGAGGAGACTGAACATGGGTTCGACGATCGTCTGGTTGGTCGTGGCCGCCGTGGTCCTGGGCTACGTGGTCCTGCTCTACAACGGCCTGGTCACGCTCAAGCATGCGGTGAGCAAGGCCTGGGCCAACATCGACGTGCTGCTGAAGCAGCGCGGCGACGAGCTGCCGAAGCTGGTCGAGACCTGCAGCCAGTACATGGCGCACGAGAAGGACACGCTGGAGCGTGTGATCAGGGCGCGCGGCACGGTCCAGACCGCCTCCGCCGCCGGCGACGTCGTCGCGGTCGGTGCGGCCGAGGGCGAGCTGCGCGGCCTGCTCGGCCGGCTGTTCGCCGTAGCCGAGTCCTACCCCGACCTCAAGGCCAACGAGACCTTCCGCCACCTGCAGTCGCGCATCACCCAGCTCGAGCACGCGATCGCCGACCGGCGCGAGTTCTACAACGAGAGCGTCAACGCCAACAACGTCCGTATCGAGCAATTCCCGGACGTAATCGTGGCGCGGATGCTTGCCTTCAGCGCCAAGCAGCTGTTCGAGATCAGCGAGACCGAGCGCAAGGATGTCGACGTCAAGGCGCTCTTCCGCGGTTGATGCTCCGCGGCTGATGGTGAGCGGCTGAGATGCGCGACGCGATCGCCGACATTGCGCGCGAGATGACGCTCGGCGCCTTCGTCGGCACGATGTTCGTGCTGGCGGCGGTGGCGGTCGCGGCGGCCTGGTACCTGCGCCGCGGCCTCAAGCGGGCCCGGTTGCTCGAAGACACACCGACCTCGCTGATCCGCTCCGCGGCGCAGGGCTACTGCGAGATCAACGGCTATGCCGAGCTGCTGCCCGGCGCGAGCGTGCGCTCGCCGCTGTCCAGCGCGCCCTGCTGTTGGTGGAGCTACGAGGTTGCGGAGCACGTGAAGAGCGGCAAGAACAGCCGCTGGCAGGTCATCGAATCCGACGTGAGCGGCGCGCTGTTCGCGCTCGACGACCCGACCGGACGCTGCGTGATCGACCCGGATGGCGCCGACGTGATCCCTTCGCAGAGCCACACCTGGTACGGCGATGGCCAGCGGCCGACGCTGTCGTTCGAGCACGGCGCGCGCTGGAACCTCGGTCATCGCTACCGGTACCGCGAGCAGCTGCTGCTGCCGGAGGCAGCGCTGTTCGCGATCGGCTGGTTCCAGACCGAGGCCGACCCCTTCGACGGCAGCGACGCGCATCGCGAACTGGCCGGGAAGCTGGCGCAGTGGAAGAAGCAACCGGAGCAGTTACGGGCACGTTTCGACCAGGACCACGATGGCCAGATCGACAGTGCCGAGTGGGAAACGGCACGCACCGCCGCCAGGCGCGAGGTCGAGGCCGAGCTCGGCGAGCGGGCGTTGACTCCCGGCGTGAACCTGATGAAGGCCCCGCGCGACGGCCGGCCGTTCCTGCTGTCGACGATCGCGCAGGAACAGCTGGTGAGTCGTTGCCGCTGGCAGGCGCGGGCCGCGTTGTTGCCGCTGGCATTGGCAGCCTGGTTGGTGTTCGAGATCCTGACCGCCCGCGGTGCCTGATGGCGCGACCTGACGTCCGCCGACTACAATCGCCCGCGATGCAAGTCCGTCACCTTCTTTCGCTCGCCGTGCTGCTCGCCGCCGCCGCTGCGCTCGCGCAGAGCGCGCCGGCGCCAGCAACGCCCTCGACCCCGACCACGGTCTGGGTCTCGCCGCGCCAGACGCTGTCCTTGTTCAACCAACCCGCCGCGGGATCCATGACCGGGCTCACGGTCGCCAGCGGCGATCCGCTCACGGTGTTGGCGCAACAGGGCGACTACCTGCAGGTGCGCACCGAGACCGGTGCCAGCGGCTGGATCCGGCGCAGCAACCTGAGTGAGGCAGCGCCCGAGCCGCCGGCCGACTTGGTGGCGGCGAACGCGCAGCTCGAAGAGCAGGTGCGCACGCTCGACGCACAGCTGCGTGCGTTCCAGGACGAGAGCGTGCAGCTGCGCAACCGGATGCAGGCGCTCGAAGTCGAGCTCGCCGCACGCACCCGGCCGGTGCCGCTCACCGCCGCCGGCGTCTGGGCCTATGTCCAGCGCCTGGCCGCCGATCCGCGCGCCTGGGGCGCGCTCGCCGCGCTGGTGCTTGCGCTGCTCATCGCGTTCCGCTTCGGCGTCGAGCATCGCAACCAGGCCATCCGCGAACGCTTGGGCGGACTCGACCTCTAGTGCGGATCGCCAGCTGGAACGTGAACTCGCTGCGAGTCCGGCTGCCGCAGCTGGTGCAATGGGATGCTGGCGCGCGTCCCGACCTGCTCGCGCTGCAAGAGATCAAGTGCACCGACGACCAGTTCCCTAGGCCTGAGCTCGAGGCGCTGGGCTACGCCTGCGCGGTCGCCGGCCAGAAGACCTACAACGGCGTCGCGCTGCTGTCGCGTCAAGGGGCGCCGCGCGACATCGTGACCGATCTTCCCGGGCTCGATGATCCGCAGCGTCGCGTGCTTGCCGCGACGGTCGATGTCCCATCGCTCCCGAAGGGGAGCGGCGACCTGCGCGTCATCAACGTCTATTGCCCGAACGGACAGGCGGTCGACAGCGACAAGTACCGCTACAAGCTCGGCTGGTACGCGGCCTTGCACGCGTTCCTGGCCGCCGAACTTGAACGCCATCCGCGGCTCGTCGTGCTCGGCGACTTCAACGTCGCCCCCGAGGACCGCGATGTGCACGATCCGGCCGCCTGGGCGGGTCAGGTGCTGTGCTCAGGCCCGGAACGCGAGGCGCTCCAAGCACTGCTGGACCTGGGCTTAAGCGACTGCTTCCGCCAGTTCGAGCAACCGACCGCGGCCTTCTCCTGGTGGGATTACCGGGCGGCGGGCTTCCGTCGCAACGCAGGCCTCAGGATCGACCTCGTGCTCGCGAGCGCGGCGCTGGCAGCAGACTGCAGCGATTGCCGCGTCGACGCGGTGCCCCGAGGCTGGGAGCGGCCTTCCGATCACGCCCCGGTGCTGGCCGACTTCGCCCGCTGAAGCGTGGGCAGCAACGCCCAATTCCCCATGTGAACCCGGTCTCAGTCTCTGAAGCCCCGGCTGGAATATATTGGGCGATGCAGCAGCGCCGCAGCGATTACGACGTGACCGACAGCGTCCAGGTCAGCGACCCGGTCGCGGTCCATGCCGCGGTGCGCCAGATCCTCGCCAAGGCGTTCCCGGACCACCGCTTCATCGCACTCGACCGTGCCTACGGCGACGCGGTCGCGTTGTTCCGCGGTGAGTACCCCGGCTACCACGGCTGCGAGACCTGGTACCACGACCTGCAGCACACGCTCGACGTCACGCTGACGCTGGCGCGGTTGATCGATGGCCACGAACGCGCAGCGCCCCAGGCTGAGCGCATCGGTGCGGAACGCGCCGAGCTCACGATGATCATCGCGTTGTTCCACGATTCCGGCTACATGCGCCGCGTGCATGACACGCGCCACGTCCACGGCGCGGAGTACACCCGCACTCACGTCACCCGCAGCGGCCGCTTCCTCCGCGACTACCTCCCCGGCCTCGGCCTCGGCCAGCACGCCGAGCTCGTGACCCAGGTCGTGCACTTCACCGGCTACGAAGTCCCGCTCGACCAGATCCCGGTCGACGATCCAGCGTGGCGTCGCGCCGGCCATCTGCTCGGCACTGCCGACCTGATCGCCCAGATGGCCGACCGCTGCTACCTCGAGAAGTGCCGCGACCGGCTCTACCGCGAATTCCTGCTCGGCGGTGTGGCCCGCCAGCAGCGTCCTGACGGCTCGACCTTCGTGATGTACTCCTCGCCGCGCGACCTGCTGCTCAAGACCCCGGGGTTCTGCCTCAAGACCCGGCGCGAACGCCTCGATCAGGCCTTCGGCAGCGTCTATCGCTTCGCCGCAGTCCACTTCGGCGGCATCAACCATTACATCGAATCGATCGACGCCAACCTCGCCCACCTGGCGCGCATCATCGCCGCCGACGATTTCACCTTGCTGCGTCGTCAACCGAAGGTGTTCAACGAGGAAGCGCTGCGCGGCTTGCCGCCTGCCGACGAGGACATCCCGGCGAACGCCTACGAGGTCTTCGGCTAGCGCGAGCGCCGAGGCCTCAGGCCACCTGACCGTCGCGCCGTCGGTGCGTGAGCTCGAGGTACAGGTTGTAGCCCGCGATGAACGTCGGGAACAGGTTGGAGAGAATCCCGACCGAGTCGTTCTTGCCGAAGATGAAGTAGCCGAGCAGCAGCAGGCTGCCGGACAAGCTCATGTACCAGAACAGCGCCGGCATGGTCGGTTTACCAGCCCGCTGCGACGCCCACAGCTGCACGAACCAGCGACCGGCGAACAGCGCCACACCCAGGTAGCCGATCAGCTTCCACGGCGTGACCACCACGCCGAAGACGTTCGCGATCATCAGGTTCATAGAGTCGTTCATTGCCCGCTCCTGAATGGACGCTAGAATGGGCGCCATGCTGGTCACCGTCGTCATCCCAGTCAAGGACGAAGCGGACAACGTCGGCCCGCTGGCCGGCGAGATCAAGGCTGCGCTCGACGGCATCCACGACTTCGAGATCATCTTCGTCGATGACGGCTCCAGCGACGGCACGCTGACCGCGCTGGCGCGGGCGCGGATCGAGCTCGGCCTGGGCGCCCGGTTGCGGGTGCTGCGCCACGACCAGGCCAGCGGCCAGAGCACTGCAGTGTGGAGCGGTGCGCGCGCCGCGCGCGGCGAACTGCTGGCGACGCTCGACGGCGACGGCCAGAACGACCCCGCCGACCTGCCGCGATTGATCGCGCCGCTGATCGCGCCGAACCGCGACCCGCAGTTGATGCTCACCATCGGCTGGCGTGCCACACGCCGCGACGACTTCATCCGCCGCTTCTCCTCGCGGGCCGCGTTCGCCGCTCGGCGCTGGATCCTCCGGGACGACACCCCCGACACCGGCTGCGGTCTCAAGGTCATCCGCCTCGGCGATTTCCTCGCGCTGCCCTATTTCGACCACATGCATCGGTTCACGCCGGCGTTGGTGCGCCGTGCCGGCGGCCGCACGCTGTCGGTGCCGGTCAACCACCGCTCGCGCGAGCGCGGCGTGTCCAAGTACGGCGTCTGGAACCGGCTGTGGGTCGGCATCGTCGACCTGTTCGGCGTTGGCTGGCTGCAGCGGCGCGAGCGCCGTCCGCCGCAGGTGACCGAACGATGAAGATCGCCATCCATGGCTCGGGCTACGTCGGGCTGGTCACCGCCGCCTGCTTCGCCCACATGGGCAACGATGTGCTCTGCGTCGACGTCAACCGCGAGCGCATCGCCAAGCTCAAGCAGGGCCAGATCCCGATCCACGAGCCGGGTCTTACGGAGCTCGTCAAGGACGGCGTGCTGAGCGGATGTTTGAAGTTCACGGACGACCCCGCGGCAGGCGTGAAGCATGGTCTGCTGCAGTTCATCGCGGTCGGCACGCCGCCGGACGAGGATGGGTCCGCCGACCTGCGCTATGTGATCGCGGTCGCCGACTCGATCGCCGAGCACATGGACGGCGAACGCATCGTGGTCGACAAGTCGACCGTGCCGGTCGGCACTGCCGACAAGGTGCGGGCGCGGATCGCCGCCGGATTGGCCGCGCGCGGAGCGCGCGCGCCATCGAACGGATGGTTCGACGTGGTCTCGAACCCCGAGTTCCTCAAGGAGGGCGCGGCGGTCAAGGATTTCATGCACCCGGACCGCATCGTGATCGGCGCGACGGAGGCCAAGAGCGTCGAGGTGATGCGCGCGCTGTATGCGCCGTTCAACCGCCAGCACGACCGATTGATCGTGATGCGGGTGCGTGATGCCGAGTTCACCAAGTACGCGGCGAACTCGATGCTGGCGGCGCGCATCTCGCTGATGAACGAGTTCGCGAACCTGGCCGAGCGGCTCGAGGTCGACATCGAGGCGGTGCGCGTCGGCATCGGTTCGGATCCGCGCATCGGCTACCAGTTCATCTATCCGGGCCCGGGCTACGGCGGCTCCTGCTTCCCCAAGGATGTGCAAGCGCTGGTGCGCACTGCGCACGGCGTCGGCTACACGCCGCGCATCCTCGAGGCGACCGAAGCGGTCAACGAGGCGCAGAAGCAGGTCATGTTCCAGCAGATCTCGCAGCACTTCGGCGCCAAGCTCAAGGGCCTGCGCATCGCGCTGTGGGGGCTGGCGTTCAAGCCAGCCACCGACGACATGCGCGAAGCGCCGGCGCGCGCGCTGATGGAGTCGCTGTGGGAGGCCGGCGCGATCGTCCAGGCCTACGACCCGGAGGCGAGCGACGAATGCCGGCGCATCTACGGCGAGCGGTCCGACCTGGTGCTGGCGGCAAACAAGGATGCGGCGCTCGACGGCGCCGATGCCCTGGCGGTGATCACCGAATGGCCGCTGTTCCGCAGCCCCGACCTCGCCGCGGTGAAGGCGAGGCTGAAGCAGCCGGTGATCTTCGACGGCCGCAACCTCTACGATCCGGCGACCACCCGGCGCCTCGGTTTCACTCACTACGCGATCGGCCGGCCGAAGGTCGGGTAGCTGAGCAGCGAGCCCTCGCGCATGGGCCTCGTGCGCGCCACCGGTCGTCTCGTAGTGCGGAGCGCCTGCACCGATGCGGCATGGCGCGGGCCGTGAGTTCGGCCGCAGCGACATCGCGAGTCCCCGAGCGCCGGAGCAAGGCCGAAGCTCGCGGCCCGCGCTGGAGCACGCGCTAGGGTGAGGCGCGCACGGTCTGCGGCGGTGGCGCTTTCTGCGACAACAACTGGTTCCGCGCCCGCAGTGGCCGCCCCAGGTCGCGCACCGATTCGCCTTCCCAGGCGATGCGCCAATCGCCCGCTTCGCGCACCAGGTACAGCCGCTTCTGCATGCTGCCGCTGAGGTTGTCAGCCGCGTAGGCCTGGGTGAAGGTCGCGACCGCGAGGTCGGGTCGGCGCGGATCGAGCTGCAGGCTGAGGTCGCTGACCCCGACCTCGATGAACTTCCGGGCCGCCAGCACCCGCCGCTTGTACGGGTCCCAGTCGGCGAAGCTCTGGCCTTCAGCGCTGATGAACCCGGCCGAGTAATGGCTGAGGTAGCGGGTTGCGTCGCGGCTCTGCCAGTCGACGCGCCAGCGCTCCACCGCCTGCTCCAGCGCGGCGCGTTCAGCCAGCCAGTGCTCACGCGGCACCCAGTCGAGCCGCTCGGCCACCACCACCGGCGTGCGCAGCGGATCGAGCACGGCGCGCAGCGCGCGCATATCCGCGTTCGCCAAGACCATGCAACCGTCGCTGGCGCGCGGCGCGCGGGCGTAGGTGTCGCGCGGCGTGCCGTGCAGCCAGATGCCGAACCCGTCGCGCCCTTCGCGTCGGTCCCAGGCGTTCGGGTAGCTGATCGGGAAGGCGCCGGCGCCGTAGAACTCGGTGAGGTCCGCTGGCGCCAGCCAACCAGCCATGCGGTAGACGCCGGTCGGCGTGCGCTTGTCGCCTTCGCGACGCTTGTCGCCGCCGGCCTTGCCGTGGCTCGCATAGTAATCCGCGACCAGCACCGGTGCGCCATCGCGCACTTCGAACAGGTAGAGCCGCGCGCGCGTGGCATCGAACACCAGCGCGTAGCGCTCGTCGGACGCGAAGCGCAGCAGCGATGCGGGCAGCAGGTCGGCGGTGGGTCGCGAGTGCAGCGCCGTCAGCCGTGCCTCGGCTTCAGCCTTGAGGTCGGCGAGCGCGTCGCGCTCGACGCCGGCACCGAACCCGCTCAAGGCCGCGCCGCGCGCCGTCAGCACGTCGCCACGCACCAGGTGCGCGAGACGGAAGTTGGGTTGCGCCGCGAGCAGCGCGTCAAGCGTGACCAGCGCGTGGTCGAGATCGCCGCGCGCGACGTCAGCGAGCGCGCCCGCCAGGGCATGTTCCGGATCGAGCGGGATGGTCCCGGCCACGTCGGCCCGCGCCGACGCAGACCCGCACAGCGCGAGACCCAGCAGCAGTGCAGCGGCGGTCCGGCTCATCGGCCAGCGCGCTCGGCCACGATCTGCCAACGCCCGCCCTGGCGCTCGAGCTCGAGCGTCTTCCAGGCACTGCCGTTGAAGCGATCGGAACGGTAGGTCTGGACGAAGCGGAGCGAAGCGCGCTCGCCGCTCGCGTCGAGCGTGAGATCGCGCTGCGCGAGCGAGATCGAGATCTGTTTCGGCGCGCGGATGCGCTCAGTGCGCTGCGCCTCCCAAGCGGCGCGCGTCAGACCGTCTGGCGCCGTGAAGCCGCGGCCATAGGCCGCGAGGTAGCCGGCGACGTCCTGTTGGGCCCAGGCCTGCGCCCAGGCGTCGACCGCAGCGAACGCAGCAAAGGCGCGCCCGTTCGAGATGCTGGTCGCCGTTTCGGCGCCCCCTTGGGGGGCGGCCGGCGCAGCAGCGATGGCCGCGTGCGTCACGCTGGGTCGGGTGACAGGCACTGCGACCGTGATGGGTGTCGGGGTGGTCCGCGCGATCAGCGCAAGTTCAGGCGGGGCCGCGGGTTCGGCGCCCACCGGCAAGGCCTTGCGGTACGCGTCGCTGGCGAGTGCGGCGTAGACCGTGCGCAGGTTGTCGTGGGCGGTGGCATAGGCCGGCTGCGTGCGCAGCGCACGCTCGAGCACTTCGCGGGCGCGCACCAGATCGCCGCGCCGCGCCAGTTCCGCCGCCAGGTTGTTGAGCGGCTCAGGCCGGGTCGGGAACTCGCGCGCCAGCATCTCGAACGCGCTCAACGCCGCGTCATGGTCGCCGCGTTGGGCCTGCGCGACGGCCGCGGCGAAACGCGCATCGAAGCCGTCAGCGCCGAACGCAGGCGCCACCGCGATCGCGGTGACGAAAGCGCTGGCGATGAGGACGGCTCGGACCATGGCAGGCGGGTTCACGGCGCGCGCGATGCGGCGCGTTCGGGCCCGGATTCTATCAAGGCAAGACGCAAGCAAGCCTGTCAGGGCTTGATCTTGGTGAACTTCTGGCCTTCGAAGTTGAGGTTGTACATCAGGCCGGTGGCGCCGTAGACGAAGCCGAGCACCGCCTGCTTGTCGGCGTCAGGCGTGAGCACCTCGCCACCGGCGCCGAGCGTGATCAGCGCGACGCTGCCGTCGACGCCGGCCTTCCAGCCCTTGCTGGCACGGAAGCTCTGCAGCGCCTTCGGCGTCATGAACAGGATGATCTGGGCGCGCGATTGCGCGCCGAGCTGGAAGCCGATCGAGGCGCCGGCCACCGAGTAGTAATCGACGACCTTGTTGCCGACCAGCAGCGCGCCCTCGCCGTACTCGCCGCCGATGCCGATGCCGGCCTTAATCACGTCCGGGAACACCAGCACGCCCTTGGCGGTGGCGACGTAGCGCTGCACCTTCGGTGGCGTGTTCTCGCGGAAGTCCTTGAGCGTGGCGTTGACCTTGGTGTTGATCTTCGCGGCATCAGCCGCGACCGGCGCGGTGAGCGCAAGGCTGAGGGCGGCCAGCGCGGAAAGCGCGATCGTGCGCGGCGCGCGCAGCATGGTGGCGTTCATGGTGCAGGTCTCCCGGAAGGGGCGTCAGGTTACCATGCGCACATGTTGATCGACTTCCATCGCAAGATGCTCGCCGACCGCGTGCGCCACGACGCGTTCCGCCACGCGCTCGCCGCGCACATCGGCGCCGGCGCGCGCACCGTCGCCGACCTTGGTGCCGGCACCGGCGTGCTGTCGTTCTTCGCCCGCGAGCTCGGCGCGCGCGAGTGCTGGCTCTACGATCCCGGCAGCGTGCTCGCGCTGGCCGAGCAGCTCGCCAGCGCGAACCGCATCGACGGCCTGCACTTCGTGCCGCTGCACTCGCTCGAGGTCGAGGATCCGCCGCCGGTCGACCTGGTGGTGGCCGAGGTGCTCGGCAACTTCGCCTACGAGGAGGGCGTGCTCGACACGCTGCGCGATGCCAAGCGCTTCCTTGCGCCGGGCGGCCGGCTGATGCCGAGCGCGCTGGCGCAGTGGGTGCAGCCGGTCACCAGCGACCGCTACGAGCAGGAGCTCGCGAGCTTCCGCACGGTCGGTCATGGCCTCGACCTGGCGGCGCTCGAGCGCGTGGCGCGCAACAACATGTACGTGCATCCGATCGAGCCGCGCGACCTGCTGGACGTGCCGCCGGCGCGCTGGGACGCAGTCGATCTGACCGGTGAGTTCAGCAGCGCGCGCCAGGGCACGGCGCGGTGGCCGCTCACGGCCGCGGGCCGCGTCCACGGCTTCGCGCTGTGGTGGGACGCGACGCTCGCGCCGGGCGTGACGCTGACCACCAGCCCGCATGCCGAGCGCACGCACTGGGACCAGATCTACCTTCCGCTCGCGACGCCGATCGACCACGCGGCTGGCGATGCGCTCGAGTTCGAGCTCGCCTGCGAGACCGGCGGTGGCGAGGGGGGTATCGCGATGCGCTGGACAGCGCGCCAGCAACGTGGCGGTGGTGTCGTCAGCGAGCAGACGCTCGACATCGCCCGCGGCTACGTCGACTAGGTCTCTCGACTAAGGCAGCCTTCCCGCCGGCACGGTCCACTCACGCACCGTCGCGATCAGCCTCCCCGCTGCGACCGCCGGGTCTTGCGCTGCGATGCGCTCAGCCGCCGCGAGGTCGCGCACCCGCAACAACGTCATGCCGATCGGCCCATCGGCCGCAGCCGGAGTTGCGGCAACCCCTGCGCCGAACGGCCCCGCGACCAGCGCGGTGCCTTCGTGCTGCAGCTTGAGCGTGTACTGGATATGGCGCTCGGTGAGCGCGAGCTCGGCGGTCGTGTCACCGGGACGGTAGCTTGGATTGCGCGCCAGCAGCACCACGAAGCGCGTGGCCCACTCGGTCGGAGGCCCGAAGTACTCGACGCGCTCGGGCGCGAGCGCGGGAGGCGCTGCCGCCGCCATCACCGGCTCGCGGGTCGCGTGCGCCAGCAGGGCCGCGAGCACGACCTCGACATCCTTCGCTGTGCTGGTCGCTTCGATGATCCGCGCGCCAGTCGCCATGTCGAGCACCAGGATCGCATCGAAACTCGTGGCCTTGGCATCGCTGCGCCACGCGGCGAGCGCGTAGCGCGAACCGGACGACGTCGCACCGGCGCGCAGCGGCACCAACAGCTTGGCTCCGGCGTGCAGCTCGGCGAGGCTCTCGAGCGCGCGTCGGACCGGCGCCTCGGGCACCTCAGCCGCGGGCAGGTCGCGGTCGAGGTAATCGGCGATCAGTTCGAACGGCGGCGGCGCCGCCAGACCGGTGCCGGCAGCGAGCGCGAAAAAGAGGAGCAGCGCGCGCATCCTCAGCTCCTAAGGTAGGACGCGCCGTTGCAATCGACAATCGCACCGGTCATCGCCGCCGGCGCCTCAATCGCACAGAAGCTCACGATCGACGCGACCTCCGCGGGCGTGGTCACCCGGTCGAGCGGGGACTGCGCGCGAATCGCCGCGCCGCGCGGACCGTCCAGGATCTCGCGCGCCATGTCGGTGCTGACGAAGCCCGGGGCCACCGCGAACACCAGCACGCCGTCCTTGGCCAGGGCCTGCGCCATGGATTGCGACAATTGGTTGAGACCGGCCTTGCTTGCACCGTAGGCCGGGGCATCCGGCTCACCACGGAACGCCCCACGCGAGGAGATGTTCACGATGCGCCCGCCGCCGTGCTTGGCCATGTGCCTGGCGGCGTGGAACGAGAGGTGCGCGGGACTGAGCAGGTTGAGCCCGAGCGTGCGCTGCCACACTGCCGACCAAGCCGCCTCGGTCGTGGCGTGGAACGGATGCTCGTCGTAGAGCCCGGCATTGTTGACCAACACGTCAAGCCGGCCCAACTTGGCGACCGCAGCCTCGATCAACGCGCGGCAGATTCCGATGTCGCCAGTCGCAAGATCGGCCTTGAGCGTGCAGTGACCGACACCAGGCAACGCGGCGCGCACTCGCTCCGCGGCCTCGGCATCGCGCCCGTAGTGCACCGCGACGCGGAAACCTGCGCCCGCCAGGGCCTGCGCGCACGCCGCGCCGATGCCGCGCGAACCGCCGGTGACGAGCGCAGCGCGCTCGACGGTCACGAGATGAGCTTGGGCTGGAACGCGCGGCCGAGCGTCTGCGCGCCGAACGCAGCGCCCGCATCGCCTTCAGCGGCGTAGCGGTACAGCGCCGCCGAGTAGATCGCCGACAGCGCCGCCTGCATCGTCGCGAGCAGCAGCACGGTCACGATGAACAGCACGACGATCACCCCGGCGGCTGCGCCGCCGCCCTGACCGCCGACCAGCATCAGCAGCGCGACCATCACCAAGGTCGTGAGCAGGTAGAGCAGGAAGAAACCGAACCCAATGCCGCCCTGGCCGATCAAGTTCTCGCCCCAGGTCTTCTTGAGCAGCACCGCACTCTGCTTCACCGCGTCGAGCGGACCGACGTCCTGGGCCACCAGCACCGGCACCACCAGGAAGGTGGCGATGGTCCAGACCGCGCCGATCAAGCCGACCACGAGCTTGCCGACCCAGCCGACCCGCTCCTCGATCGCGCGCAGGATCAGGCCCACGGTGGCGGCGATGATCGCGTAGCCGAGGATCGACCAGAAACGGCTGCTGGCACCCCCGAGCGCGCTGCCGAGCGTGGGATCACCGCCGCGCAGACGTTCGAGCGCAGCGCACACCAGCGCGGCATTGAAGAAGAAGCCGACGAAGTACAGCACCACGTAGAGCGAGAAGATCCAGGCGTAGACGAGAGGGTCGCCCTGGCCCTGAGCCTGGGCGTCACGCACCGCCTGCGGCAGCCAGCCGTCGATCAACGCCGGAAACAGGAAGCTCGCGATGACGATGAGCCCGGCGATCGCCGACAGCACCGGCAGCACCAACAGTTCCTTGTCGGCGGCGAGCACGCGGCCGGAGGCCTTGATCAGGTCCCAGGAACGGGCGAAGCGGTCGAACATGACGGACTCCTACTCGACGGTGACGGACTTGGCGAGGTTGCGCGGTTTGTCCACGTCGGTGCCGCGCAACACCGCCACGTGGTACGCGAGCAGCTGCAGCGGGATCGTGTACACCAATGGCGCCTGCATCTCCTCGACGTGCTCAGGCATCTCGATCACGTGCACACCCGCGGACGGCTTGATGCCGGACTGCGGGTCGGCCAGCACGTAGAGCTCGCCGCCGCGCGCCCGCACTTCCTGCAGGTTCGACTTGAGCTTCTCGACCAGGTCGTTGTTCGGCGCGATCGCCACCACCGGCATGTCGTCGTCCACCAAGGCGAGCGGCCCGTGCTTGAGCTCGCCCGCGGCGTAGCTCTCGGCGTGGATGTAGGAGATCTCCTTGAGCTTGAGCGCGCCCTCCATCGCCACCGGCCAGGAGGCGCCGCGGCCGAGGAACAGCGCGTGGTGCTTGTGGACGAAGCGCTTGGCCCACTCGATCACCTGCGGCTCGAGCAGCAGCGCGCGCTCGATCATCTCCGGCACGTGCGTCAGCTGCTTGACGAACTTGGCCTCGTCAGCCGCCGACAGGCCGCGCTGCCGCGCGAGCGCCAGGCCGAACAGGCCGAGCGCAGCGAGCTGGGTGGTGAAGGCCTTGGTCGAGGCCACGCCGATCTCGGGACCGGCGCGGGTCATCAGCGTCATGTCCGCCTCGCGCACCAGCGACGACGCTGGCACGTTGCAGATCACGAGCATGCCGAGGTAGCCCAAGCGCTTGGCTTCGCGCAGCGCGGCCAAGGTATCGGCGGTCTCGCCTGATTGGGAGATCGCGACGAACAGCGTGCCCTCGGGCACCACCGGCTGGCGGTAGCGGTACTCGCTCGCGACCTCGACCGTGCACGGCACCCGCGCGCCCTGCTCGATGTAGTAACGCGCCACCATGCCGGCGTGGTACGAGGTGCCGCAGGCGACGATGTGCACGCCGCGGATGTGCGGCAGCAGCGCGGTGGCCTTGGGACCCAGCGCCGCCTCGAGCACGCGGCCGCCGGCGATGCGCTCGTTGAGCGTGTCGCCGATCGCACGCGGCTGCTCGAAGATCTCCTTCTGCATGTAGTGCGCGTACTGGCCCTTGTCGACCGAATCGGCCGAGAGCTCGGACTCGTGGTGCTTGCGCTCGATCGGCCGGTCGTCAGGTCCGAACAGCTTGATGCCGGCACAGCTGATCTCGGCGACGTCGCCGTCCTCGAGGAACTGGAAGCTCTTGGTCTCGGTCAGCAGCGCCTGCACGTCGGAGGCGACGTAGTTCTCGCCCTTGCCGTGGCCGACCACCACCGGGCAGCCCATGCGCGCGGCGATGATGCGGTCCGGGTCCTTGCGGCTCAGCACCAGCAGGGCGTAGGCGCCGTGCAGACGCTTGATCACGCGTTGCACGCCCGCCAGCAGGTCCACGCCGGCCTTGATCTCCTCGTGGATCAGGTGGGCGATGACCTCGGTGTCAGTGTCGCTGTTGAACCGGTAGCCCTTGGCGCTGAGCTCGGCCTTGAGCGCCTCCCAGTTCTCGATGATCCCGTTATGCACCAGCGCGATGCCCTCTTCCGAGAAGTGCGGGTGCGCGTTGCGCTCGGTCACGCCGCCGTGGGTGGCCCAGCGGGTGTGGGCGATGCCGCGCTGGCCTGCGAGCGGCTCGGTCGCGATCGCGGTCTCGAGGTTCTTGACCTTGCCGACCGCGCGGCGGCGCTCGAGCGCGCCGGTGGCGTTCAGCACCGCGACGCCAGCCGAGTCGTAGCCGCGGTACTCGAGACGCCGCAGACCCTCGACCAGCAGCGGGACCACATCCCGGTCAGCGACCGCACCGACGATCCCGCACATCGCTTATTTCTTCCCTTTCGTCTTTCGACTTTCGTCTTTCGTCTTGCTCGGTCTCTTCCACCCAGCCACCGTGACCTGTTTCGCCCGCGTCACCGTGAGCTCGCCGGCCGGCGTGTCCTTGGTGATCACGCTGCCCGCGCCGATCGTCGCGCCCGCGCCGATCGTGACCGGCGCCACCAGGCTCGAGTTCGAGCCGATGAAGGCGCCGTCGCCGATCACGGTGCGGTGCTTGTTCGCGCCGTCGTAGTTGCAGGTGACCGTGCCCGCACCGACGTTGACCTCGCGCCCGACTGTGGTGTCGCCGATGTAAGCGAGATGGTTGGCCTTGGCGCCCGCGCCCAGCTCCGACTTCTTGAGCTCGACGAAGTTGCCGACGTGCGCGCCCGCGCCGACCTTCGACTCCGGCCGGATGCGCGCGAAGGGCCCGATGCTGCAGCCGCTGCCGATCTGGGCGGAATCGATGAGCGTGTGGGGATGCACGACGGTGCCGGCGCCGAGGACGCTGTCCTTGATCACGCAGCCGGGGCCGATGCGCACGCCGTCGCCGAGCTTGACCGCGCCTTCGAACAGGCAGTTCGCGTCGATGCTCACGTCCTGGCCGCAGTCGAGCGTGCCGCGCACGTCGATCCGCAACGGATCGGCGAGCGTGACGCCGGCGTCGAGCAGCGCATTGGCGGCGCGCGCACGCAGGATGCATTCGGCATCGGCCAACTGCTTGCGGTCGTTGATGCCGTGGACCTCGGCCGCATCCGCGGCAAGGACCGCCTGTACCTCGCGCTGCTTGGCGACCGCAGCGGCGACGCAATCGGTGAGGTAGTACTCGCGCTGGGCGTTGTTCGGCTTGAGCGCCGCGACCCAACGCTTCAGGTCGCGCGCGGGTGCGGCGAGCAGGCCCGTGTTGATCTCCCTGACCGCGCGCTGCGCTTCGTCGGCATCCTGGTGCTCGACGATGCGTGCGACGGCGCCTTCCTGGTCACGGATGATCCGTCCGTAGCCGGTGGGGTCGCTGAACTCCGCGGCCAGCACGCTGAGCGCGCCGCGCCGCGCCGGTTGCAGCAGGCGCTTGAGCGTGGCCGGGGTGACGAGCGGCACATCGCCGTAGAGCACCAGCACGAGATCGCCGTCGGGCACGTTGAAGATCGCCTGCTGGACCGCATGACCGGTGCCCTTCTGCTCGGCCTGCTCCACCCAGACAAGGTCGGCCTCACCTTGGAAGGCAGCGGGGACGGCTTCGCCGCCGTGGCCGTAGACGATGTGGATCGCGTGCGCCTGGAGCGCGCGGGCCTGGTCGATGACATGGGCCAGCAACGGGCGGCCGGCGAGGGGTTGCAGCACCTTGGGCCGGGTCGAGCGCATGCGCTTGCCCTGGCCGGCGGCGAGGATGATGACGCTGAGCGGCGCCTTGTCAGCCACCGCCGCCACGCTTCAGGCGCTGGATCATGTGCAAGCGCGCCGAAGCCTCGACCAGCGCGGCCTGGGCCCGGGCGATGTCGATCTCGCCCTTGCGCTCGGACAACAGTTGCTCGGCCTGGCGTTTGGCCTCGAGCGCCGAGGCCTCGTCGAGGTCCTTGGCCCGCACCGCGACGTCGCTCAATACCGTGACCGCGTGCGGCTGCACCTCGAGGATGCCGCCGTTGACGAAGAAGTGCTGCTCGCCGTCGGCCGTCTTGACGCGCACCTCACCCGGCTTGAGCCGGGTGATGAGCGGCGCGTGGCGCGGCGCGATGCCGACCTCACCCATCTCGGCCGGACAGAACACCATCTCGGCCTGGCCCGAGTAGACCTGACCGACCAACGAGACGATGTCGACTTGGATCGTGCTCATGGCCCTACTTCCTGATCACAGCTTCTTCGCCTTCTCGACCACTTCATCGATGCCGCCAACCATGTAGAACGCCTGCTCGGGCAGGTTGTCGTAGTCACCGTTGATGATGCCCTTGAAGCCGCGGACGGTCTCCTTGAGCGAGACATAGGCGCCCTTGGTGCCGGTGAAGACCTCGGCGACCGAGAACGGCTGCGACAGGAAGCGCTGGATCTTGCGCGCGCGATACACCACGCGCTTGTCGTCTTCGGACAGCTCGTCCATGCCAAGGATCGCGATGATGTCCTTGAGCTCCTTGTAGCGCTGCAGCACGCCCTGCACGCCGCGCGCGGTGTCGTAATGATCCTGGCCGATCACGTTCGGGTCGAGCTGGCGCGAAGTGGAGTCCAGCGGGTCGACCGCCGGGTAGATGCCGAGCGCCGCGATGTCGCGCGACAGCACGACGGTCGCGTCCAGATGCGCGAAGGTCGTCGCCGGCGACGGGTCGGTGAGGTCGTCCGCCGGGACGTATACCGCCTGCACCGAGGTGATCGAGCCCTTCTTGGTCGAGGTGATGCGCTCCTGCAGCACGCCCATCTCCTCGGCCAGCGTCGGCTGGTAGCCCACCGCCGACGGCATGCGGCCGAGCAGCGCCGAGACCTCGGTGCCCGCGAGCGTGTAGCGATAGATGTTGTCGATGAACAGCAGCACGTCGCGGCCTTCGTCGCGGAAGTACTCGGCCATCGTCAGGCCCGACAGCGCGACGCGCAGGCGGTTGCCCGGCGGCTCGTTCATCTGGCCGTAGACCATCGCGACCTTGGAGTTCTCGAGGTTCTTGAGGTCGATGACACCCGACTCGGACATCTCGTGATAGAAGTCGTTGCCCTCGCGGGTGCGCTCGCCGACGCCGGCGAACACCGACAGGCCCGAGTGCTCCTTGGCGATGTTGTTGATCAGCTCGAGCATGTTCACGGTCTTGCCCACGCCGGCGCCGCCGAACAGGCCGACCTTGCCGCCCTTGGCGAACGGGCACATCAGGTCGATGACCTTGATGCCGGTCTCCAACAATTCAGTCGAACCGGACTGCTCCTCGTAGGAAGGCGCCGGACGGTGGATCGGCCAGTGCTCCTTGGCTGCGACCGGGCCGCGCTCGTCCTGCGGCACGCCCAGCACGTCCATGATGCGGCCGAGCGTCGCTTTGCCAACGGGCACTGATATCGGTTTGCCGGTGTTCTTCACCGCCAGGCCGCGGGACAGGCCTTCCGAGGCGCCCATCGCGATGGTGCGCACCACGCCGTCGCCGAGCTGCTGCTGCACCTCGAGCGTCAGGCCGCCCACTTCGAGCACCAGCGCGTCGTAGACCTTGGGGATGGCCTCGCGCGGGAACTCGACGTCGACGACCGCGCCGATGACCTGGACTACCTTGCCGTTGCTCATTGCTGTTTCCTCAGTGCGAAGTCGTTAGACCGCGGCCGCTCCGCCGACGATCTCGGCGAGCTCCTTGGTGATCGAGGCCTGGCGGGCCTTGTTGTAGACGAGCTGCAGGTTGCTGATGATGTCGCCGGCGTTGTCGCTGGCGTTCTTCATCGCGACCATGCGCGCGGCCTGCTCGCAGGCCTGGTTCTCGACCATCGCCTGGTAGATCAGCGCCTCGATGTAGCGCTGCAGCAGGCCGTCGAGCAGGTCGGCGGCCGACGGCTCGTAGATGTAGTCCCAGCGCTCCTGCAGCTCAGTCTTGTCGAGCGTCTGCACCGGCACCAGCTCCACCGTGGTCGGCTGCTGAGTCACGGTGTTGACGAACAGGTTGGTCACGATCAGGAGCTTGTCGATCCTGCCCTCACGGTAGGCGTCGAGCATCACGGTGATCGGGCCCACCAGCTTGTCGAAGTACGGCGGCTGCTCCGGCATGTGGTTCACGGTCGCCAGCACGTTGCCGCCGAAACGACGGAAGAACGACATCGCCTTGCCGCCGATCAGGCAGAAATCGATCTCGACCCCCTGCTCCTTGAACTTCTTCACTTCGGCGAGCGTGGCGCGGAACAGATTGATGTTGAGGCCGCCGCAGAGGCCGCGATCGCTCGACACCACGATGATGCCGACGCGCTTGACCGGCCGCTCCTGCAGGAACGGGTGGCGGAAGTCAGGGTTGGCCTGGCGCAGGTGGCCGATCACCCGGCGGATCTTGACCGCATAGGGGCGCGATGCCGCCTGACGCTGCTGCGTCTTGCGGATCTTGCTCGCCGCGACCATCTCCATGGCCTTGGTGATCTTCTGGGTCGCCTTGATCGATTTGATCTGCGTCCGGATCTCTTTGGCGCTGGGCATCGGTCTGCTCCTAGCCCGCGTAGCCCTGTTTGAACTCGGCCACGCACGTCTTCATGCCGGCCTCGATCTCGGCGTTCCAGTCGCCGGTGTTCAGCTTCGCGAGCAGATCCTTGGCGCTGTTGCGCAGGTAGGCATGCAGCTCGGTCTCGAAGGCCACGACCTTCTCGACCGGCACGTCGTCGAGCGCGCCTTCGTTGACCGCGTACAACGACAGACCCATCTCGCCGATCGACAGCGGCGCGTACTGCTGCTGCTTCATCAGCTCGACCACGCGCTTGCCACGCTCGAGCTGCTTGCGGGTCGCCTCGTCGAGGTCGGAGGCGAACTGGGCGAAGGCCGCGAGCTCGCGGTACTGGGCCAATGCCAGACGCACGCCGCCGCCGAGCTTCTTGATCAGCTTGGTCTGGGCCGCGCCGCCGACGCGCGACACCGAGATGCCCGCGTTGATCGCAGGCCGGATGCCGGCGTTGAACAGATCGGTCTCGAGGAAGATCTGGCCGTCGGTGATCGAGATCACGTTGGTCGGCACGAAGGCCGAGACGTCGCCGGCCTGGGTCTCGATGATCGGCAGCGCGGTCAGCGAACCGGTCTTGCCCTTGACCTTGCCGCCGGTGAACTTCTCGACGTAGGCCTCGTTGACGCGCGCCGCGCGCTCGAGCAGGCGCGAGTGCAGGTAAAAGACGTCGCCCGGATAGGCCTCGCGGCCCGGCGGGCGCTTCAGCAGCAAGGACACCTGGCGGTAGGCCCAGGCCTGCTTGGTGAGGTCGTCATAGATGATCAGCGCGTCCATGCCGCGGTCGCGGAAGTACTCGCCCATCGAGCAGCCCGAGTAGGGCGCGATGTACTGCATGGCGGCGGATTCGGAGGCGGTGGCGGCGACCACGATGGTGTTGGCCATCGCGCCGTGCTCCTCGAGCTTGCGCACCACGTTGGCGATCGAAGACGCCTTCTGGCCGATCGCGACGTAGACGCAGAAGATGTCCTTGCCCTTCTGGTTGATGATCGTGTCGACCGCGACCGCGGTCTTGCCGGTCTGGCGGTCGCCGATGATCAGCTCACGCTGGCCGCGGCCGACCGGGACCATCGCATCGATCGCCTTGAGGCCGGTCTGCACCGGCTGCGACACGCTCTTGCGCGCGATCACGCCCGGCGCGACCTTCTCGATCGGTGAGGTCTCCTTGGCGGTGATCGGGCCCTTGCCGTCGATGGGCTGACCGAGCGCGTTCACCACGCGGCCGAGCAGTTCCTTGCCGACCGGAACCTCGAGGATGCGGCCGGTGGTCTTGACCTCGTCGCCCTCGCGGATGTGCTTGTAGTCGCCGAGCACCACCGAGCCGACCGAGTCGCGCTCGAGGTTGAGCGCCAGTCCGAAGGTGTTCTGCGGGAACTCGATCATCTCGCCGAACTGCGCGGCGGCCAGGCCGTGCACCCGCACGATGCCGTCGGTGACCGACACCACGGTGCCGACGTTGCGCGCTTCGGCGCTGCCGTCGAGCTTCTCGATGCGCTGCTTGATGAGCGCGCTGATCTCGGCTGGGTTGAGCTGCATCTGGATGTCCTCTAGGGAATTCGGTGCGGGTGCGTTTCTTGGGATGCGTTACTTGGCGAGCGCGACCGCGAGCTGCTCGAGGCGGCCGCGGACCGAGCCATCGATGACCATGTCGCCGGCCTTGATCACCGCGCCGCCGATGAGCGCCGCATCTGTGCGGTTGTGCAGCTTCACGCTGCGGCCGAGCTTGGCCTCGAGCGCGCTGGCGAAGCGCTGCTGCACGGCGGCGTCGGCCGGCACCGCGGTGACCAGCTCGACCTAGACCACCTTCTCCTCATCGCGGCGCAGCGCGACGAACTGCGCGAGGATCTCGGGCAGCACCGCCAGGCGCTTGCGCTCGGCCAGCAGCATCACCAGGTTGCGGCCTGGGCCGGCGAGCTTGTCGCCCGCCGACTCGACCAGCACGCGCCCGAGGTCGGCCGTGGCGAACTTCGGGTTGCCGAGCGCCGCGCGCAACGCAGGGTCGGCGGCGAAGCCGGCGAGCAGCTCCAGCTGGCGCTGCCAGCCGTCGAAGTCGCGCGCATCACGCGCCAGCGCGAACACCGCTTTCGCGTAGGGCCGGGCGATGGTGGAGATCTGCGCCATGGGACCGTCAGTTCATCTGCTTGGCGACGCGCTCGAGCAGCTCGGCGTGCGTCTTGGGGTCGATCTCGCGCTCGAGGATCTGCTTGGCGCCGGCGACCGCGAGGATCGCGACCTCGCGCCGCAGCGCCTCGCGCGCCTGGCCCAGCTCCTGCTGGATCTGGGCGCGGGCCGCAGTGACCAGCCGCTCGCCTTCGACGCGGGCCTGGCCCTTGGACTCCTCGATGAGCTCGACCGAGCGCTTGTTCGCCGCAGCGAGCGCCTCGGCCGCCTGTTCGCGGGCCTGCTTCATCACCGCCGCGATCTCGCCCTTGGCTTCCTCGAGCTTGCGCGTGCCGGCCTCAGCCGCGGCCAGGCCGTCGGCGATCTTCTTGGCCCGCTCCGCCATCGCCGCCATCACTGGCGGCCAGACGTAGCGCTGCGTCAGGAAGACGAAGCCGAGGAACGCGATCATCTGGAAGAACAGCGAGACGTTGATGTTCATGGCGAGATTCCTCGATCGGCCCTTGGGCCGTGATCCGTGCTCAGTGGCCCGCGCCGGCAGCGGCGGTCAGCGCGCTGACGAAGGGGTTGGCGAACACGAAGAACAGCGCGAAGCCGATGCCGATCATCGCCACCGCGTCGAGCAGGCCGGCCATGAGGAACATGCGGCCCATCAGCATTCCGCCGAGCTCGGGCTGACGCGCCACGCCCTCGAGGAACTTGCCGCCAAGGATGCCGAAGCCGATGGCGGTGCCGAGCGCGCCCATGCCGAACACGAGGCCGACGGCGATGGCGGTTGAAGCCTGGATCTGAGCGATTTGAGTGACGAGTTCCATGAGAGTCCTCCGGGAGATGAACGGTTCTGGGGAAGGGTCAATGCGGCGCGTCGTGCACTTCGTGCGCCATGCGCATGTACACGATGGTGAGCATCATGAAGATGAAGGCTTGGATCGTGATCACGAGCAGGTGGAAGCCGGTCCAGACCAGGCCGAGCGGCACGATGGCGAAACCGGGCAGCAGCGCGATCAGGATGAACAGCAGCTCGCCGGCGTAGAGGTTGCCGAACAGTCGCAGCGCCAGCGACACCGGCTTGGCCGCGGTCTCGACCAGGTAGAGCAGCAGGTTGATCGGCGCGAGCAGCAGATCGACGTACCAGGTGCCGGAATGGAAGGGATGGGTGAGCATCTCCTTCACGTAGCCGATCGGGCCCTTGACCGTGATGCTGAACCACAGCATCAGCAACAGCACCGACAGCGACATCGCGAAGGTCTGGTTGAGGTCGTTGGTCGGCACGACCTTGAGGTAGACCTCGTGCGGCGCGTAGCCGAACCAGCCGCCGATGATCTGCGCCAGCTTCGGCAGCAGGTCGACCGGCAGCATGTCCATGAAATTCATCAGCCAGACCCAGACGAAGATCGTCAGGGCCAGCGGCGCGATCAGCGTGCTGTGCTTGTCGGCGCCGAAGATCGCCTTGATCTGGTCGTCGACGAAGGTGATGACGATCTCGACGAAGTTCTGCCAGGGTCCGGGCACGCCGGCGGTCGCGCGGCGCGCGGCCAGCGCGAACGAGACGAAGAACAGCGCGCCGAGCGCGAACGCGATCACGATCGTGTCGAGATGCAGCGTCCAGAACCCCTCACCCACGGTCATGTAGGTTATGTGGTGGTGGATGTACTGCGTGGCGCTGATCGGTTCTTCGGTCATCGCGAGGTTTCCGTATCGACTCCGATCATTGCGGACCAGTAGGCGGCGTAGGTCGCGGCGTAGGCGCCGAGCATCCACAGCGGAGCGATCGGCAGGAACCTGAACGCGACGACGAACATGAACACGGTGAGGCCGATCTTCAGGATCTTGGCGCGGTAGAACCGCTTGAGCATCGCCGGACCGTCGTCCTCAGCGCTGCCGATCAGCGCCCGCAACGCCATGAAGAACGTCGCGCCGGCGCCGATCCCCCCTCCCAGCGCCGCCGACCACCCCGCTTGCGCACCGTCGAGCAGCAGCGCGACGAGTGCAATCAACAGCGAGATCGAGGCTTGCCCCAACAGGATCCTGGTGACCATCGTCCTTCAGATTTGGGGGCGGCAATCGTACCGGTTCCGCTTGGGGGCGGCAACCGCCCGACCACGCAGATAGGCTGTTTTCCAGCGGTTTTCGTCGTCAGCCGAGCTTGGCGAGGATGCCGTCGAGCTCGTCGAGCGACCCGTAGGACACCACCACGCGACCCTTGCCGCTCTTGTGGTGCTCGATCACGACCGGTGCGCCCAGCTTGGCGCCGAGCTGCTGTTCGAGGCGGCGGACGTTCGGGTCCTTCGCTTGGGCCTTGGCCTTGCCCTGCGGCTTGCCGCCATCGGCGAGGGTCCGCTTCACCAACGCCTCGGTCTCGCGGGTGGAGAGTCCCTTGGCGACCACCGTCTGCGCCGCCTGGACCTGCGTGAGGCTCGAGAGCGCGAGCAGCGCGCGGGCCTGGCCCATCTCGAGCTTGCCGGCCGCGAGCAGCTTCTTGACCTCGCTCGTGAGGTCGAGCAAGCGCAGGTTGTTCGAGATCGCGGCGCGCGAGCGCCCGACCGCCTGGGCCGCCTCGTCGTGGGTCAGCTTGAACTCGTCGATCAGGCGCTTGAGCGCGTTCGCCTCTTCCAGCGGGTTCAGGTCCTCGCGCTGGATGTTCTCGATCAGCGACATCGCGATCGCGGCGCGGTCCGAGACCTGGCGGATCACGACCGGCACCTCGGTCAAGCCGGCGCGCTGCGCCGCGCGCCAGCGGCGCTCGCCGGCGATGATCTCGTAGCGTCCTTCCTTGGTCCCACCGACCGGGCGCACCACGATCGGCTGGATCACGCCCTGCGCCTTGATCGAGTCGGCAAGGTCGGTGAGCGATTCCTCATGCATGTCGCGGCGCGGCTGGTACTTGCCGGGCTGCAGCACGGCGACCGGGAGCTTGCGCAAACCGTCGCTGGTCGCGACCGCCGCGGGCTTCGCCGCAGTGGACGCGTTCGCGCTGCTGCCGAGGCTCGGTCCAAGGAGGGCCTCGAGGTTGCGGCCGAGGCCGCGGCGCTTGTTGCTCAAGGGAGGGTGCTCATCGTCTTAAGGCCCTCAGGGGGGCCGCCATCCTAGTCCGGGAGCCGCGTGCAATACAGCCGCATGTTCGCCCGCAGCATCGGGGTAAAGAAGTCCACTCGGAACCCGCTGGCCGCCAGCAACCGGGTCACGTTGCCGCGGTCGTACAGACGCAGGTGCTGCACTGGGATGACTTCCTTCCAGGACATCAGGTCCTTCGGCACACGGAAGTGCGCCGTGTCCGGCGTGGTCAGGAACAGCGTGCCGCCCGGCGCGCAGACGTTGGCGATCGCGGCCATGAATTCTTTGGGGCTAGGCACGTGCTCGAGAACCTCGCTGCAATAGACCACGTCGAAACGCAGGTCGCGCGTGGCGAGCTGCTCGATCGTCTCCTCGTGAAAGGTACAGGCGGGGAACTCCTTCCGCGCCATCGCGATCGTGCCGGGGTTGGTCTCGAGCCCGTGCGCTTCGCAGCCCAGCTGCCGCGCGGCTTCGGTGTTGTAGCCGGTGTTCGAACCGATATCGAGGAACCTGAGCGGCCGCGCCTCGCGCAGCCGGTGCGTGCCGAGCATCACCAACGGCCAGAGCTTGATGCGCTTGCGCAGCACCTTGCGCCAGTCGAGCCGCCGCACGCCGTACTTGCCGTAGGACGCCGCGAACTCCTCAGGGCTCGGCATGCGCGCGGCGAAGATCAGCCGACAGCTCGCGCAACGCAGGTAGGCGTGGCCGCTCTTCTCGCCGACCGCCGTGGCGCCGCTCGCATCACAGACCGGACAGCTCGCGTCGAGTCCGCTCATGCCGCCCCTGCCTTGCGCTTGGCCGCGTCTTCGCGGCGGATCAGCTCGCCGGCGAGTGCCAGGTAGGCCACCGCGCCGCGTGAGGTCTTGTCGTGCTGCAACGCCGGCAGTCCATAAGAAGGTGCCTCGGCGAGGCGCACATTGCGCGGGATAATCGTGCGGTAGACCTTGGTGCCGAAGTGCTCGAGCAGCTGGTTCGAGACCTCCACGCTCAGGTTGTTGCGCGGGTCGAACATGGTCCTGAGGATGCCGTAGACCTCGAGCTTCGGGTTCACCGAGTCGTGGATCTGACCGATGGTGTCGACCAGCGCCGCCAGGCCCTCGAGCGCGTAGTACTCGCACTGCATCGGGATGAACACGCCGTCGGCCGCGGCCAGCGCGTTGATCGTCAGCAAGTTCAACGATGGCGGGCAATCGATGAGCACGAAGTCGTACTCGTAGCGCACCGTCGACAGCGCCTTCTTCAACTTGCCCTCGCGGCTGATCGCGCTCATCAGCTTGACCTCGGCGGCGGTGAGATCGCCGTTGGCCGGGATCAGCCAGAAGCCCGCGTCGCGCGCCGGCACCGTGGCCGCCTCGGCCGAGCACTCACCGAGCAGCACGCCGTAGCTGCTGCGCTCGACCGCGTGCTTGTCCACGCCCGCGCCCATCGTCGCGTTGCCCTGCGGATCGAGGTCGATCAGCAGCACGCGGCGCTTGCAGGCGGCGAGCGACGCGGCGAGGTTGATCGCCGTGGTCGTCTTGCCGACGCCGCCTTTCTGGTTGGTGATGGCGAGGATGCGGGACATGAGGATCCGAGACGAAAGCCGAAAGGGAGGAGGCGAAAGGGGGGAGGGATTCTACAGACGCAGCGCTATGCGCGCCGCAGCACGACCAGGCAGCGTTCGGCCTCGAGACCCGGCACCTTCAGCGGGTGGATGCTCTCGACGCGGAAGCGGGCCGCCTTGCCCTTGACCGTCTCTAGCTCGGCGAGCTCGGCCTCGGGCCGGGCGCCCTTCATCGCCAGCCAGCGGCTGTCGCCGTCGCCGAGGTGACCGGTGGTCGCGACGAACTCGGCGAGCGAGCTGAAGGCGCGGCTGATGATCGCGTCGAAGCGCGGACCCTGGAACGCCTCGCAGCGGGCGTGCACCGCGCGGACCCGCGGCGCGCTCCCCGTTCCAGCGAGGCCCAGCGCGTCGATCGCGGTCTGGCAGAAGCGCACCTTCTTGTTGCGCGAATCGAGCAGAGTGACCTCGAGCGCGGGTCGAGCCAGTGCCAGCGGGATGCCGGGCAGGCCGGCGCCGCTGCCGACGTCGAGCAGTCGGCCACGCTCCGGGATCCAGGGCAGCACGCTCAGCGAATCGAGCAAGTGTTTCGGCACCTGTTGGGCGGGGTCGCGGATCGCGGTCAGGTTGTGGATCGCGTTCCACTCGTTGAGCAGCGCGAGGTAGCGGATGAGCGGCGCGGCGAGCGCTGGGTCTAGCGCCATCGCCGCGAGGCCGCGCGCGACCGCGGCTGTCGTATCCTCTGGCTCAACCATCGACCGGGACCTCTCCGATGCAGCAACCCACCAAGACCCCGACCGGCGACATGAGCACGCTCGGCGAAGGCCGCAACAGCATCGACATGATGCTGCAGACCATGCAATCGCACCATGCCCTGCTGTCGCTGATGGCCGAGACCAAGGCCAACATCATCATCACCGCCGCGTCGATCGTGATCACCATCGCGCTCACGCGCATCGACCAGTACCAGGTGATCTCGCTGACGCTGGTGATGTTCAGCCTGGCGGCACTGTTCTTCGCGGTGTTCGCGGTGTTGCCCAAGTACAAGCCCTTCGAGCAGATCGAGGGGCCGCTGCCGCCGCACTTCAACCTGTTCTTCTTCGCCCACTTCTCGTCGCTGTCGCGCGAGCGCTTCATGGTCGAGGCGGAGAAGGCGCTGGGCTCGGAGCCCGGCGTCTATCGGGCCTTCCTCAACGACATCTACTCGCTCGGCAGCTACCTGGCCTACCGCAAGTTCCGCTACCTGCGTTGGTCCTACCTGTCGTTCCTCACCGGCTTCGTGGTCGCCTGCGCGCAAGCGGCATGGATGTTCGCCACCACCGGCAGCATCTAGGGCGTTCCGGCCGGTACCACCCGCAGGATCTCCTCGGCGGTAGTGACACCGGCCGCGACCTTCTGCGCGCCGCGCAAGCGCAGCGGCTTCATGCCCGCGGCGATCGCCGCGCGCGACAGCGCCGAGTGGTCGGCGTCCTTGGTGATGTGCGCGCGCAGCTCCGGCGTGAAGGTGAGCATCTCGTACAGGCCGACGCGCCCGCGGTAGCCGGTGCCGCGGCAGTCGAGGCAGCCAACCGCGCGCATCACCTGCTTCGGTAACTTGGCTTTGAACGGCGCGATCAACGCATTCCACGCCACCTCGTCGATCGTGCCCGGCTGCTTGCAGGCCGGGCACAGCGTGCGCGCCAGGCGCTGCGCGATCACACCGAGCAGCGACGACTGCAGCAGGAACGGCTGCACCCCGAGGTCGAGCAGCCGGGTGATCGACGACGGCGCGTCGTTGGTGTGCAGCGTGCTCAGCACGAGGTGGCCGGTGAGCGCCGCCTGCACCGCGACCTCGGCGGTCTCCGGGTCGCGAATCTCGCCGACCATGATCACGTCCGGGTCCTGGCGCAGCAGCGTGCGCACACCGCTGGCGAAGTCGAGCCCGATCGCCGGGTGCACCTGCATCTGGTTGAGCGAGGCGTCGATCAGCTCGATCGGGTCCTCGATGGTGCAGACGTTGACCTCGGGCGTGGTCAGCTGTTTGAGCGTGGAGTAGAGCGTCGTGGTCTTGCCCGAACCGGTCGGACCGGTGACCAGGATGATGCCGTGCGGCTCCTCGACCATCCGGCGCCAGGCGGCCTCGTCATCGGCGTCGAAACCGAGCTCGGCGAACGAGCGCACCAGCACCGCCGGATCGAAGATCCGCATCACCAGCTTCTCGCCGAACGCGGTCGGCATCGTCGACAGCCGCAGCTCGACCTCGGCGCCATCGGGAGCGCGCGACTTGAGCCTGCCGTCCTGCGGCCGGCGCTTCTCGGCGATGTCCATCCGCGCCAGGATCTTGAGCCGCGAGGTGATCGGGATCATCACCTGGGTGGGGAGCTGGTAGACCTCGTGGAGCACGCCGTCGATGCGGAAGCGGATCGCCGACATCTCGCGCTTCGGCTCGAGGTGGATGTCACTGGCGCGCTGTTCGAACGCGTAGGACAGCAGCCAGTCCACGATCGTGACCACGCCTTGGTCGTTGGCATCGAGCTTGCCGGAGCGGCCGAGCTCGATCAGCTGGTCGAGCGTCTGGCGCCGGGTCGCCTGCACGCCGGGCTGGTCCGCGGCGAAGGTCACCGACTTCGCGATCGACCAGAACTCGACCTGCATGCGCTTGATGTCGGCCGCGGACGCGAGCACGCGCTTGAAGCCCTTGCGCGCCACGCCGCCGAGCTCACGCTCCCATTCGCGCGTGAACGGGTCGCTGACCGCGACCGTGACCACGTCGCCCTTGACCTCGATCGGCAGGATGCCGTGGCGCTCGGCGTAGGCGTAGGAGCAGACCGCGGTGACCTTCACGATCTCGACCCGCACCGGATCGATGCGCACGAACTCAAGGCCGGTGCGCGCGGCGAGCCACTGGGTCAGCGCCTCAAGCGTGAGCGGCTGGCCGTTGCGCGCGTCGCGCAGCTCGCGCTCGGCCAGCATCGCCAGCGCGTGCTTGTCCTTGTAGGCGCCACGGCCGGCCAAGGTGGCGATGGCCTCGACCGTGGTCGCGGCGAGCAGGCCGTCGGTCACCAACCAGGCGATGACGTCGGCGAGGTCGAGGTGGTCGGGAATGCGGGCTTTCTTGGTCGACATGCGGCGAGTGTGCCGGTGATTGGTGGGCGAGTCGAACGCGGCGCATGGATGGGCCAATATCGGCCCGTGCGCCGCGTCAACATCCTGATCCTCTGCACCGGCAACTCGGCGCGCTCGATCCTGGCCGAGGCGTTGCTGCGGCGACTCGCCCATGAACGCTTCGCGGCCTATTCCGCCGGCAGCAATGCCTCCGGGACGGTCCATCCCGACACCATCGACCTGTTGCGCGCCGAGCGTTACGACACCGCGTCGTTTTCCAGCAAGGACTGGGATGAGTTTGCGCGGCCCGGCGCGCCGAAGATGGACATCGTGATCACGGTCTGCGACGCGGTGGCCGGCGAGGCCTGCCCGCTATGGCCGGGCAATCCTGTGCGTGTGCATTGGGGTCTGCCGGACCCGGCGAAGCTCGACGACCCGGAGGCCCGCCGTACGGCGTTCCGCGCGACCTACGCCGCGCTCGAGCGCCGGGTGCGTGCGCTGCTCGCGCTGCCCGACGAGCTGCTCGGCGATCCGAAGGCGCTGGCCAAGGTCCACGCCGACGCGGACCTCTAGCGACTACTTGATGACCAGCTCGCTGAGCGTCTTGGTCGCCAGGTCGTAGATCCTGATCGCATGATGGTTGGTGTCGGCGATGTAGACCTTGCCTGCGATCGCCGACACGCCGCCCGGCTCGTCGAGCCCGCTGGCGAGCGTGGTGACCACGCGCGAGGTCGGGTCGAGCTGCTTCAGCTTGCCGTTGTAGGTGTCGGCGATGAACAGCTTGCCATCGAGCCAGGCGACCCCAAGCGGGTGCTGCAATCGCACCGCGCGGCCGGCGCCATCGATGTCGCCGAAGTCGAACAGGCCGGTGCCGATGAGCGTGCGCAGCTCGCCATCCGGATCGAAGTCCGCGCTGC
Organism: Gammaproteobacteria bacterium; assembly: GCA_031388175.1. Lineage (GTDB taxonomy): Bacteria > Pseudomonadota > Gammaproteobacteria > Natronospirales > JANNEA01 > JANNEA01. The sequence continues at coordinate 38,466 of JANNEA010000139.1, forward strand.
GGATCGCGCTCGCTTCGCTGTCGGCGAAGTAGATCCGCTTGCCGTCGGTGGTGAGGCCCGAGGGTTGGTTCAAGCCGCCGTCAGCGAGCGGTCCGTCCTCAAGCTGCTCGTAGCCTGAGCCGGCGTGGCGGGTGAGCTGCTGCGCCTTTGGGTCGTAGCGCCAGAGCTGGTGCTGGCCGGCCATCGCGATGTAGAGCAGGCCGCCCTGCTTGTCATCGACCCAGAGCAGGTCCCAGGGCGTGTTGAGCGTGGTCGCGCGCGCCGCGTAGTTCGTGCCGCGCATGTAGCCGTGCGCGCCGGTGCCGGCGACCGTGGTCACCGTGCCCACCTTGAGGTCGACGCGGCGGATCGCGTCGTTGCGCTCGTCGGCGACGAAGAGCGTGTTGGCATCGGCAAGCGCCAGGCCCTGCGGCGCATCGAAGCGCGCTTGGCTAAGCGCGCCGTCGATGAAGCCCTTCTGGCCCGAGCCGATCGTGAGCAGGCGCTTGCCGCTGAGGTCGGTGACCAGGATCCGGTGGTGCAGCGTGTCGGCGATGAACAGCCTGCCTCCCGCCGCATCGGCCAGCAGCTTGCCGGGGTAGAGCAGCGTGGTCTGCGGCAGCGGGTCGGGCGTGATCGGGAACTTAGAGCGCTTGAGCGTGCCTTTCGCCGCGAACTCGGCGGTGAGCGAACCGATCACGCGATCGAGCGTGTCGTAGTGGCCCTCGCCTGCCACCTGCCCGACCGCGTTGCCGGCCGGATCCACCAGCGCCAGCGTCGGCCAGGCGCGCGCGCCGTAGGCGTCCCAGATGTCCATGCCCTTGTCGTTCACCACCGGATGCTTGAGCTCGTAGCGCTGCACGACCTTGCGGATCTGGCTGGTCCGCCCTTCGTTGGCGAACTTCGCAGAGTGCACGCCGATGACCACCAGCGAGTCCGGGTACTTGTGCTCCAGCCGCTCGAGATCGGCGATCACGTGCATGCAGTTGGCGCAGCCGTAGGTCCAGAAGTCGAGCAGCACGACCTTGCCCTTGAGGCTGGCGAGCGTGATCGACTTGCCGCCGGTGTTGATCCAGTCGAGGCCGGTCTCGAACTCCGGTGCCGCCTGGCTGCCGGCGAAGGACTTCTCGGTCAGCGGCGAGGCACGCAGGTCGCGGCCGACGCCGGTGAGAAACCAGGTCGCGATCACCGCGGCAATCGCGAACAGTGCGGCAAGCAGGGCATTGGTCAGGCGTGACATGGGGTCCGTTCCTGGGTTGTCGGCATCAAACAGACCGGCAGCAGCAGCGATGCATTCCCGCACTGTGGCATATGCTTGCCGGGCGGAGGGAAAATGCATTCGCGCTCTCGAATCGCCTGCGGTCTGTTCGCTGTTCTCATCGCGGCTGCGGGCCCGTTCGCGTCCGCGGCCGAGCTCGAGGTCGCGGTGGTCGGCGCCGACGGCGCGCCGATCGGCGATGCGGTGGTGATGCTGCGCTCGAGCAGCGCCGTGCCAAACCGGCTCACGGCGATAACGGTCGATCAGCAGGCCAAGCAGTTCAAGCCCTGGGTCCAGGCCCTGCGGGTCGGCAGCGCGGTGCGCTTCAGCAACCACGACGACATCACACATCACGTCTATTCGTTCTCGCCGACAAAACGTTTCTCGTATCGACTGCAGACCGGCGAGGTCCAGGGCCCGCTCGTCTTCGACGCCCCAGGCGTGGTCGTGCTCGGCTGCAACATCCACGATTGGATGGTGGGTTACCTGTTCGTCACCGATGCACCGCGCTTCCTGGTGAGCGATGCCACCGGCCACGCCAGGTTCACCGAGCTCGGCGCCGGCGAGTGGCGGGTGCAGGTCTGGCATCCGGGACTCACCGCGGCAGCGGCACCGCCCGACCGCCAGGTCACGCTCGCGACCGACGACGCGCTCAAGATCGGCCTCAAGCTGAGCGCGCCGCTGCGCGAGACGGGACCGCGCCGGCCGCTCGCCGGCGCCGATTACTGAGCGCGGCGATGGCGGGCGGCGCGACCATCCGGCTCAAGATCTTCGCGCTGTGCTGCGGCCTGCTGCTGCTGGCC
>JANNEA010000175.1:0-1598 GCA_031388175.1 Gammaproteobacteria bacterium
TGCCCTTGGTGTCACAGAAGCGCAGGTCGACGAACTTGACCTGGGCGTCCTTGATCGTCTTGAGGACGTCGGCGGGTTTCATGGCGGTGCTCCGAGGGGCGTGTCATCCGGCAGCCCCTCGCCGCCGGATGCCTTCTCTGCTGCAAGCGGCGTGCCAAGCGCGATTCCTCGGCATTCGCAGCGCAATCGAGGAAAGCCTCGCGGCGCGGCGCACCAAGTCGGTGCGCCACGCACCGACTTGGGCATGGCGACTGGGTAGGGCTGTGTCGTGGTGCGCCTCGGTTTCGACCACGCACCGCGATCGCCTCGTCGCGTTGCGAGCCACGGCGGCGCTGCTCAGAGAGCGCCCTCTATACTGCGGGCCGCTCCCGCCAACAGGATGCGACGGCTTTTGACCGGACGCCACCGATGACCGCCGCCTCACCCGCCACGTTCCAGGAATTGCTGCTGCGCCTGCAGGCCTATTGGGCCGAGCGCGGCTGCGTGCTGCTACAGCCGCTCGACATGGAGGTCGGCGCGGGCACCTTCCATCCGGCGACCTTCCTGCGCGCGATCGGACCGGAGCCCTGGTCGGCGGCCTACGTGCAACCGTCGCGGCGCCCGACCGATGGCCGCTACGGCGACAACCCGAACCGTTTGCAGCACTACTACCAGTACCAGGTGGTGCTCAAGCCGTCACCGCCTGACCTGCAGGACCTCTACCTCGGATCGCTCATCGCGCTCGGCATCGATCCGCTGGTGCACGACCTGCGCTTCGTCGAGGACAACTGGGAATCACCGACGCTCGGCGCCTGGGGCCTCGGCTGGGAAGTCTGGCTCGACGGCATGGAGGTGACACAGTTCACCTACTTCCAGCAGGTCGGCGGGCTCGAGTGCCGACCGGTGACCGGCGAGCTCACCTACGGGCTCGAACGCCTCGCCATGTATCTACAAGGTGTCGCCAGCGTCTACGACCTGGTCTGGACCGATGGCCCGCTCGGTCGCGTGACCTACGGCGACGTGTTCCATCAGAACGAGGTGGAGCAATCGAAGTACAACTTCGAGCACGCCGACATCCAGAACCTGATGAGCGTGTTCAACGCCTGCGAGAAGGACGCCGCACGGCTGCTCGAGCTCGGCCTGCCCCTGCCGGCCTACGAACAGACGCTCAAGTGCTCGCACGCGTTCAACCTGCTCGACGCCCGCCGCGCGATCTCGGTGACCGAACGCCAGCGCTACATCCTGCGCGTGCGCACGCTGGCGCGCGGCGTCGCAAGCGCCTACCTCGCGGCGCGCGAAGCCTTGGGCTTCCCGATGCTGAAGGCGAAGTGAGATGACGGCCGGCAAGAAACCCGCGGCGGTCCTCGAGGCCACCACCGACCTGTTGGTCGAGATCGGCTGCGAGGAGCTACCCCCGAAGGCGCTGGCGACGCTCGGCCGCGCGTTCCATGAATCGCTGGCGAAGAAGCTGCTCAACGATGCCGACCTGCGCGCGGCCACCACCCATTCCGAAGCGTTCTGGTCGCCGCGTCGCTTGGCGGTGCTGATCACCGGCATCCGCGCGCAGCAAGGCGAACGCAGCATCGAGCGGCTCGGGCCCGCGATCACCGCCGCCTTCG
>JANNEA010000005.1:0-10773 GCA_031388175.1 Gammaproteobacteria bacterium
TCTATGCCGCGCTGCCTCGTGCGCGGCGCTTCGAGTTCCTCGAGCCGCTGCCGGCGGCCTTCACCCTCTGGTACCTGTGGCAGATCACGGTGAACTGGGGCGAGGTGCTGTGGGCCGGCTACGCTGCGCTCGCCGCTGTCGGCGTCTACGGCATCGCGGCACTGCTCAACACGCCCGCCGCCTGGCGCGCCTGGCGCGGGCGGCACTAGCCGCAGGTTTCGCTCGCGCTATGCTCGCGGCCCCTTCGCGGAGGATTACCCTTGGACAGATACAACCGCCTGCATGGCGCACTCATCCTGCTCGGCTTCATCGCGGCTGCGTTCCTCGCCGCGGTGCCCGCGGGCCTCTGGCCGCCGGCCGAGTGGTACTTGTCGATCGCCAAGCCGTCGTGGAACCCGCCCGCGTGGGTATTCGGTCCGGTGTGGAGCACGCTCTACGTGCTGATGGGCGTCGCCGCCTGGCGCGTCTGGCGCGGAGCCCATGCCGAACGTGGCACTGCGCTCTCGCTTTGGTGGACGCAACTCGCGCTCAACGCGCTGTGGAGCCCGTTGTTCTTCGGCATGAGGCGCCTCGACCTCGCGCTGCTCGAGATCCTGGTGTTGCTGGTGGCCATCGTTGCGACCGCGCGCGCGTTCTGGCGCATCGACCGGGCCGCGGGCGTGCTGCTCGCGCCCTACATCGCCTGGGTCGCCTTCGCCGCATTCCTGAACTTCACGCTCTGGCAGTTGAATCGCTGATCGAACGATGGGACGCGTCCGCCCCGACAAGCCGAAGCCGATGCTGGCCTCGTGGGTCACGCCCGAGGGCAAGCGGCGGATGCTCGACGAGCTCGACCAGCTCTGGCGCGTGAAGCGTCCGGAGGTGACACGCGCGGTCAGCGATGCCGCCGCGCTCGGCGACCGCTCCGAGAACGCCGAGTACATCTACGGCAAGAAGATGCTGCGCGACATCGACCGACGGGTGCGCTTCCTGCGTCGGCGGATCGAAGTGCTAACGGTGGTCGAGCGCGCGCCCGACGACCGCAGCCGTGTGTTCTTCGGCGCCTGGGTGCGGGTCGCGGAGCTCGGCGGCCGCGCGCGCACGCTGCGCATCGTGGGCCCCGACGAGACCGCGCACGCCAAGCGCTACGTCTCGGTGCACGCGCCGCTGGCGCAGGCGCTGCTCAAGCGCGCCGAGGGCGACGAGGTGGTGGTCACCACGCCGAAGGGCCGCCTGCGCTATGCGATCGTCACCATCCAGTACGGCGCCGAGCCCGCGCGGCGTGACGACGAGGCCGAGGAGTGAGCAGCGCGCGCTGGCTCGTTCACTGCCGCCCCGGCTTCGAGAACGACTGCGCCGCCGACCTCGGTGCGCTCGCCGCTGCGAGTGGCGCCGCCGGCTTCGCGCGCGCCAAGGCCGACGCCGCGCACCTCATCTTCGAGGTGAGCGGCGAGGTGGGCAGCGCGTTCGCGCCCGACTGGAACGAGCTCTGCTTCGCCCGCGAGCTGTGGCCGATCCACGTCGAGCTCGAGCTGCCCGAGGCCGACCGTGTCGCCGCAATCATCGCCGCGTTGCCGGCCACGGCGCGCGCGTTCAGCGGCGTGCGGCTCGAGCATCCCGACACCAACGAGGGCAAGGCGCTGTCCGTGTTCTGCCGCAAGTTCACCGCGCCGCTGGAGCGCGGGCTCAAGGCCGCCGGCATCCGCATCGATGAGCCCGGCGCGCCGTTGCTGCACCTCTTCCTCACCGATTCGCGCCAGGCGCTGCTCGGAATCTCCGATCCGGCGCGCAGCGCGCCCTGGCTGATGGGCATCGCGCGGCTCAAGTTCCCGCACGCCGCGCCGAGCCGCTCCACGCTCAAGCTCGAAGAGGCCTTCCTCGCGCTGCTCAGCGCCGACGAGCGCGCGCGCTGGCTCGTGCCAGGGATGACGGCGGTGGACCTCGGCGCAGCGCCAGGCGGCTGGACCTGGCAGTTCGTGCAGCGGGGCTTGCGCGTGATCGCGGTCGACAACGGCCCGATGGATGCCGCGTTGCTCGAGTCGGGCCTGGTCGAGCATCGGCGCGAGGACGGGTTCCGTTTCCGGCCTGCGCGGCCGGTGGACTGGCTGGTCTGCGACATGGTCGAGCAGCCGCAGCGCGTCACGCAGCTGATCGGCGATTGGCTCGAGCGCGGCGACGCGCGGCGCGCGATCTTCAACCTAAAGCTGCCGATGAAGAAGCGGCAGGCGATGGTGGCGGATTGCCTGAGCGCGCTGCGCGCGCGACAGCCAGGCGTGGCGCTGCGCGCCAAGCAGCTCTATCACGACCGTGAGGAGATCACGGTCTACGCGGCGGCCGTTGGTTAGACCGCCGCGGCGGCGAAGGCTTCGCGGGTGAAGTTGCGGTGGCCGCTCTTGGTCACCAGCACGTCGTCCTCGATGCGCACGCCGCCGAAGGGCTTGAAGGCCGCCACCCTCTTCCAGTCCACATGCTTTGCCTCGGGCCTGGCCTTGAGCTCGTCGAGCAAGAGGTCGATGAAGTAGAGCCCGGGCTCGACCGTGAACACCATGTGCTCCTCGATCGGGCGGGTCAGGCGCAGGTTCGGCTCGCCTTTCGGCTTGTCGAGCGTGCCGCCCTTGTCGCTCTTGGCGAAGCCACCGGCGTCGTGCACGTTGAGGCCGAGCAGGTGGCCGACGCCGTGCGGGAAGAACGCGTGGGTGACGCGCGCGGCGACCGCCGCCTCCGGCGCCATGTCCACGATCCCATGCGTCTTCAATATCCCACCAACCTCGAGGTGCGCCTGCTGCTGCAGCTCGGGGTAAGGCGTGCCGGGCTTCACCGCGGCGCACAGGCGCAGCTGCGCCGCGTCCATGTCGGCGACCAGCGCGGCGAACTCGTCGCGCTTGGCTGAATAAGTGCGGGTGATATCGCAGGCGTAGCCGGCGTGCTGTGCGCCGGCGTCGATCAGTAACGAGCGTCGATCTTTCGGCCGCTCGCTGCGCTGGTGCTGGTAGTGCAGCACCGCCGCCATCTCGTTGAGCGCGATGATGTTGCCGTAGGGCAGCGCGTTCTCGGATTGGCCAGCGGCGCGGCAGTACTCGAGGTGGATCTCGTACTCCGAGGCGCCGGCGTTGAACGCGGCTTCGGCGGCGCGATGCGCACGCACGCCCTTGGCGGTGGCGCGCTCGAAGCAGTCGACCTCATAGCCGGTCTTGTAGCCGCGGTGGTACTCGAGATGGGTGACCAGTGCCTCGGGGTTGCGCGCGCCGAACGCGATCGCATCCGCGGCCGGTTCGCTGTCGCCGAGGAAGGCAGTGCGACTGAGGTCGCCGCTGAGGTGCTTCGCGAGCTCGGCAGCATCGGCGATGGTGACGAGCTCGACGCGCTCGACCCAATGCGCCGTCGGCGCCGCGGCCGGCAGATGCCAGTAGTCGCGCGGCTGCCAGAACAACACCTTCGGCTTGGCCGCGCCTTTGGCGTAGATCACGTAGCAGTAGGGGTTGTCGGTGACCGGCACCCACCATTTGAACATCGCGTAGCTGCGGAACGGGTAGGCCCAGTCGTCGCGGAACAACATCTGCTGTCCGCCCGAGGCGATCACCACGCGGTCGAAGCCGCTGGCCTCGAGCGCGGCGTCGAAACGGTTGCGCAACCAGGTGAGGTGGGCGGGGTAGAGGTCCTGCATGGTCGTTGCCGTGGGCCGTGGGGGAGGTGAGGATAGCGGAAACCAGGGGGTCGTCATGTCCACACCAGTTGCGTCGCAGGTCGGCGCCGGATCCACGTCGCGCATCGAGGCGTTCAGCGACGCGGTGTTCGCGATCTCGGCCACGCTGCTGGTGGTCTCGCTCGAAGTGCCGCGCGATTTCGCCGGCCTGATGGCCAACGTCGAGGGCTCGGTCGCGTTCGCGCTGTCGTTCGCGATCTTCATCCAGATCTGGGTCAGCCACCACCGTTACTTCCGCGACTACCCACTGGCCGATGGCTGGAACCTCGCCATCAATTCGATGCTGCTGTTCCTGGTGCTGTTCTTCGTCTACCCGCTCAAGTTCCTGATGCTCGGCTTCGTGCGCTGGATCTTCGGCATCGGCGACATCGGCTACGTCACGCTGCGCGAGCTCGACCTGGTGTTCGCGATCTACGGCGCCGGTTGGCTGGCGGTGTTCCTGTGCTTCGCTGCGCTGTATTGGCGTGCGGCGCACAACCATGCGCGGCTCGGCTTGAGCCCGGAACGGCGTGCCGATGCGATGCTCGAGGCGCAGCTCGCGCTCACCTTCGGCATGGTCGGTGCGGTGTCGGCGGTGCTGGCGCTGGCCGGGCTCACGCGCTACTACGGCCTGCCTGGCTTCCTCTACGCGCTGATGGGGCCGATCGGCTACTGGAGCGGCGCGACCTGGGAGCGGCGGCGCGCGGTGCTCGCCGCGCGCTACGCCGCCGGGTAGACTCCGGCGCCGTCGGTCGGGGGACCGGCGCTTCTCAACCCCGGGGGTTCCAGATGTCGATCCGTCCTGCCATGGGCGCGCTGCTCTGCGCGTTCGTCATGTCCCACGCTGGCGCCGCGGGCGCTCAGCAGTACACCGTCCGCGACTTCATGGACTACGCGAAGTACGCAACGCCGAAGATCTCGCCGGATGGCCGTTTCATCGCGATGGGCATCCGCGAGGCACAGACCACGCGCCTAGTGGTGATCGACCTGGCCTCGCGCAAGGTCACGCTCTCGACCGGGTTCGGCGCCGAAGTCCACGTCAACGACTTCTACTGGGTGAGCCCGACCCGGATCGTATTCGACACGATCCGCTACACAGGCTTCCTCGACCAGGGCTTGTTGACTGGCGACATGTACGCGATCAACTACGACGGCAGCGGCAAGGCCACGATCTGGGGCCCGCGTGTCGGCGACGGCACCTACGGCACCGTGCTCAATACGCTGCCCGACGATGATGACTTCATCCTCATCGCGGCCTATGGCTTCGGCAGCTCGTCCAGTCCGCCAGCCCCGTCCGCCTGGCGCATCGACGTCAACGCCAACCTCGAGACCAAAGGCCTGGCCACGCCGGGCAGCCGCGCCAAGCGCTACCGGTTGATTACGTCGGCGGCGGACAACGGCGAGCTCTTCACCGACAACTCGGGCGAAGTACGCGTGGCGATGGGCTTCGATCCGAAGTCCGGCAGCGAAACCGTGTTCTACCGCGACAAGGGTGCGCGCGATTGGCGCAACGTCAGTGAGATCGCGAGGGAAGACCGCGACGCTCGTCCGGTCGGGTTCACCGCGGACGATAGCAAGGTGCTGCTGGAGATCAACGGTCCAGAGGGCTACGACACACTGCAGATCTACGACCCGGCGACCGGCAAGCGCGAGTTCATCGCCGGCCGCAAGGACATCGACATCACCGGCTACGTGCGCAGCCTCGACGGCGACTCCAACCAGATCAGCGGCATCCGCTATGACCTTGAGTTGCCGGTGCGGGAATGGCTGAACCAGGACGACACCCTGGCGCGGATCTACCGCGTGGTGGGCGCCGCGTTCCCGGGCGATGAGATCAACGTCGGCAGCATGACCAAGGACAAGAAGAAGGCCGTGGTGCTGGTCTCGAACGACCGCAACCTGGGCGACATCTACCTGCTCGACGTGCCGAGCAAGAAGCTCGAGTACATGTTCAGCCTGCGCGAGGTGCTCGACCCCGACCTGATGGGCACGATGGAGCATGTGACGTTCAAGACGCGTGACGGCCTCACGGTCCATGGCTACCTCACGCTGCCGAAGGGCAAGCGCAGCGGCCTGCCGCTGATCGTGCTGCCACACGGCGGCCCGCACGGCATCCGCGACTACTACGGCTTCGACATCGAAGCCCAGCTGTTCGCGCATCACGGCTACGCGGTGTTCCAGGTCAACTACCGGGGCTCCGGTGGCTACGGCAAGCCGTTCGAGGTCTCCGGCTACACGAACTGGGGCACGACGATGCAGGACGATCTGACCGACGCCACGCTGTGGGCGGTTGAGCAGGGCATCGCCGATCGCGCCCGGCTCTGCATCTACGGCGGCTCCTACGGCGGTTACGCCGCGCTGCAGGGCGCGGTGCGCGAGCCCGACCTCTACAAGTGCACGATCGGCTACGTCGGCGTCTACGACATCCCTCTGATGTTCGAGAAGGGCGACACCCACCGCTCCTCGATCGGCCGGCGCTACCTGAAGGACTTCCATGGCACCGACGAGGCCGACCAACAGCGTCGTTCGCCGGCGTTCAACGCCGAGCGCATCAAGGCCGACATCATGCTGGCGGCCGGCGGCAAGGACGAGCGCGTGCGCATCGAGCACTACCAGCATATGAAAGCCGCGCTCGATCGCCTCGGCAAGAAGCACGAGGACATCATCAAGCCGGTCGAAGGCCACGGTTTCGCCGACGTCGAGAACCGCGTCGAGCTCTACACCAGGATGCTGGCGTTCCTGCAGCGCAACATCGGCGGTGCCGACACGCGGGCTGCGGCTCCGGACAACAAGCCTGCCAAATAGGGGCATGGACGCCCCGGTCGCCTTCGTCTCGCACGGCGCGCCGAGCCTCGCGCTCGACGCGGGCGATCCGACGTACGCCTTCCTGACCGGATTCGGCCGGGCGCTGGGCAAGCCGCGCGCGGTGTTGTGCATCTCCGCGCACTGGGACACCATGCAGCCCGCTCTGACCGCGGTCGACGCGCCGGCCACAATCCACGATTTCTTCGGCTTCCCCGAGCCGCTCTATGCGCTGCGCTATCCGGCGCCGGGCGCGCCCTGGCTCGCGCTGCGCGCGCGCGAGCTGCTGGCGGCGATCGGCCTGGACGCGCAGCTCGACCTGCGCCGCGGCCTCGACCACGGCGCCTGGGTGCCGCTGATGCTCATGTACCCCGCCGCCGATGTGCCCGTGGTGCAGCTGTCGGTGCAGACGCGACTCTCCGCGGCGCACCACTTGGCGCTCGGGCGCGCGCTCGCGCCGCTCGCGGCCGAGGGCGTGCTGGTGCTCGGTTCGGGTGGCGCGACCCACGCGCTCGGCGAGGCGTTCGCGGCCATGCGTGATGCCGCTGATGCGCCGACACCGGCGTGGACGCAGCTTTTCGACGTCTGGCTGCGCGATGTGCTCGCGCGCGACGATCGCGCCGCGCTCGAGGCCTGGCAGGACGCGCCGTTTGCTGCGCGCAACCATCCGACACCCGAGCACTTCCTGCCGCTGCTGGTCGCCGCCGGCGCAGGGCAAGGCGCGGCCGCGTCGGTACACTCCGGCTTCGCCTGGAGCCTGCTGTCGATGGCAGCCTACCGATGGCCTTCGGATGGAGCGGTGCATGCGACGCGATGATCGACGCGCAAACGCGGTGCGCAAGCGCAGCCACGCGCGCGAGGCGGATTGGTTCGATCGCCATGCGCTCAGCATCATCGGCCTGGCGCTGGTGGTCGTGGTCGGCGCCTTGGCGTTGCAGTTCTGGCTGCAGCGCCGCGTGCCCGACGCCGATGCCGACGCCGCGGCGCAAGCCCGCCGGATCGACCTCGCGAGCTTCGAGGTCTACCTGCATCGCCAGGGCTGCCCGACGCGCTGCCCGGTGTACGCGGTGCTGGTGCGCGGCAGCGGCGAGGTGCAGTTCGAAGGCGTCGAGCTGGTCGCGCACGTCGGCACGGAGCGCAGCACGGTGACCGAGCTCGAGACGCGTGCGCTCGCGCTCGCGGTGCTGCGGTCCGGGCTCGCCACCGCGCCGGCCGCGGTCAAGCCGGGCGCGCTCAACTGCGAGCGTTGGGAGCATGGCCGCGAGCTCATCCGTATCGCCGCCAAGCTCGGCGGTCAGAGCTGGACCGTGGACTACTATCCGGGCTGCCAGCCCGGCGAACCGAAGCTCGAGCAACTGGCGCGCGAGATCGACGCGCTCGCCAACACCGCGCGCTGGGTCAAGGCGGGTTGATGCCCGGTCATCCGGTGCGCCGCGACGCCGAAGCGCCGATCGGCGTGTTCGATTCAGGCGTCGGCGGCTTGACCGTGCTGGCCGCGTTGCGCGCGGCGCTGCCCGCCGAACACCTGCTCTACCTCGGCGACACCGCGCGCGTGCCCTACGGCAGCAAGACGCCGGAGTCGGTCGTGCGTTACGCGCTGCAGGCCGCAGCCGCGCTCGTCGACCGTGGCGTCAAAGCGCTGGTCGTCGCCTGCAACACCGCCTCGGCGGTCGCGCTCGCGCCGCTGACCCGCGAGTTCGCACCGCTGCCGGTGTTTGGCGTGATCGAGCCGGGCGCCACCGCTGCGGCCGCCGCGAGCACGCGCGGGCGCATCGCGGTGATCGCGACCGAGGGCACGGTGCGTGGCGGTGCCTATCAACGCGCGATCAGCGCGCGTTTGCCGCGAGCCACCATCACCGCGCAGGCCGCGCCGCTGTTGGTGGCGTTGGCCGAGGAAGGCTGGACTGAGGGTGCGGTCGTGGACGCAGTGCTCGCGCGCTACCTCGATCCGTTGTTCGAGGTCGCGGTGCCGCCCGATGTGCTGGTGCTGGGCTGCACGCATTTCCCTGTGTTCAGCAGCACGATCGTCGCCAGGCTGGGTCCGGCGGTCGCGGTGGTCGATTCGGCCGCCACCACCGCCGCCGAGGTCGCCACGGCGATCGCCCGCGCCGCTCTCGCGCGTCCGGCCACAGCCGGACCAGGTCGAGCGCGCTACATCGTGACCGATGGCCCAGAGCGATTCGCGCGGGTCGGAGGTGTGTTCCTCGGCTCCCCGGTCGCGCCGAGCGAGGTCGAGCTCGTGGACCTCGCGGGGGCTTCAGGCAGTACCATGTAGCCTCGCGCGAGGGAATCGATGCCGATCGGCGTACTAAAGCAGGACGGGGTTATGGCGCTGGTGGGCTTCGTGGCCCTCGCCATGCTCGGCGTCGTCGCGCCACCGCTCGAGCTCGAGCGCGCGGTCTACGACGCCGCGCTGCGCATGGGTCCCGAACGCCGCCCTGATGGCGACATCGTGATCGTGGCGATCGACGATGCCGCGGTCGCGGCTCATGGCCCGCTGCCCTGGAGCGACACCCAGCTCGCGCTGCTCATCGAGCGCGTCGCGGCACGCGAGCCGCGCGTGCTGGGCCTCGCGCTCTCATTCGACGTCGCCGAACCCAGCGTGGTCGGCGCCGACCTTGCTGCGCTGCGCACCGAGCTCGAGACGCCGCTCGACCCCCTCCTCATGCCGCCACGACCTGACCTCGTGCCGCGCGTCGACGCGATCGTTGCCGCGCTCGATCCCTCGCGCGCGCTGATCGTGGCGCTGACCGGTGCCAAGCGCACCGTGGTCGCGATCCCCGACGTGCGTGGCGATGCGCTCGCGGGCAGCGGCATCAGCGGCACCGCACTGCCGCCCGCATTCATCAAGCACGCAGCGCCCGAGTTCACGCCCGGCGCGGCGGGCTTGCTCGACCGCTTGCCGGCGCCGCTCGGTGTGCCCGCGGCGCACAGTGATTCGAGCGCGCCGACCGATGCGGCTGCGGCGATCATTGCGGCGGCCTCGGCCATCGGTTTCGTCGCCGATGCCGACGAGGATGGCAGCGCCCGCAGCCGGCCGTTGGCGCGCGTCTATCTCGACCAGGATGGCGGCAAGGTGCTGCCGTCGTTCGCGCGCGCCGTCGCCGCCAGCGCCAGCGGCGGCGGCATGCGCGCGGTGGCCGGCGAGCTCGCCGGCGAGGTCTCGCTCGACGGTCACCCGCTTGCGCTCGAGCAGGGCCGGTTCCGGCCCTACTGGTACCGCGGCGGTCGCGATGCGTTCAACACGCTGTCGGCGGCGGAAGTGATCGCCGGCAACGCGAGCGCAGCGGGCTTGGCCGGCAAGATCGTGATCGTCGGCGTGACCGCGTCCGGTGTGGCGCACGGGTTCGACACGCCGGTGGATGCAGCGCTGCCGGCGGTGATCGCCGAGGCGCATGCGGTCTCGGCGCTGCGGCTCGGCGACCTCTATCACGTGCCGACGCTCGGCATCGTCTGGCAGCTGCTGCTCACGCTCCTCTGCGGCGGGGCGCTCTGGCTGCTGTTCACCCGCACCCGCACCTGGATCGCGTTCGCTGCGGGCTTCGCGATCGCCATCTCGCTGCTGTTGCTCGAGCTGATGCTGTTGATCGGCAGCTCGACCTGGTTGCCGCTGATCGTCGTCGCGCAGTCGGTCGCGGGCACGCTGCTGCTGGTCTCGCTCAAGCACGGCGTCGAAGGCCGCTCGGCCGGTGTGGCCACGGCCAAGGGCGCGGCCGACCTCGAGGTCGGCGAGATGCTGCGGGCGCAGGGCAACCTCGACAAGGCGCTCGAACGCTTCATGCGCTGCCCGCCGAGCGAGGGGCTCACGGTGCAGCTCTATCAGCTCGGCCTCGACTTCGAGCGCAAGCGGCAGTTCAACAAGGCCACCGTGGTGTTCGAGCGTATCCGCCAGATCAACCCGGCGTTCCAGGACGCGGCCCAGCGCGCCGAGCGCAACAAGCAGCTCGAGAGCACGCTGATGGTCGGCACGATGGCCGGCACCATCGCGCCGCAGCTGCTCGCCGGCGAAGGCACGCAGAAGCCTCGGCTCGGCCGCTACGAGCTCGAGAAGGAGATCGGCAAGGGCGCGATGGGCACGGTCTACCTCGGCAAGGACCCGCGCATCGGCCGGGTGGTGGCGATCAAGACCATGCCGCTCAACTTGGAGTTCGAGGGCGCCGCGCTCGATGAGATGCGCGAGCGCTTCTTCCGCGAGGCCCAGGCTGCCGGTCGTTTGAGCCACACCAACATCGTCACCGTCTACGACGTGGGCGAGGAGCACGACCTCGCCTACATGGCGATGGACTACCTCACCGGCGTGAGCCTGGCGG
>JANNEA010000076.1:0-19320 GCA_031388175.1 Gammaproteobacteria bacterium
GTGATGAAGAAGGCGCCGGTCTCAGGCGTCGAGTCGATGATGGACTACGACGTGACCCTGATCGGCGAGCGCTGCGACAAGCGCTCCGACACCACGATCAAGGTGGTGGTGCCGGTCACCAGCCTCTGCCCCTGCTCGAAGAAGATCTCGCAGTACGGCGCCCACAACCAGCGCAGCCACGTCACGGTCACCGCCAAGATCCGTGGCTTCGTCTGGATTGAGGAGCTGATCGACATCGTCGAGGCCGAAGCCTCATGCCAGCTCTACGGCCTGCTCAAGCGGCCGGACGAGAAGTACGTCACTGAGCACGCCTACGAGAACCCGAAGTTCGTCGAGGACATGGTCCGCGACATCGCGGTCAAGTTGAACGATGACGAGCGCATCGCCGCCTACGTCGTCGAGTCGGAGAACTTCGAGTCCATCCACAACCACAGCGCCTACGCGTTGGTGGAGAAGGACAAGGACGCCGCGCCCGCCTGACGCGGGCGTTCAGGCCTTTTTCGGCGCCTGCGGATCGACCGGTTTCATCGAGGCCGCGTCGCGCTCGTGGCTCCAGCTGAAGCCCTCGGCCGAGATGCGACAGACCATCTCGGCGGCATCGCCGTAGCCGCGGTAGATGTCCATCATCATCGTGTCGGACAGGTCGGCGAGCGGCTCGAGCCGTTCGTCGCGCGCCATCAACTCCCTGACCCGCTTCTTCTCGCGCTCGTACCAGCTGCGGAACATCGGCCCGAGCTTGTCGTTGCCGGTGATGCCCTGGCCGGCAAGTTGCTGTTGCGATTCGTGGCTCAGGTAGCAGTGGCAGATCAACTGGTTCCAGTCACCGAGCTCGAAGGTCCGGGTGTAGCCCTGGGCGCTGGCGCGCAGCGCGTACAGCGCCAACGCGACCTCGAGCCAATCGCTGCGCGACAGCAGCAGCGATTCACCCAACAGACGCTTGCGGTTCGAATGTTCGCTCATAGGTACCTCCCACCCACGCGGGCTGGGATCACATCTTCGCCGCCATCAACTTCTCGTTCGACTTCGCCAACCGGTCGATCAGCGTCTTGACGAACACCTGGTAGAACTTGAGCTGCGTGTCCTTCGAGGCGCGCTCCATCGAGGTCGCGTTGACGCGCATCAGGTTGACGATGCCCTTGGCCTTGATCGACGCGGTGCGCTTGGTCTTGGACAGGTAGCCCATCTCGCCGAAGCAATCGCCTTCCCTGAGCGCGCCCAAAGCCTTGCCACCCTTCATCACCTGCACCTCGCCGGTGACGATGACGAAGAAGCAGTCGTCCATCTCGCCCTCGGTGACGATGACCTGGCCGTCGGTGTAGTTCTTCCACGAGCTGGCGTGCAGCAGCTCCCAGACCTCGGGTTGGGCGAAGTCCGCGAAGAACGCGAGCTCGCGCACCATGTTGAAGCGCTCCTGCTCGGCGATCTCCTGGGCCTGCTCGTCGAGACCGTCGAACACGTAGGCCAGGTCGCCGGCGATGTCCATGCCCATCGCGTAGCGCGCCTTGAGCGTCTTCTTCAGGCAGCGCATCACGATGCGCGCCAGCACGTCGGGCATGTCGATCCGGTACTGGCTGACGCTGACCGGGTCGGTGTTGACGATGCTGTGGGCCAGCTGCGGCAGCGTTTCGCCATAGAACGGCTGCATCCCGGTCAGCAGCTCGTAGGTCATCACCCCCAGCGACCAGAGGTCGGTCTGGTTGTTGACGTCCTTGCTCTCCATCTGTTCCGGCGACATGTAGCGCGGCGTGCCCACCATGCCGTGGATCTGCGTGGTCGCCATGCCCGACTGCTTGGCCACACCGAAGTCCACGATCATCACCTTGCCGTTCGAGTCCATCATCACGTTGGCCGGTTTGATGTCGCGGTGCACCACGCCATGCTTGTGGGCATGGTCGAGCGCCTTGGCGGTGGCGAAGAAGATCTCGACCACCTTCTTCATCGGCAACAGGCTGTCGGACTTGGTGTACTTGCTGAGCGGCTGCGAGTTCTCGAGGTACTCCATCACCACGTAGCGCATGTCCTCGTCTTCGCCGGCGTCGTAGATCGGCAGGATGTTCGGATGCTTGAGCTTGCCCGCCATGTTCGCTTCGTTGAAGAACAGCTTGCGTTGCAGCTTCTTCTCGCCGTCGGTCAGGCCGGCGTCGGTCTTGTAGACCTTGCAGGCGACGTGGCGATCGCCGAACGGGTCCTCGGCGAGATAGACCGTGCCCGAGGCGCCCTTGCCAAGCTCCTGCAGCAGGTTGTACTTGCCGAGTTGGCGGGGCAGCGTGAGTTTCATCGTGGGTCCTTCATCGGCTCGTGGCGCCGGCGGCGACCACGACTTCGCTGGTCCGGGTCAGCCGCTCGATGAGCGAGCGGAGGAACACTTTGTGGAAGCGCAGCTGGCACTGCAACGAGGCCTGCTCGATCAGCGTCGCGTTCACGCGCATCAGCACGCAGCTGGACGCCGCGGTCACCGACGCGGTGCGCTCGGTCTGGCTCATGTACCCCATCTCGCCGAAGCAGTCGCCTTCGTTGAGCGAGCCCAGCGCGCGGCCGCCCTTGACCACCCGAACCGCGCCCGAACCGATGATGTAGAACGAGTCGTCGATCTCGCCTTCGCGGATCACCGATTCGCCGGGTTGGCGCACCTGCCATTCCGAGGCGTGGATCACCTCCCAGATCTCCGGGTAGGTGAACTCCTGGAAGAACTTGAGGTTGCGCACCAGGTTGAAGCGCTCCTGCGAAGCAACCTCCACCGCCAGCTTCTCCAGCTCGTTGAAGGCGCGGGTCAGGTCGGCCGCGAACTCGAGCCCGGTGCGGTAGCGCCGCTTCTGGTCCTTCTCCATCGCCCGATCGACGACCTGCTCGAGCACCCCGGGCACGTCGGCGCGCAGCTTGTGCACCGGCACCGGCGTCGCGTAGATGATCTGGTGCACCAGCCGCGACAGCGAATCGCCCTGGTAGGGGCGCTTGCCGGTCAGCAACTCGTACATCACGACGCCGATCGAATACAGGTCGGATTGGTTGCTGGGCTTGTCGTCCTTCACCGCTTCAGGTGCCATGTACGACGGCGAGCCGAGCAGGCCCGAGACCGGCGTCATCTCGGACATCGGGTTGTGGGCGATGCCGAAGTCGACGATGCGCACGTCGCCGTCGGCGGTGAGCATGATGTTGGAGGGCTTGATGTCGCGGTGGATCACGCCCTTGCGGTGGGCGAAGTCGAGCGCCTTGGCGCACTTGAACACGACCTCGACGACCTTGCGGATCGGCAGCAAGTTCTCGGGTCGGCAGAACGGAGTCAGCGTCTCGGCGCCGCGCACGAACTCCATCACGATGTAGTAGCGGCCTTCGTCCTCGCCCGCGTCGTAGATCGGCAGGATGTGCGGGTGGTGCAGCATCCCCACCAGGTGGGCTTCGTTGAAGAACACCTTGCGCCGGGTGCGTTTCTGTTCCTCGGGCAGGTCGGTGTCGGAGTAGTAGAGCTTCAGCGCGACATCGCGCCCGTGGTACGGGTCGTGGCAGAGATAGACCACGCCGGTGGCGCCGCGCCCGATCTCGCGGGTCACGATGTACTTGCCGAGCTTGCCGAGGATCGCGGAGTTCATGCGAAGGACAGGATAACAGCGGCCAGCGCTCCGGCGAGCGCATCGTCGAGCATGATGCCGAAGCCGCCCTTCACCCGCTGGTCAGCGAGTCGGATCGGCCAGGGCTTCCAGATGTCGAGCAGCCGGAACAGCACGAACCCGGTCAACGCCCAGATCCAGCCGGCGGGTGCCGCGAGCATCGTGATCAGGTAGCCGACGACCTCATCGAACACGATGCCCTGATGGTCGTGCACGCCGAGCCGCTTGGCGGCGAGGCCGCAGACCCAGACGCCGAACCCGAAGGACACCACCACGATGGCGACGCGCAGCGGCAGGTCAAGATCCTGGATCGCGTAGTACGCCGCGACGCCGAGCAGCGTGCCCGCCGTCCCCGGCGCCTTGGGCACCAGGCCGAGGCCGAAGCCGAACGCCACCGCCAATGGTGGGTCGCGCAGCAGGCGCGCGAGGTTAACTGGCTCAGCGACATTGCTCATGACACGAAATGATCGTGGCCAGGCCGATCGATCGGCATCGGATCACCACGCCCATCAGACACGCGCAGGCCGCGCGCGGCCTCGACCGTGCCGATCCGGGTGACGCGCGTTCCCAGCCGCGCGGCATCAGCCGCCAGTGCAGCGACCTGCGCTGGTGGGCAACTGAACGCAAGTTCGTAGTCGTCGCCGCCGGTGAGCGCCAGTGCCGACCGCGCGGCCTCCGGTACCGCGATGCGGAACGGCACCGAGTGTGGCAGTGCGCTGGCGTCGAGCGTCCCGCCCACGCCGCTCGCCGCGAGCAGGTGGCCGAGGTCGGCGACCAGTCCATCCGAGACGTCGATGCAGGCGCTGGCGACGCCGCGCAGGGCCTGGCCGAGCTCGACCTGCGGCTCGGGGAACAGGAAGCGCAACACGAGCTCGCGCCCGCCCGCGCGTCTGGAATCGAACTCGCCCTGCATGAAGCGCAGGCCGGCCGCGCCGTCACCGACATTGCCGCTCAGGCACAGCGCATCGCCGACGCGCGCGCCGCGCCGCCGCAGCGCCTGGCCGCGCGGCACAGTGCCCAGAGCCGTGACCGTGATCGACAGCGGGCCACGGGTGGTGTCGCCACCGACCAGGGCGCAGCCATGACGCGCGGCGAGCCCATGGAACCCTTCAGCGAAACTGCTGAGCCAGTCCGCGTCGGCGCTCGGCAGCGTGAGCGCGAGCAGCAGCCAGCGCGGCTTGGCGCCCATCGCCGACAGATCGGAGAGGTTCACCGCGACCGCGCGGTGACCGATTGCGCGCGGGTCGGTGCTGTGCGGAAAGTGGACACCGGCGACGATCGTGTCGGTTGCCGCGACCAGTTCCTGATCGGCCGGCACCTCGAGCAACGCCGCGTCGTCGCCCACGCTGAGCACGACACCGGCCGTGGTCGTCGTCGCGCGTGCAGTGGCGTTTGGCGCGAAGTAGCGCTCGATCAGCGCGAACTCCGACAGGCTGATCACGGGATCCATTTTCATCGGTGCCAGCGCTCAGCGCGCGCCGCCGTGCTCGTGAGCGCGCAGTTGCGCCGCGGCACGGTCCAGCACCGCGTTCACGTACTTGTGGCCATCGGCGCCGCCAAATTCCTTCGCCAGGTTCACTGCTTCGCTGATCACGACCCGGTACGGCACGTCGAGCTCGTGTCTGAGTTCGAACAGACCGATGGTCAGCGCCGCGCGCTCTATCGGATCGAGCTGTTCGACCGGCCGATCGAGCAGGCTCGAGATCGAGGCGATCAGCGCCACGCCCTCGCGCACGCAGCCGGTGACCAATCGCTCGAAGAACTCCTGGTCGGCCTTGTTCAGGTCATCGCCCTCGCGGTACTGGCGCACGAGGTCGGCCGACGAATCGCCGTTCAGCTGCCATTGGTACAGCGCCTGCAGCGCGCAGCGCCGTGCGCGCGATCGCGCCCGCAGACGCTCCGCGGGATGGACGGGTTTGGGCGCGACCGGCGCCTCGGCCTTCGCCGGCGTCTTGGTCGCACGCTTGGTCAGCTTCTTAATCACCGAGGCTCCGCACCAGGTTGGCCATCTCGAGCGCGGCGATCGCAGATTCGCCGCCCTTGTCCATCCGCGCCGGGTCGGCGCGCTGTTCGGCTTGCGCCGGGTTCTCCACCGTGAGCACGCCGAATGCGATTGGCACGCCGGTATCGATCTGGACCTTCATCAGCCCGCGCGCGCACTCGCCCGCCACGAACTCGAAATGCGGCGTGTCGCCGCGGATCACGCAGCCGAGCGCGACGATCGCGGTGAAGCGTTCGGTCGAGGCCAGCCACAGGGCCGCGGCCGGCAGCTCCCAGGCGCCCGGGACCCAGTGCACCTCGACGTCGCTGTCTGACGCCCCGGCCGCGCGCAGTGCGCGCTGTGCGCCGGCCACCAGCTGGGCCACGAACGTCTCGTTGAAGCGCGCCGCGATCACCGCGAAGCGCGCGCCGGGCACCACCCGTGGCACCTCGGCCTTGCCCCCGATCTTCATGCGACGTACTCCACCACTTCGAGCCCGAAGCCGCTGATGCCGCGCATGTGCCGCGGCGCCGAGAGCACCCGCATCTTCTTCACGCCGAGGTCGGCGAGGATCTGTGCGCCGATGCCATAGGTGCGCAACACCTGCGCGCCCGCGTCCTCGAGCTGGTCGTGGTCGCGCGCATCACCGCGCAAGCGCTGCACCAGTTCGGCGGCGCCCTCCGGTTGGCGCAGCAGCACGATCACGCCACCATCGTCGGCGATGCGGCGCATCGCGTCGCGCAGCGGCCAGCCGAGCTCGGGCCACTTGACGCCGAGCGCATCGGACAGTGTGTTCTGCAGGTGCACGCGCACCAGCGCGGGCTTGGCGCCGTCGAGCGCACCCTTCACCAGCGCCAGATGCACGCAGCGGTTCACATGGTCCTCGTAGGCGACCGCGCGGAACTCGCCGAATTCGGTCGGCACCACCCGCTCGGCGATGCGCTCGACCGACGGTTCCTTCTCCAGTCGGTAGCGGATCAGGTCGGCGATCGTGCCGATGCGCAATCCATGCGCGGCAGCGAAGCGCTCGAGGTCGGGGCGGCGCGCCATCGTGCCGTCGTCGTTGAGGATCTCGACGATCACCGCGGCCGGTTCACGACCGGCGAGCCGGGCGAGGTCGCAACCCGCCTCGGTGTGACCGGCCCGGGTCAACACGCCGCCGGGCTGCGCCATCAGCGGGAACACGTGGCCGGGTTGACGGAGGTCTTCGGGTCGAGCCTCGCTGCGGACCGCAGCGCGGATCGTCTGCGCGCGATCGTGCGCCGAGATCCCAGTGGTCACACCCTCGGCCGCCTCGATCGAGACCGTGAAGTTCGTGCCATGCAGGGCGTCGGTGTCGCGCACCATCAGCGGCAGCCGCAGCTGGCGGCAGCGCTCGCGGGTGAGCGTGAGGCAGATCAGGCCGCGGCCGTAGCGCGCCATGAAGTTCACGTCCTCGGCGCGCGCGGCATCGGCGCACATCAGGAGGTCGCCTTCGTTCTCGCGCGCTTCGTCGTCCATGATCACGACCATCTTGCCGGCCTTGAGGTCGGCGACGATGTCCTCGATCGTGTCGAGCGGCAGCGTCATCGCGCGCGCGCTCCGTCCAGTGAAAGCAGACGCTCGACATAGCGCGCGACGAGATCGGCTTCAATGTTCACCCGGGACCCTTTCGTATAACCGCCGAAGACGGTGTTGGCATGGGTGTGAGGCACGATCGTGCAGCTGAACTCGGCGTCATCCACGCTGTTCACGGTGAGGCTCACGCCGTCCACCGCGATCGAGCCTTTGCGCGCGACGTAGCGCGCGAGTGCCGCCGGCACACGCAGCGTCAGCGTCCACCCTGCGGCATCGCCAGCGCCGGCCGCGGCCAGGCTCAGCACCTCAGCCACGCCGTCCACGTGACCGGCCACGAGGTGGCCACCGAGCGGCGTGGCCAGCGTGAGCGCGCGCTCCAGGTTCACGCGGCTGCCCGGCGCCAAGCGCCCGAGCGTGGTCGACGCCAGCGTCTCCTTCGAGCAGTCCGCGCTGAAGCGGTCGGCAGCGAGTTCGACCAGCGTCAGGCAGCAGCCGTTCACCGCGATCGAGTCGCCGACCACGCTGCCGTCAAGGAAATCAGCCTTGGCGCCGAGCGTGAGCCGCGCGCCCTCGCCGCGCGCGTCGCACGCGACGACCTGGCCGAGGCATTGGACGATGCCGGTGAACATCAGCGGGAGCTCGCGATCGTCGAGGGCTCGGGCCGCGCCGTGATGCGCCAATCGCGGCCCACCGCACGCAGGTCCACGATCTCCAGCCGCGGCGCGGACTCCAGCCGGGTGAGCGTCGGCAACGCGAAGGCGCCGCGCGCGGCGTCGCCGAGCAGCATCGGCGCCATGTAGATGACCAGCTCGTCCACCAACCCGGCGGCCAGGAAGGCGCCGCTCAGTGTCGCGCCCGCCTCGACCAGCGCCTCGTTCACCTCGCGGCGACCGAGTTCGTCGAGCACGGCATCGAGCGGCAGGCGGCCGTCGATCGCCGGTAGCGCACGCAGCTCGGCATGGGCTGCGGTCAACTCGCTCACCGTTTCGGGGCACCCGAAGGGGTGCGCGTGATGGGCGTCGGTGGCCGCGGTGAACACCAGCGTGTGACCCGGCGGCACCAGCACCCTTGCGTCGGCAGGAAGACGGAGCGTCGCATCGAGGACGACGCGCAGCGGTTGCTGCGTGGCAGCCGCGCCGCTCTCATCGCGCACGTTGAGCTGTGGGTCATCGGCGAGCACGGTGCCGATGCCGGTCACGATCGCGCCGGAGCGCGCGCGCAGCCGCTGCACGTCACGGCGCGCCTCGGGTCCCGTGATCCATCTCGTTCCGGACGGCGACTCGCCGCTGGCCCACCCCTGCGGGTGCCCCGAAACGGTGAAGGCGGTGCGACCATCGAGGCTCATGCCAAGCTTCACCCGCACGAACGGTCGCCCGGTGCGCATGCGTTTGATGAAGCCTGCGTTCATCTGCTCGGCGTCCGGCGCGAGCAAACCGCGACGCACCTTCACGCCCGCGCGCTCGAGCGCGGCGAAGCCTCGCCCTGCCACCTTGGGGTTCGGATCCTCGAGCGGCGCCACCACCTCGGCCACGCCCGCGGCGAGCAGCGCGTCGGTGCAGGGCGGCGTGCGGCCATGGTGGCTGCAGGGTTCGAGCGTGACGAAGGCGGTGGCGCCTTTCGCCGTGGCGCCCGCGGCGCGCAGCGCTTCGACTTCGGCATGCGCTTCGCCAGCACGCGCGTGGAAGCCCTCGCCCACCACCACACCGTCGCGCACCAGCACGCAGCCGACCCGCGGGTTGGGCTGGGTGGTGGCGATGCCGCGCGCGGCGAGCGCAAGCGCACGCGCCATGTGGGCGTGGTCCTGGGCGCTCCATGCTGGTGATCCCGCAGTCACTTCTTCTTCTCGTCGCTCGGCAGCAGCGCGAGTTGCGACTTGCGTTGCTCAGGGGTCGGCGCATTCGCCAGCCGCTCGATCTCCTCGCGGAACTCGCGTACGTCCTGGAAATCGCGATAGACCGAGGCGAAGCGCACGAACGCGACCTGGTCGAGCTCCTTCAGCGCTTCCATCACCCACTCGCCGATCTGCCGCGACTTGACCTCGCGTTCGCCGGTGGTGAGCAGGCGGTGCTTGATGCGTGCGATCGCGTCCTCGATCGACTCGATGCCGACCGGGCGCTTCTCCAGCGCGCGGATCATGCCCTGGCGCAACTTCTCCTCATCGAACGGTGAGCGCGAGCCGTCGCGCTTGACCACCCGCGGCAGCACGAGCTCGGCGTCCTCAAAGGTGGTGAAGCGCTCGCCGCACTTGTCGCATTCGCGCCGTCGGCGCACCTGCATGCCCTCGCTCGCCAGACGCGAGTCGACGACCTTGGTGTCCTCGTGGTTGCAGAACGGGCAGTGCATTGCGCGGCGTCGCGTCTGCGCTCAGCGACGGGCGCGGCGCTTGGCGCGCGGCTTCGCCCGCGCCTTCTTGCGCGGCGTGGGCTTCGCTTTCTTCGTCGCCTTCGGCTTTGCCAGCGGCGCGGTCGAGCTCTCATACACTGGGAACCGGGCGCAGAGCGCGAGCGCCTGGCGCTTCACCGCGGCGATGACCTCAGGCGCGCCCTTGGCATCGATCACATCCGCGATCCAGCCCGCGACCTGCCGCACCTCAGCCTCGCCGAAGCCGCGCGTGGTGACGGCCGGCGTGCCGATGCGCAGGCCAGAGGTCACGAACGGCGAACGCGGGTCGCCCGGTACCGCGTTCTTGTTCACGGTGATGTGCGCCGCGCCCAACCAAAGGTCGGCATCTTTGCCCGTGATGTCCTTATCGATCAAATCCAAGAGGAACAAGTGGTTGTCGGTGCCGCCGGAGACGATCTTGTAGCCGCGCGCCGCGAGCACCGCGGACATGGTGCGGGCGTTCTGGATGACTTGGCGCTGGTAGTCCTTGAAGCCGGGGCCGAGCGCCTCGAGGAAAGCTACGGCCTTGGCCGCGATCACATGCATCAGGGGCCCGCCCTGCGTGCCCGGGAACACCATGCTCTGGAACTTCTTCTCGAGCTCGGCGTTGGCCCGCGCCAGGATCAGGCCGCCGCGCGGACCGCGCAGCGTCTTGTGCGTGGTGGTGGTCACCACGTCGGCGAACGAGATCGGGTTCGGATAGAGACCGGCGGCGACCAATCCGGCGACGTGCGCCATGTCGACAAAGAAGTAGGCGCCGACCTTGTCGGCGATCGCGCGGAACTTCGCCCAATCCAGCACCCGCGAGTAGGCGGAGAAGCCCGCCACGATCATCTTGGGTTTGTGGGCGAGTGCCAGACGCTCGACCTCGGCGTAGTCCACCTCGCCGGTGGCGGGATCGAGACCGTACTGGATGGCGTTGAAGTGCTTGCCCGAGAAGTTGGGTTTGGCGCCGTGGGTGAGATGGCCGCCGTGAGCAAGGCTCATGCCGAGGATCGTGTCGCCGGGGGCGAGCAACGCGTAATAGACCGCAGCGTTCGCCTGCGATCCGGAGTGCGGTTGGACGTTGGCGTAATCGGCGCCGAACAGCGCCTTGGCGCGATCGATCGCGAGCTCCTCGGCCACGTCCACGAACTCGCAACCGCCGTAGTAGCGCTTGCGTGGGTAACCCTCGGCGTATTTGTTGGTGAGCGCCGAACCCTGGGCCTCGAGCACCCTGGGGCTCGCGAAGTTCTCGGAGGCGATGAGCTCGATGTGCTCCTCCTGCCGCCGGCACTCGGCCTGGATGGACTGCCAAAGGATCGGGTCGAGGTCAGCGACGGTCATGCCGCGGGCATACATCGGAGGGCTCCGTTCGTTCTCAAGGTGCTTATTAAAGAGCGGGGTCGAAAGGCCGGGCGCATTCTACCGCGTCGTCAGCGGGTCGGGCTCTCGAGCAGCCCGGCGACCACGCCGGGCCACGCCGCCGCGAGGTTGGCGCGGTTGTAGCCGCCGCCGCCCATCGCCACCAAACCACGGGCGCCGCTGGCCGCGGCGATCGCACAGAGCCGCTGCGTGGCATGGGCATGGGCCGCAGGCGTGAATGCCAACTGCGTGATCGGGTCGCCGGCGATGGAGTCCGCACCGCACTGGAACAGGATGAACTCAGGCTTGAGCGCCATGAGATAGGTCTCGACCTCGGCCCACGCGGCCAGGAACTCGGTATCGGTCGCGCCGGGCGGCAGCGGGAGGTTGAGCTTGCTGCCGCGCGCGGCGCCGGTGCCGGTCTCGTCCGCGGCACCAGTGCCGGGATAGAGCGTGGCGCCGTCCTGGTGGATGTCCGCGAACAGCAGCTTGGGGTCGTCTTCGAAACCGTAGAACACGCCGTCGCCGTGGTGGGCGTCGATGTCCACGTAGGCCACGCGCGTGAGGCCCTGTTGCTTGAGCCATTCGACCGCCACGCCGATGTCGTCGTAGACGCAGAAGCCGGCGGCATGATCGCGCGCGCCGTGGTGCAGACCGGCGATCGGCACGAAGGCGCGAGCGAACTCGCCTGCCAGCACGCGCTTCACGGCATCCAAGGTGCTGCCGACCACGACCGCCGCCGCCGCATCGATGCCGCGCTGCGCCGGCGTATCGCCACCGTCGAGGTAGCCCTGCCCTTCCGCGCAACGCGCGGCGACGAAGTCGAGGTACTCGTCGGTGTGGAAGTAGGCGAGCTCGGCGCGCGTGGCGCCGATCGGGCTCAGGCGCTTCACGCGCGGTTCGATACCGGCGAGCTCCAGCGCCTGCCAGAACACATCGTGGCGGTCGAGTCCGAAGGGATGCGATTTGCCGAAGCCATAGGCGGCGAGCGCCGCACCCCCGTAGACCCCGACCTTCGCGTCACTCGTCGTCACGGCGTGCAGACTAACGCAGGCCGCGGGGGCGTGGGCTATAGTCCTTGCGCATCGTTCCTACTTTGCGAAATGCGGGGCTCCATGAAGATCGCCGTCCTGTCGCGCAACGCGCGGCTGTACTCCACCCAGCGCCTGGTCGAGGCCGGGCAGCAGCGCGGCCACGAGATGCTGGTGCTCGACCCGCTGCGCTGCTACATGAACATCTCGCGCAACGAGCCCGAGATCCACTACCGCGGCAAGACGCTCGAGGGCATCGACGCGGTGATCCCGCGCGTCGGCGCCAGCATCACCTTCTACGGCACCGCCGTGATCCGCCAGTTCGAGATGCTCGGCGTGTACACGCTCAACGAATCGCTCGCCATCGCCCGCTCGCGCGACAAGCTGCGGTCACTGCAGCTGATGTCGAAGAAGGGCATCGGCCTGCCGATGACCGGCGTCGCCTACTTCCCCGACGACACCGAGGACCTCATGGCCCTGGTGGGCAAGGCGCCCTACGTGATCAAGCTCACCGAGGGTTCGCAGGGCATGGGCGTGGTGCTGGCCGAGACGCCGCAAGCCGCCGAGAGCGTGATCGATGCGCTGCGCGGCCTCGAGGCGCACTTCGTGGTGCAGGAGTTCATCGGCGAGGCCCAGGGTTCCGACATCCGCTGCTTCGTGGTGGGCGGCGAAGTGGTGGCGACCATGCAGCGCACCGCGCGCAAGGGCGATTTCCGCGCCAACCTGCACCGCGGCGGCTCCGCGGTCGAGGTCGAGATCACGCCCGAGGAACGCCGCACCGCGCTGCGCGCGACCAAGATCATGGGCCTCAACGTGGCGGGCGTGGATCTGATGCGCTCGCACCGCGGGCCGGTGGTGCTCGAGGTGAACTCAACGCCTGGTCTGGAAGGCATCGAGTTCGCCACGCGCAAGGACGTGGCGGGACTGATCATCGAATTCGTGGAGAAGGATGCGGCGAAGCGCTTGGAGGGGGCGGAGGGCAGGACCTAGCGGCGGACTTTCACTCGGCGCTCATATTTGAAGGCTGATAGATTCTTTTCAGCGGGGACTAGACTTCGACGGCGCTCCAGCGGCGTGACGAGCGTTTTCATCTCATACCAGACATCGTCAGCCGAACACTCAATTCCTAGGTGCATCAAATCCATCACACCAACAAACTCGATGTGGACAGCGTTCCCACACTCGTTCAAGTAAGAAGTCTCAGCAGTCTTGGCATTTTGGAGTGCTTGCCGCAAAGCGCTTCGCGCGTTCGGGGCTCTGATTGACACGATTCGCTCTTCAACAGTGCGCCGCCGATTCGAAACTCCTTCGATTTCGATCCGGTACTGAAACATCAGTTTGGCCGCGTAGCGTTGCTTCATTTCATAAACAGCCCAAAGTGTCTTCGCACTCTTCAGGAAAGAACGTGCAAAGCACGTTGCACGATTGCAAGTTTCCTAGGGCGCAAGACTCTCGCAGAACACCGCTAGGGTCAATCGGCAGCAGGCTCATTGAACCTCCACGCTTAATCACCTTCAACAGCGCTCGCAAAGAAATGATGCGTTTGGCATGCTTGTTCTTGATGGCGTCTTTCAGCGCTTCTTCGACGTCCTTCGGGTTCGATCGGAGATTGAACCCTTCAGTTGCCAAATTATTTTTTCCACCTTTCGCTAAACCGAGCGTATCGGACCAATTCATCGGTGTGCCGCGCCACCCTAGATGCGCGTTTGGCCTGACGCATATCGCCTAGCACCATCCCCCGATCTCCATCCGCAGATAGCCTCTCAGTTCGAGCGCCTGCTCTATCGCCAGACGCTCAGCCATGTCCGCGGGTTGACCGCGGTGTTTGAGCTGGCTCGCGATGCGGGCCGCCCGTTCCATCACTTCCTCGCGCAGCGTCTGACGATCGATCGTGAGGCGTGGACGCGCGCTCCAGACCTCCGCCGCCGTGCGCCAGCCGAGCATACGCCGCGGCCAGAGCGTGTTGAGGGACTTGAGCATCGCGCGCAGCGCAGGCTCGAGCTCCTCCTCACGCAGCCGACTCAGCGTGGCGTCCCAGGCGCGATGCTCGCGGTTCTGCCGCTCGAGCTGGCCGTAGAAGCGCGGACAGCGCGGTGGCCCATGCAGCACCAGCACCTGGTGGGCGTCGAGCACCGCTTGCGCCTGCGGCGCGTCGTGCGCCTTGGCCCGGTCCATGCGGTACACGATCGGCGCGCCATGTCGCTCGATGTCTCTGCTGAGCGCGCGCGCGACGAGTTCGGCGTCGTAATGCCGACCTGCGGTGACGCTCGTGCGGTAGGGCACCGCACCATCCGCCGACACCAGCGCCCAGCAGGGGCCCTCGGCGCTGCGCAGGTGCACGCCGTCCATGCCGCGCAGCACGCCCGGCACCGTGACCTGCACCCGCGTGAGACCGGCCTTGCGCTCGCGTTCGAGCTCGGTTAGCACGCGAGCCTTCACCCAGGCCGCTTGGCGCCGCGACAGCCCCTCGATGCTGCGCCGCAGCGCCTCAGCCCCGATCAGCCCCTGCAGCTGCCGCACGATCGCACTCGCCTTCGCCGCCGCCTCAGGGCCCACACGCGGGCGTGAGGGACGAGGATGCGGCGGCGACTGCAGCTGTCGCGCACGCCAGCGACGCACCGTGGCCGGGTGCACGCCCACTACGGCCGCGGCCAGGGGCGCGCTCAGGCCTTGCGCGCACATCGCGTCCACCTCCAGCAGCTGCTGTCGCCGCGCGGGCTCAGGGTCGCTGTCGACTTTCCCGTCACGACCCTGTCCCCGCGTCGCCTTGCGCCGTCGTCGTGACCGGATCCGCCCCTTCAGCAGCCCGCTCGCCGCGTCCAGCAGCCGCTCGGTCGAGCCCACCCGCTGCTTGAGCTTCGCGTTCTCCCGCGACAGCCGCGCCACTTCCCGCTCCAGCGCCAGCACCGTCACGGGCTTCGGCTTGCGCCCAGCCGGCTTCGCCTCGATCGATGCCACCAGCGCCTCGACCCCGCGATGCAGGATCGTCTGGAAGTGGTTGCGGGAGAGATCGAGCGAGCGCGCCGCTTCCGACACCGTCTTCAGCCCCGACAGCACCTCCACGATCGCCGCCAGCCGCGCGAGCTCCGCCGGCGGCACCCCCGGGCTCGGCGTGTAGTTCGTCTTGCGACCCATGCGCCACCTCCGCACCGGACAGCTTGCGATCCCAGTTTAGGACCCGGCCGCGCCACCCGGCGTCGGCATCGAAAGCGCGTCCAGCGCCACCTTCGCCGTCGAGCTCACCGAGCGCGGCTTCGGTCTCAGGATCGAGAAGGGGTCCTTCGGTGGCCGCCCACGGCGCAGCGGAAACCTCGGTGTCCGCAGGGACTTGCGCGTCAGCAGCAGCAGCCGACCGAGCCTGCGCTTCTCCTGCTCGAGCGTCTTCACCTTGGCCTGCAGTGCCTCGAGCCGATGCGTCGCGACCGACAGGTTCGGCTTGGCGCCATCGAGGGTCGCGGTCAGCGGGTTCAGCGCCATCAGCATCGCGTTCAGGGCCCGCGTCTCGAGCTTGTAGTACGTCGCCCGCGAGATCTTCGCCTGCACCACCGCGTCGGTCACCGGCTGCTCCCCCGACAGCACCGACAGCACCAGCAGGCAGCGGTTGCGGGCGAAGGCGTCCAGGTCCTGCGACCTCAGCAGCCACCGCGGCACCGACCGGGGCCGGTGCTTCCGCCGACTCCCTGCCACCCTCCCAGCGCGAGGCACTCGTGGAATCGTCATGCTCCGTCTCCTTCGTCAGAGGGATCGTCGTCTCCTCATCGCCCACCCGCACCTTCAAGTTCGTGCCCTGCGTACAGATCGTGAGGCTGCGGTCGCCCAAGCGACCCGCGAGATAGAACGGCTTGCGCGCCGGCTGCGCGCGCGCCAGCCGCAGGGCGTTCACCTGGACGTTCGCCTCGATCACCTGTCGCACCTGCTCCGCCGACCGGAAGAAACGATCCGCCGGCGTCATCCCATCGAGCGCCTGATGCGGGCGCTGGAAGTTGTAGTGCTGTACGAAGAGCCCGATCCGCCGCTGACAGTCATCGAAATCAGCGAACACCGTCCGCGCGGCGAACTCCTCCCACAAGGTCTTCCAGAACCGCTCAATCTTGCCGCAGGTCTGCGGATGATGCGGCCGGCTCTTGATGTGCCGGATCCCGTTCCGCTTGAGCTCCTCCTCGAAATCCGTCGAGCCACGCCACGCGGTGTACTGCCGCCCCTGGTCCGTCAGGATCTCCTTCGGTGCCCCGTAATCCGCGATGCCTCGGGCCAAGGTCTCCATCACCAGCGAGCTCTTCTGGTGATGCGCCGCCACCAGGCTCACGACGTAGCGCGAGTGGTCGTCCAGGAACGCCGCGACATACACCCGCTCGTGCTTGCGCAGCAGGAACGTGAACAGATCCGATTGCCAGAGCTGATTGGGTTCAGCACGCTCGAACCGATGGACCTTGGGCGGGGGGTTGGGCTTGGGCAGAGGGCGCTTGCGGCTCAAACCCTCCGCCTTCAGCACCCGCCGCACCGTCGTCTCCGACGCGCCGATGCCCAAGAACCGCTTCATCGCATCGCGGATCTTCCGGCTCCCGGCACCAGGCTCCGCCGCCTTCGCCGCCAGGATTGCGGCACGCCGCGCACCCTGCGCGCGTGGCCCACGCGGCCGTGACCGCGCCGGCGTCTCGAGCGCCTTCGCGCCTTCGT
Source organism: Gammaproteobacteria bacterium (assembly GCA_031388175.1). Classification (GTDB taxonomy): domain Bacteria; phylum Pseudomonadota; class Gammaproteobacteria; order Natronospirales; family JANNEA01; genus JANNEA01. The sequence goes on from JANNEA010000076.1 coordinate 16,578, forward strand.
TACGGTAGATCCGCGCCCACTCGAGCGCCGTCGTGTAGGGCACGCCGAACCGCCCCGACACCTCAGGCGTGGCGATCTTGTCGTCCTCGATGGCACGCGCCACCGCGAGCCGCACATCCAGCGGCCACCGGCCACGGGCCTTGCGCTCTGTCTCGCTATTCCGCTTCACTTGTCACCTCCCGTTCCTGCCCTGCGTCAGGGAGAATCGGGGGACAAGTGCTAGGTGATTACGCCTGCATACAGGTGCGCATCAGGTGGTTCGCGGCGCAGCGATACGACCGGTGCTCGGCGGCGCGGATTGTACCGGTGCGCCCCCGTGAATAGAGCTCGCATCGTATTCAATCGTTCGGGGTGCCGGACCCCAGCTGGCTGCATCGTCGCGGGCCACCGCTGCGCGCGTCGCCGCCTGCGGTCCGGCCCGAGCGCCCATGGCGCGCCGAGATCCGCGTCCAGACGCGGGGTGGCCCGGCCATGGATGGCCGGGCAAGGCACGTTGAGCAGGGACGCGAATCGGGCCGGCCCCGCGTCTGGACGCGGAGCGAGGGAAGCCCTGCTTCAGGGCCGCGCCATCGAAGCGAAGGGCCGGACCGCGGGAGGCGAGGCACGCCTGGACACCACGACGAACAAGCCCGGCACCGGGCCGAGGCTCGTCATATAGAATGCGCGCCCTGCCCATTGGCCTCGGGTCCCCATGCAATACGTCTACACCATGAACCGGTGCGGCAAGGTCGTGCCGCCCAAGCGCGAGATCCTGCGCGACATCTCCCTCTCCTTCTTCCCCGGCGCCAAGATCGGCGTACTCGGCTTGAACGGCTCGGGCAAGTCGTCGCTGCTGCGGATCATGGCCGGCGAGGACCAGGACTTCATCGGTGAGGCGCGACCGCAGCCCGGCCTGCGCGTCGGCTTCCTGCCGCAGGAGCCCAAGCTCGACCCCACCAAGACCGTGCGCGGCAACGTCGAGGAAGGCCTCTCGTCGATCACCGACGTGCAGAAGCAGCTCGACGCGGTCTACGCCGCCTACGGCGAGGCCGACGCCGACTTCGACAAGCTCGCCGCGGAGCAGGCCAGGCTCGAGGCGATCATCAACAGCGCCAATGCCCACAACCTCGACCACATCCTCGAGGTCGCGGCCGATGCGCTGCGGCTGCCGCCCTGGGACGCCGACATCGCCAAGCTCTCGGGTGGTGAGAAGCGCCGCGTCGCGCTCTGCCGCCTGCTGCTGTCCAAGCCCGACATGCTGCTGCTCGATGAGCCCACCAACCACCTCGACGCCGAGTCGGTGGCCTGGCTCGAGCGCTTCCTCGCCGAGTTCCCCGGCACCGTGATCGCAGTGACCCACGACCGCTACTTCCTCGACAACGTGGCGGGCTGGATCCTCGAGCTCGACCGCGGCTACGGCATCCCGTGGCAGGGCAACTACTCGTCCTGGCTCGAGCAGAAGGACGCGCGACTCGCGATCGAGCAGAAGCAGGAAGACTCGCGGCGCAAGGCGATGCAAGCCGAGCTCGAGTGGGTGCGCAGCAACCCGAAGGGGCGCACCAAGAAATCCAAGTCACGATTGGCGCGCTTCGAGGAGCTCTCGTCGGTCGAAGCCATCGCGCGCAACGAGACCAAGGAGATCTACATCCCGCCGGGTCCCAGGCTCGGCGAGTTGGTGGTCGAAGCGACTGGCCTCAAGAAGGGCTTCGGCGACAAGCTGCTGTTCGAAGGTCTCGACTTCAAGCTGCCGCAGGGCGGCATCGTCGGCATCATCGGCCCGAACGGCGCCGGCAAGACCACGCTGTTCCGCATGCTCACCGGCACCGAGAACCCGGACGCGGGCGAGATCAAGATCGGCCCCACGGTGAAGGTCGCCTACGTCGACCAGAGCCGCGATTCGCTCAACGACAAGAACACCGTGTGGCAGGAGCTCAGCGACGGCCTCGACATCATCACGGTCGGCGCCTACACCACGCCCTCGCGCGCCTACTGCGGCCGCTTCAACTTCAAGGGCAGCGACCAGCAGAAGCTGGTCGGCACGCTTTCGGGCGGCGAGCGCAACCGACTGCACCTGGCGAAGCTGCTCAAGAGCGGCGGCAACCTGCTGCTGCTCGACGAGCCCACCAACGACCTCGACGTCGAGACGCTGCGTGCGCTCGAAGAAGCGCTGCTCGACTTCCCGGGCTGCGCGGTGGTGATCTCGCACGATCGCTGGTTCCTCGACCGCATCGCCACCCACATCCTCGCCTTCGAGGGCGACTCGCAGGTGGTCTGGTTCCAGGGCAACTTCCAGGAATACGAGGACGATCGCCACAAGCGCCTCGGCGCCGACGCCGACCAACCGCACCGCCTCAAGTACCGCCCACTCAAGAAGTGATACCGATGACGCTCGACCTCAACGCTGAACTCACTCGCGGCTACGACGCACTCAAGCGCGGCGCGCTCGACGACGCCGCCGCCGTGGCCGAGGTGGTGGTCGCTGGGGCACCGGATCACGCCGACGCCTGGCGCCTGCTGGCACGGGTGCAGCTGATGCGCGGCGACCGCAGCGCGGCGCGCGCCACGCTCCAGGACGCCATCGGCCGCAGCCGCGATCCGCTGTTCCTGCATGCCGACCTGGCCGAACTCGCACTGAAGGACCAGGACAGCACGACCGCGCTCGCCGCCGCGCTCGCCGCCCGCGGTCTGGGCGGCGACCAAGTGCGCTGGGTGCTGCTGACCGGCAAGGCGCGCTGGGCCGCAGGCGATCGCACCGGCGCACTCG
>JANNEA010000083.1:0-3803 GCA_031388175.1 Gammaproteobacteria bacterium
GGCGTTCGCAGCGGTCGGTCGATTCGACCAAGCAATCGAGGAGGAGGAGCGCGCCTTGTCGCTCGCGCTGCGCGCGGGCGCGGACGAGGAGGTCATCACGGAGTACGAAACGCGGCTCGACAAGTACGAGCACGGCATCGCGGAGCGGCATCAGCCGAAACCCACGCCGTTCAAGGTAACCTGTGTCCCATGAACATCGAGACCATCGAAGTCCGCATCACCGAGAGCGACCAGCTCATCAAGGTGACCGTGTTCAGGAAGTTCGAGGACAAGATCGAGGTCGTGGTGGGCGAGGGCCAGCACAGCGTGCGCTGTGAGCTCACGCCGAACCGCATGGGCAACGCCTACGTCGGGTCGATCCGCGGCCGCGAGCTCGTGTACGAGCGCAGCCGGGCGGATGTGAAGCACGACATCGAGCGGCTGCAGGGCCATGCACCCGCACCACGGCGGCGCTAGCGAACGCTCGCCTTCAACGCCTGCGGGCGTAAACTCTGCCGGCCGCGCATCCCGCGCGGATCGAGGAGTGACCATGGCCGACAGCGTGTACAAAGTAATCGAGATCGTGGGCGCGAGCAGCGACTCATGGGAGAAGGCGGCCGCGGTCGCGATCAAGCGCTGCGCGAAGACCGTCCGTGACCTCCGGGTCGCCGAGGTCGTCGCCTTCGACATGACGATCAAGGACGGCAAGATCGAGTCCTACCGCACCAAGCTCAAGGTCTCGTTCAAGTACGGCGGCTGATCCGATGCTGGCCGCTCCCGACTGGCACGACCTCGGCGCCGTCGCTGCGCTCAGCACGTTACCGCTGCAGCCGCTGGCGGTCGGCCGTCACCGACTCGCGCTCTCCTACAAGGACGGCGTGTTCGGTGCGATCGCCGGCACTTGCAACCACGCTGGCGGTCCGCTTGGCGAGGGCACGCTGGAAGGCGACTACGCGGTCTGCGCCTGGCACCAGTGGCGATTCCACCGCGTCACCGGTCTCGGCGAGCCCGGTTTCGAGGGCGATCGCGTGCCGTCGTACTCGGTCAAGGTCGAGGCCGGACGCGTGCTCGTGGACCTTGCCAACGCGACGGGGCGCAACAAGCTGCCGCACGCGCCGCATCCCTTGGCGCGCACGCCGCAGCGCGAGCCTGGCGGGTTGCGCGTCGCCGGCATCTCCACCACCTCGATGGACGCGAAGTACCCGCGCTACTCCACGAGTGAGGCGTTGCTCGAAGTCGCGCTCGGCGCGGCAGTTGCGGCCGGCGCCGGGACTCAGCTGATCAGGCTCAACGACCTCAAGTTCGAGGCCTGTCGCGGTTACTACTCGAAGTCGGCGCATGCCTGCACTTGGCCTTGTTCGATCACGCAGATGGACCCGACCGACCAGCTCGACCGCGTCTACGAAGCCTTCGTGCACTGGGCCGATGTTGTGCTGGTCGCGACGCCGATCCGCTGGGGCGCGCCCTCGGCGCTGTACGCGAAGATGGTCGAGCGAATGAACTGCATCCAGAACCAAGAGACGATTGCCGATCGCGTGTTGCTTCGCAACAAGGTCGTCGCGTTCATCGTTACCGGCGGCCAGGACAACGTGCAGGCGGTGGTCGGGCAGCTGCTGACCTTCTTCGCCGAGCTCGGCTGCCAATTCCCCCAGTTCCCGTTCGTCGCCCACAGCCGTGGCTGGAGCGCCGAGGATATGGAGCACAACCAAGCGGTGGTGCAGCAGAGCGAGGTACTGCGCGCCGGCACACGCGCTCTGGTCGAGCGCGCGTTGGCGATGGCGGCGCTCATGGTCTCAAGTACGCCGCCCGACCAGCCGTCGGCACGCGGCGGGCGCAAGGCGCACCGGCTCGGCGACTGAGGGCAAGGGTGAGTTCGTCGCCTGCGACCGCTCCACGCCGCTGGTCGCTCGGCGCCGCCGCGCTGCTCGCGGTCGCCGCGCTCGCCTGGCCCGCAGCGCACGATTGGCAGCGCGAGCGCGCAGCGAGCGGCGCATTCGACGCCGACCTGCAGCGCATCGAGCTGCAGCTGCTCGACAAACGGCTCGCCGCTCGCGGCGGCTTCAACGAGCGTGCCGCCGAGCACTGGCGCTTCGAGCGGATCCATGTGCTGTTGCGCCAGCAGCGTCATGCCGAGGCGCCCAGGTTCCGCAAGCGCATCAACCTGCTGCTCGGGGTCTATGACCGCACCGCGCGTCAGACCGCGGCCTCGAACCGCGCGGCCCAGGTCACGCTGTTGGTGCAGTACGCGCGGGTCTCCGATGTGCAGGACCCGACCCGAGCCCGTCGACTGCTGCAGTTGATCGCCGAGGCACGCCACTTCGCCACTGAGTTCCGCGCCGAGCTCGCGGCCAGCCGCGAGTTCTCGCGCCGGGCGGTCGCGCAGAGCGACCTGCCGCTCGCGCAGCGCGCGGAGGTTTGGCGCGTGGCCGATCAGGCCTACCTGAGGATGCAGCCGAGCGTGGAGGGCGCTGAGCGCTTGCTGCCCGTGCTCAAGCGGTTCGAAGTGCTGGTCGCCTTCCTCGACCGACATCGCGGCAGCTACGTCGTCTATCCTGGCGAGGTGATCGTGTTCACCGACCCGGATGTGAACCGCGAATGGATCGTGCTCGAGCGCAAGCACAAGGCCTGAGCAGGGGATGAGCATGTTGCGAGAGCTGTCGTTGGTCGTCGCGCTGTTCGCTGGGACTGCCGTGGCCGCGCCCGTCGCGTCGGAGGGCGACGCGCCGCCTGTGCCGGTCGTGTACATCTCGCCGCCCTACCCGCCGTTGGACGATGGCAGCACGCCGCGCGGGTCGCTCATCGTCGGATTCAAGCTCACGCCCGAATTCCGCGCACCGGTCGAAGTGCGCTTGCTCGAGAGCGACCTGCCCGATGCGTTCTACGACGCGGTCACCGTCGCCTTGAGCTATTGGCGCTTCCGGCCGGCCGGCGATCCCTACGGGTGCATGTCGCAGGTCCATCGGGTCGCGCTCACGGTCGAGTTCGATCCGGCGTTCGGCAGCCGCGTGGTGTCGCTGATCTCGAACGCGCAGCAGATCCCGTTCGACGCGCCTGCTCGCTACGCGAGCCGTGCGGATGTGGTCGCCGCGATCGAGCGGTTGGAAGGACTGCTCAAGCCTGCCGAGCCGCTCGATATCAAGTACCCGTTCTTCAAGCGAGGCAGCCGGGCCACCGGCTATGTCGCGGTGCGTATGCGGGTCGACGAACAGGGCCGGGTCCACGACCCGGTCGTCGTCGCCGCGCATCCTGTGGACACCTTCGAGAAGGCGACGCTCAAGGGCCTGCGCAAGGCGCAGTTCGTGCCCGTGATCGTGGACGGGCGGCCGACCGCGGTGAGTGCATGCTTCATCCAGCACTTCGGCCTGGCGTTCCGGCAGGAGTAGCCGCTGTGGCCCGCCTCCGCGGCTGCGAAGCAGTTCTCGCCGCGAGCGGGCGTTCCGCGCTACTGTCTGGCGCCTGCATGGTGTACCGGGGGATGAGCCGATGACCTTCACGACCTTCGAGCGCTTCGCCGCGATGCTGCTGCTCGCCGAGGGGTTCGCGCTCGTCTTCCTGATCGTAGGGGTGATTGCGCTCTGGGCGATGCACCGCTTCCCAGCCAAGACGCCGTACCCCGACATGACGCTGGTGCCGCCGGGCTCGCGCGCGCGCCGTACGCTGCTGCGTCATCGCAGCTACCTCGCCCTGTTCGCCGCTACCGGCTTAGTGCTCGCGCTCGCCGCCGGCACGCTCATGGTCGTGCTGACCTGGGAGATCCCGTTCGTGCCGTTGTGGTGGGTGAAGTGGCTGGTGATCCTGATCGCGACCTTCCTGCTGTGGGGCTA
>JANNEA010000088.1:0-4869 GCA_031388175.1 Gammaproteobacteria bacterium
AAGGCGCGCGAGCTCACGCGCCGCAAAGGCGCGCTCGACATCGCCGGCCTGCCGGGCAAGCTCGCTGATTGCCAGGAGAAGGATCCCTCGCTGTGCGAGTTGTTCATCGTCGAGGGCGATTCGGCCGGCGGCTCAGCCAAGCAGGGGCGCGACCGCAAGTTCCAGGCGATCCTGCCGCTCAAGGGCAAGATCCTCAACGTTGAGAAGGCGCGCTTCGACAAGATGCTGGCGTCGGCCGAGGTCGGCACGCTGATCACCGCGCTCGGTTGCGGCATCGGCAAGGACGAGTTCGACGTCGCCAAGCTGCGCTACCACCGCATCATCATCATGACCGACGCCGATGTCGACGGCTCGCACATCCGCACGCTGCTGCTCACGTTCTTCTACCGCCAGATGCACGAACTGATCCAGCGCGGCCACATCTACATCGCGCAGCCGCCGCTCTACAAGGTCAAGCGTGGCAAGCACGAGCAGTACGTGAAGGACGATGTCGAGCTCGCCTCGCTGCTGCTCAAGAGCGCGCTCGAGGACGCCGTGCTCGAACCCGGCGGCCTCGGCGGACCGATCAGCGGCTCCGCCCTCGAGGATCTCGCCGGTCACTACATGCGCACCATGGCGTTGATCAAGCGCTGGTCGCGACGCTACGACGCCGCGTTCCTCGAGAAACTGATCTACGCACCCGCGGTCGATGCCGCGCAGCTCGGCGATGTGGCCGGCCTCACGCGCTGGAGCGAATCGCTGGCGGCCACACTCAACGCCGACGATGGCGGCGCGCGTTACGTGTTGGAGATCCGCAAGGACAAGGCGACCGGCACGTTCGGCCTCAAACAGACGCGCATGCACCACGGCGTGGGCCAGGAACGCGTGGTGCCGAACGAATTCTTTACTGGCGCCGAGTACCGCACGCTGGTCGAGCTCGGCGCGCGTCTCGTTGGCTTGGTGGGCGAGGGCGCCAGCGTCACCCGTGGCGAGCGCAAGACCGAGGTGCGCTCGTTCAAGCAGGCGCTCAACTGGCTGCTCGACGAGGCACGCCGCGGCCAGAACATCCAGCGCTACAAAGGCTTGGGCGAGATGAATCCCGAGCAGTTGGCAGAGACCACGATGGACCCGACCAAGCGCCGCCTGCTGCAGGTCAAGATCGAGGACGCCTACAAGGCCGACGAGATCTTCACCACGCTGATGGGTGACGAGGTCGAACCGCGTCGCGAGTTCATCGAGAAGAACGCGCTGGAAGCCGCGAACATCGACGTCTGATTCAGACGTCCTTCACCGCGCCAGCGTTCTTTCGGTCGAGCATGATGCCGGCGTAGCCCGGGCTCAGCGCTTTCATCTGCGTCTCGATCCAATGCTGCACCTCGCGGTTGATCTCGTTCGCGCTGCGGCCGCGCGGTTCGATCGGCTTGCCGATGCGCACGACCACAGTGCCCGGCCGCTTCGTGAAGCTGTTGCGGCCCCAGAGGTCGCCGGCGTTGTGCGCCATGGGCAGGATCGGCGTGTTCGTCTCGCGCGCGAGCAGCGCGCCCGAGATGCCGTAGCGGCGCGTCGTGCCGGGCGGCATCCGCGTGCCCTCGGGGAAGATCATCACCCAGTGGCCCGCCGCGAGTTTCTCCTTGCCCTGATCGACGACCTGGCGCACCGCGTTGTGGCCGGCGCTGCGGTCGATGTGGATCGAGTCGAGCACCCACAATGCCCAGCCCATCACCGGGATCCACATCAGTTCGCGCTTGTGCACCCAGGCCTGAGGCGGGAACAGCACGACCTGCGCGATCGTCTCCCAGGCCGAGGTGTGCTTCATGTAGCAGATCAGCGCGCGGTCGCGCGGGATGTTCTCCGCGCCCTCGACCCGGTAGTCGATGCCGCAGATGACGCGCAGGGCCCAGAAGTTCAGCCGGCCCCACCAGTACGGGCTGCGGTACGCGGCGTCGTAGCCGAAGGGCCGCGCCAGCAACACCCAGGTCGAATGCAGGAGCACCGACGCGAACAGCAGCGTCGTGTAGGCGAGCGAGCGCAGGAACAGCAGCATCTGGCCCACTCCGAGTGGCTATTCGGCAGGCGTCCCGTCGTGATCCCCGGCCTCGGCGACATGCTCACGCAGCAGCGTGTCCACTGCCTGCGCGAGGTCGTCGTAGACCTCGACCGTGTTGCCGAGCGCGCTGGCGGCATCGGCACCGTTGCCAGTTCGCACCAGGATGCCGCGACCACCCACGGTGACCGCGGCCTCGAGGTCGCGGCGCGAGTCGCCGATGATCGGCACGAATTTGAGCGAGATGTTGAAATGCTTGGCGATCTGGTCGAGCAGACCGGGCCGCGGCTTGCGGCAGACGCAGTCGGCCTCCGGCCGGTGCGGGCAGACCGCGAAGTAGGAGATCTTGCCGCCGAGCGGGGCGAGCAGCGCATTCAGTTTCTGGTGCATCGCCACCAGCGTGACCATGTCGAAGTAGCCGCGACCGAGGCCTGATTGGTTGGTCGCGATCGCGACCTGATAGCCGGCCTGGCACAAGCGGCCGATCGCCTCGAGCGAGCCGGGGATCGGCACGAAGTCCTCGACCTTGCGGATGTAATCCGGCGAATCGAAGTTCACCGTGCCGTCGCGGTCGAGGATGACGAGCTTGCTCATGGTTCCACCTGCAGTTGCGCCAGGTCCGCGGTGTGCAGAAACAAGGTCTGCAGCTGCACCAGCAAGGCGAGACGGTTGGCGCGGACCTTCGGGTCCTCGGCCATCACCATAACCCCATCGAAGAACTGGTCCACCGGCCCGCGCAATGCGGCCAGCTTGCGCAGCGCGGATTCGTAGGCGCCCTGTTCGAGCAATCCGCGCACCCACTCGATCTCGTTGGAGTTGAGCGCGGCGTGCAGCGCCTGCTCGCCGGGCTCGACCAGCAGCGTGGCGTCGACGGCACCGACCACTGCGTTTGCACCGGCCTGCTTGAGGATGTTGGTGATGCGCTTGTTGGCGGCGGCAAGGGCTGCCGCTTCGGGCAGGCCGAGGAAAGCCTCGACCGCTTTCATCCGCGCGTCGAAATCGAATGGCCTCGCCGGCGCGCGTGCCAGCACCGCCGCGAACACATCGGCGCGACGGCCGGCATCCAGGTAGTACGCGCGCAGGCGGTCCATGAAGAACGCGTAGAGCTCGGCGTTGAGCGCGACATCAGCGACCTTGCCCATCGGGGCGAGCGCCTCGGCGATGAGTTCCTTCAGGTCGAGGTCGAGCCGGCACTCGATCGCGATGCGCATCGCACCGAGTGCGGCGCGCCTGAGCGCGAACGGGTCCTTGTCGCCGGTCGGCTTCTGGCCCACGGCGAAGATGCCGCAGACGGTGTCGAGCCGGTCGGCGATCGCCAACGCTTGGCCAACCTTGCTGATCGGAAGGCCATCGCCGGCAAACCGCGGCAGGTACTGCTCTTCCAGTGCGACGGCCACCGCATCCGGCAAGCCTTCGTGGCGCGCGAGGTGGCGCCCGACCGTGCCTTGCAGCTCCGGGAACTCGCCGACCAAGCTGGTCAACAGGTCGCACTTCGCCAGCAGAGCGGCTTGCTGCGCCTGTGCGGCATCGCCGCCGATCCGTTGCGCGATGTGCCCGGCGAGTACTGCGACGCGCGTGGCCTTGTCGGCATAGCTGCCGAGCGCCTTCTGGAACACGACCTGGGCGAGACCCGCGCTGCGCGCCGCCAGTGGCTGCGCACGGTCCTGGGCCCAGAAGAACATCGCGTCGCTAAGGCGCGGCACGATCACCCGCTCGTTGCCCGCGACCACGACCTTCGGTTGCTTGGATTCGATGTTGGCGACGAACACGAACTGCGGCAGCAAGGCCTCGCCCTTGAAGAGGGGGAAGTAGCGCTGGTGATGCTCGAGCGTGAGCGTGAGCACCTCGGGCGGCAGCGCGAGGAACTTCGCGTCGAAGCTGCCGAGCATCGCGACCGGCCATTCGCAAAGCGCGGCGACTTCGCCGAGCAGGGCGCTCTCGCGTTCGAGGCCGCGGACCGCACCGCCGGCCTTGGTCGCCAGTGCGCCCACCTGGCGCAGGATCTCGTCGCGCAGGTCGCAGCGCTCACCATCGAGCCAGACCTGCGCCTTCTTGATGGTCTCGCGGTAGGTCGTAGCGCTCTTGATCGCGACCTCGCCGGGATGATGGTGTCGATGGCCGCGCGAGTCGCGGCCCGTCTTCACGCCGAGGATCTCGGCGTCGATCGCTGTGTTGCCGACCAGCAGTACGACCCAGTGCACCGGCCGCACGAACTCCGCGTCGCCCGCACCCCAGCGCATGCGCTTCGGCGTGGGCAAAGACTTCAGCGCCTCGCGCACTGCGTCTGCGGCGAGCGCCGCGAGCGGTTGGCCCGGCAGCGTGGTGCGGAAGTGCAGCTTGCCGTCCTGCTTGCCGAGCTGCTCCAACGCCACGCCGCAGGAGCGGGCGAAGCCTTCTGCCGCCTTGGTCGGCTTGCCGTCCTTGTCGAAGGCCGCGGTCACTGCAGGTCCGAGGCGCTCGACGTGTCGCTCGCCCTGCATCGCGCGGATGCCGGTGATCAGCACCGCCAGGCGACGCGGCGACCAGAACGCCTCGGAATGAGTGTTGGCCGCGCGCAGGTCAGCATCGTTGAGCAGGGCTTTCGCCAGTGCCTCGTGGAACGCGCGGCCGAGCGTTGCCAACGCTTTCGGCGGCAGTTCCTCGCAGCCGATCTCGACCAGCAGATCGGTGGTCGCTTCGGCTTGCTTGCCGGCGGCGCTCATCTCACTTCGCCTTCAGCATCGGGCTTTTCAACAGGGGGAAGGCGAGGGCTTCGCGCGCCGCGAGGTACGCAGACGCGACGCCGCGCGCCAGCGTGCGCACCCGCAGGATGTAGCGCTGGCGTTCGGTCACCGAGATCGCGCGGC
>JANNEA010000112.1:0-7572 GCA_031388175.1 Gammaproteobacteria bacterium
GGCGCTTCAGCGAGTGAAAGGAAGCCCCGACCGCGAAGGTCGGGGCAGGTGGATGGTGGAGGCGGCGGGAATCGAACCCGCGTCCGCAAGCCCTACACCTTCGGCACTACATGCTTAGCCCTTCTTTGTTCTCACCGCACGCTGCCCGAAGGACGGGGAACGCGTGAAGCCAGCCCAGACTTTTTTGACGTTACGATGCCGGACGTACGTAACGCGGTCTCATGAGGTCGACGCTCGGCTCCGGACGCATGAGCACGTATCCGGTCGAGCGCTCGCCGGGATTAGGCGGCGAGGGCGTAGTTGCTATCGTTCGCAGCTAGCGTTTTGCAGGCAGTTTTACGAGGTGGCCCACAGCCTCGGCATGCGCCTCCGGTTTCGTGACCCACGTCGAGACCAGGTCGCCCCCAGAGAAGCGCCGTCATCGTATCACGCAGCGCCGCCGCGCAGCTTGAACCACCACCAGCTGAACGCGGCGACGGCCAGCACGATGCCCGCGTACCAAGGCCAGCGGCTCGGCTTCTCGGCGTAAGGATCGGTCAACGCGCGCTCGGAGCCTGGCGGCAGGACCGCGACCTGGGTGAGCGTTGCCCCGAACGGGATGTTGATGAACGCGCGCGCGTTCACCGCCCAGCCGTTGGCATCGAGCAGCGGGCCGAGGTTGCGTTGGCGCAGGCGCAGCCACGCCAGCAGCATCGCCGGTCCGGACACGAACGCGATCACGCCGAGGAAAACCAGCGGGATCTTCCAGGCCGGCAGCGAGATCAATCCGGTCACGACCGAAGCGAGTGCGGTGCCGATCGCGCCGATCGCCAGGCCGATTGCAGCGAAGATGCCGGCGAACTTGCCGACATCGAACGCCGGCGGTGGTGTCGGCGCCTGCAGCTTGGCGCCGGCGAGCATCGCCTGCTCCGTGGCCTTGGCCTGGTTGGCCGCCGCCCGCGCCGCTGCGAACTTGTGCATCTGTTCGCTGAAGAAACGCGCGACGCGCTTGTACGGCCCCCAGAACGCCTGGCGCACGCTGATCGGCTGCTCGATCACCTTCACGATAGTCGCCCGCCAGTCGCCGCCCTTGCGGTCATAGAACACACCGTTGCGACCGACGATGAACTGGTCGCCATCACCGGCCGTGAATGCAGCGACAACGTTCACCTTCTCGGGGCCACGCAGGCATTCGAAGTACACCAGGCAGAGCCGCGACAGGTCGGCGAGCGCGGCGTGCTTCGCCACATCGCCGACCTTCACCACCAGTTCGGCGGAGCGCCCGTCGAAGTAGACGGTGCCGGCCTGGAAGATCGCCTTGCGCTTGCCGGTGTAGAAGTCGCGGAACGCGACGAAGTTGTGCGCGAGCTGGGCCAGATCGCGGGTGTAGCGCACCAGCTGATCGAGCGCGGCGAGCGCATCGGTCTCGGGCGCTACGGCGAGGTCGCTTGCGATCAGCGCCTCGAGCCGGGACCTGACACCGCCGCTGACCAACAACTGCAGCGCGGCGAGCGGAAGATCACCGACCGGCGTCGGGGGGCGCGTGGAGATCCATGCCTCGTAGGCGTCGAACTCGTGGCACAGTCGCTGCCACTCGCCAGGCTGCAACGAATCGCGTGCACCGAGCAGTGGGGTCACGGCGTGCTTGCGCAGCGCATCGAGTCGAATGGTCCAGGCCGGGTTCACGCTGCGATCGAGAGGCAGCGGCCGGTCAGCTTCGATCCGGGCCAGCGGCAGCGCCGCGAGCGCGACGTCGTCGGGCGACACGCTACGCGCCGCGAGCGCGCCGTAGGCATCGCCCGGCGGGTTGAGCGTCGCGATGGCGCCGGCATCGAAACTCGCGAGCCGGCAGCGGGTGAAGTAGTCATCGATCTTGCCGCGCACCGCGTGGAAGGCTTCGGCGCCAGCCAGCGTCTGCGTGCCGAGCGCGCCGCGCTGGACGGCGCCCTGCGCGTGCCACTCGATCAGGGCCGCGGCATCGACGAAGAACCGCACCACACGCTCGCCGTCGACGCCGATGGCCCCGCTACGATCGGTGATGCCGCCGACGGTGGCGATGATCGCGCGGATCGCTGCGGCCAACGCCTCGTCCTCCGCCGTTGCTTCGGTGATCACACCGTCGCCGTTGAAGCGCATCTGGCCGAAGATCCGCTGCACGTCAGCGGTGTCCTCAGTGGTCAGCGCGGTCTGCTTGCCGCGTCCCAGGTTGTCGAGCAGCCGACGTGCCGCGCCGACCAATTGGCGCCCCGCGTCGTTGCTGTCGTCGATCGCGGCGATTGGCAGCACCGCGGCGCCGACCAGCAGCGGCGTGTGGTCCTTGAGCCGCGTGCCGACCCAGCGCAGCCCGGCGATGAGCTCGGGCACACGGATATGACCATCGCCATCAGCATCGAGGTAGCTCAGGGTTCGCGCATCGAATTCGAGGTCCGCGACCGGGCAGGACAATGCGACCCAGAGCTTCGGGTCGAGCTGGTCGAGGCAGAGCAGATCCTCGGCAGTATCGAGCCTGACCTGATCGAAACCGCCGGCGCGGAAGAAGCGCCAATGATGGGCGTTGGGCATCGTTGATCCTCGGGTGGCTGTCTGGGGAGTCTAGCGCCGGACCAAGCGCTGTTTCTGTCTCTGCCAATCGCGTGCCTTCTGGTCGGCGCGCTTGTCATGCGCCTGCTTGCCCTTGGCCACGCCGATCTCGAGCTTGGCCCGGCCGCCCTTCCAATAGAGCTTGAGCGGCGAGATGGTGTAACCCTTGCGTTCGACCGCGCCGGTCAGCTTGTCGAGCTGCTCGCGGTGCAGCAGCAGCTTGCGCGAGCGCGTTGGGTCTGGGCTGATGTGCGTCGACGCCGACGCCAGTGGCGAGAAGTGGGCGCCCACCAGGAAGGCCTCGCCGTGCTTCATCATCACGTAGCCCTCCTTCAGGTTGGCCCGTCCGTCGCGCATGCTCTTCACTTCCCAGCCTTGCAGCGCGATGCCCGCTTCGAACGACTGCTCGATGGTGTATTCGTGGCGCGCCTTGCGGTTGACCGCGATGACCGACGGCTTGGCCTTGGCCGACTTCTTGGCGCGCTTCGCGGGGCCTTTCTTCATCGCGCGATTCTAGCTGGGCTGAGTAGCGGCTGACGCGCCAGCAGGTAGAATCCGTGGCGGTCGCACCTATGCGTCAACGCCGCTCCAGCCAAGGTCAATGGTCGTCCCGGTTCGCGTTCGTGCTCGCCGCGGCCGGATCGGCGATCGGCTTGGGCAGCATCTGGCGGTTCCCGTTCGTCGTTGGCGAGAACGGTGGCGGCACCTTCGTTGCTGCCTACGTTGCCGCCGTGCTCATGGTCGGACTGCCGTTGCTCATCGCCGAGGTGATGCTGGGACGGCGCGGCCGGCGCAACCCAATCTCGTCGATGGCTCTGTTGTCGGAGGAGGAGGCCGGGCACACCGGTTGGCGCTTCAGCGGGATGCTCGGCGTCGGCACCGGGCTGCTGATCCTCTCCTACTACGCCGTGATCGCTGGCTGGACCCTGGCTTATGCGCTGCGCGTGGTCGGTGGTGCCGGCATCGGCGTCGACGCGGCGAGCGCAAGCGCAGCGTTCGATGCGATGCGCGGCGACCTGCTCGAGGTCGCGCTGTGCCATACGATCATCCTGGGCGCTGCGGCGTGGATCGTCGGGCGCGGCGTCGAGGACGGCCTCGAGCGCGCCGTGACGTTCACCATGCCGCTGCTCGTGGTGCTGTTGCTGATCCTGGTGGGCTGGGCCCTGACCCATGGCGACGCCGCACGCGCGTTCGACTACCTGTTCCACGGCGAGTCGGCGCAGCTCGATGCGGGGCTCATGCTGGCAGCGCTGGGGCAGGTGTTCTTCACGCTCTCGATCGGCATGGGCGCGCTCATGGCCTACGGCGCGTACCTGCCCGGCAGCATCAAGCTGGTCGGCGCCGCGCTCACGGTGGTCTGCGCCAACGGCATCGTCTCGCTGCTGGCGGGGCTGGTGATCTTCCCGCTGGTGTTCCGCCACGGCATCGACCCGGCGGCGGGTGCTGGACTGGTGTTCGCAACGCTGCCGCTCGCGTTCGCATCGATGCCTGGCGGCCAGGCGTTCGGCGCGTTGTTCTTCGCCCTGCTGGTGCTGGCGGCGTTGGGCTCGGCCATCGCGCTGCTCGAACCTGCGGTCGCATGGGCGGTGGAATCACGCAAGCTGTCGCGGCCACGCGCCGCGGTCGCAGTCGCTGGCGCCGTCTGGCTGCTCGGCATCCCGGCGGCGACGTCGTTCAACCTGTTGACCGATTTCGAACTGCTGGGGCACAGCCCGTTCGATCTGGTCGAACGGTTCACCAGCCAGGTGCTGCTGCCATTGAGCGGCCTGTCGTTGGCGTTGTTCGCCGGCTGGGTCATGTGCAAGAGCAGCAGCGTCGAGGAACTGGACGTCGGCGTCGGTTCGCGCTATTCGGCCTGGCGCTTCGCGATCCGCTGGTTGGCGCCCGGGCTCCTGGTCGTGGTCGGTGGCGCGGCCATCCTTGCCTGGCTTCAGGGCTGACGCCTTGCGACGCGAGGTGCACCGCTCGGCGCTGGTGCCGCACTCATCCGCAGTGATGTATGCCCTGGTCAATGACGTCGCGGCCTATCCCGAGTTCCTGCCCTGGTGTCGCTCCAGCCGCGTGCTCGACAGCACCCCGACGACGATGCGGGCGAGCCTGCAACTTTCGCGCGGCGGCCTCAGCCAGTGGTTCACCACGGCGAACGCGCTGGTCCCGGGGCGCAGCATCGCGATTGCACTCGAGGATGGTCCGTTCAAGATGCTCGGCGGCACATGGACATTCGAGCCGATCGGCGACGCTGGCTGCAAGGTGTCGCTCGACATGGCGTTCGAGTTCGATGGCCTGCTGCTCGACCTGACGCTCGGTCCTGCGCTCAGTGAGATCTTCGGTTCGCTGCTGGATGCATTCGTCGCGCGGGCGCAGGGCAGCGCGCCATGATCAAGGTCGAGGTCGTCTACGCGTTGCCTGAACGCCAGTGGTTGATCGCGTTGGAGGTCGACGATGACACGACCGTCGCGGACGCGCTGCGATCGAGCGGTCTGATCGAACAGCAACCGATGCTCGCCGGCCGGCGTTTGACGCTCGGCGTCTTCGGTCGCATCGTCGCGCCGGAAGAGCGATTGCGCCACGGCGATCGGGTCGAGGTGTATCGAGAACTGCAGGCAGACCCGAAGGAAACGCGTCGTCGCCTGGCGGCCGCCGGCAAGGCGATGGGCCGGCGCCGACCTGCGTAGGGTTCTCTCAACTTGACCGGGGTGCGCCCTTGAGCGTCTCGGCCAGGCCTTGCTCGTCGAACCGATTCACCACTACCGCTTCGTCGCAGCGGGCGGCTTGATTTCCTCGACCGAAGCGACGAAGTCGCCATCGAAGCGCACCACGAAGTGACTGCGCAGCTCGGTGCCGCCGAGATGCGCCGGCAATACCACCTGGAAGTAGTAGTCCCACTGGTTCTGATGGAAAGCGTCCGCGATCATCGGTGGGCCGAGCAGGAAGCGGACCTGGGCACGCGTCATCCCTGGTTTCACCTGCGCGAGCTTCGCGTCCTCGACGAAGTTGCCCTGGCGCACTTCGGGGGAATAGACCGAGCAAGCGCCCAGCGCGAGCATGAGCACGGTGGCGAGAACTGCGGTGCGGGTTTGCGCGTGCATAACTGGGCGCGCATCATACCTGCGCCCGATGGCATTGACGATGGGGACCGAACGGTGAGCCAGGATCTTCGCAAAGCCGGGTTGAAGGTCACGCTGCCGCGTTTGAAGATCCTGCAGATCCTCGAACAGAGCGCCCAGCGACACATGAGCGCCGAGGAGCTGTACCGCGCCCTGCTCGATTCCGGCGAGGACATCGGTCTCGCCACGGTCTATCGCGTGCTGACCCAGTTCGAAGACGCCAAGATCGTGACCCGGCACCGCTTCGAGGGCGGTCATTCGGTCTACGAGCTCAACGCCGGGGCGCACCACGACCATATCCTCTGCCTCAAATGCGGGCGGGTCGATGAGTTCGTGGATGCCGAGATCGAGAAGCGCCAGCGCAAGATCGCGGTCGACGCCGGTTACGAGATGACCGACCACGCACTCTACATCTACGGCGTGTGCGCGGCCTGTCGCCGCGCTGCCGGCACCCGCTAGAAGACGGGTCAGCCGACGGCCCCCTAAAGGGGCGCTGAGGCGGCGGCCCCCTAAAGGGGCGTCGAAGCGTCGCACCCCTACGGGTGCGCTGAAACAGCGACCGCGCGCTCCAGCATCTCGCGCGCGTGCTTGCGGGTAGTGGCGGTGATCTCCACTCCGCCCAGCATCCGCGCCAGCTCCTCGACGCGCTGTTTCTCGTCGAGCGCTTCGACGGCGGTGCGGGTTGCACCCTGCAACACGGTCTTGGTCACGCGCAACTGGGCGTGACCTTGCGCCGCCACCTGCGGCAGGTGGGTGACGCACAGCACCTGACGGTCGCTACCGAGCGCACGCAAGCGCCGGCCCACGATCTCGGCGACGCCACCGCCGACCCCTGAGTCGACCTCGTCGAACACCAGCGTCGGGATGCCGTTGGCGCCGGCCGCGATCGCCTGTACCGCGAGACCGATGCGCGCGAGCTCGCCGCCAGAGGCGACCTTGCCCAGCGGTCGCAACGGCTGACCTGGGTTGACGCTGACCATGAACTCGACTGCGTCGAGGCCGCGTGCGCTCGCCGCATCGACGCTGAGCTCGGCGAGCTCGAGCGCGAAGCGACCCCCCGGCATCCCGAGCTCACGCAGTGCGGCGCTCAGTTCCTTGCTGAGCTCGACGGCCGCCACCTGACGTCGGTCACGGAGCAGGAACGCCGCGGATTCGAACTCGCGTCGCGTGGCGGCCAGCGCCACATCGAGCTCGGCCAAGCGCGCATCGGATCGCTGCAGCGTGTCGAGCTCGGCATGCAATCGTTCGCGTAGCGCGGCGAGTTCTTCGACCTGGACCCGATGCTTGCGTGCCAACCGCGCCAGCTCGGCGAGGCGCGATTCCACCTCGTCACGCCGCGCTGGGTCGAGCGCGAGCCCGTCGAGCCAGCGGCGCAGGTCGCCGGCGGCCTCCTGCAGCGCAAGCTGCGACGAACGCAGCGCATGGAGCGTTGGCGCCAGCTGTGTGTCGAGCTCTGCCAGCGGTGCGAGATCGGTCACCGCTGAGGACAGCGCGCGGTAGGCGTTCGCATCGTCTGATTCGTACGCGGAGTCGAGCGCACGCCTTCCCCCCGCGACCAGCCTGGAGAGGTTGGCGTAGCGGCTGCGCTCAGCTTCGAGCGCGGCCTGCTCGCCGGGCACTGGCGCGATCCCGTCGAGCTCGCTCGACTGGAAGCGCAGGAGATCGAGCCGTGCCTCGCGGTCGGCGTGCGCGGTCGCCAACGCGTCGCGCTCGATGCGGACGCGCTTCAGCGCGCCGAAACGCTCGGCGACGGTGGCGAGCAGTTCACCATGCCGACCGTAATGGTCGAGCACCGCGAGTTGGGCGTCGCGCCGGCCGAGCGATTGGTGTTCGTGCTGGCCGTGCAGGTCGACCAGCAGCTCGCCGAGCTCAGCCAGCGTGGCGAGCGGCGTGGCACGGCCGATGA
>JANNEA010000129.1:0-3349 GCA_031388175.1 Gammaproteobacteria bacterium
TTGCAGACGATCGCCTGGTGCTTCATCCGCGCCATGTGGTCGTGGGTGATGACGTGGAAGTTGCCGGTCGCAGTGACGAAGATGTCGGCCTTGTCTGCCGCTTCCTCCATCGTCACCACGCGGTAGCCATCCATCGCCGCCTGCAGCGCACAGATCGGGTCGATCTCGGTGACCCAGACCTGGGCCGAGAGCGCGGCCAATGCCTTGGCTGAACCCTTGCCGACGTCACCGTAACCCGCGACCAGCGCGACCTTGCCGGCGATCATCACGTCGGTGGCACGCTTGATCGCATCGACCAGCGACTCGCGGCAACCGTAGAGGTTGTCGAACTTCGACTTGGTGACCGAGTCGTTGACGTTGATCGCCGGGAACGGCAGCTTGCCCTCCTGCTGCAGGCGATACAGACGCTTCACGCCGGTGGTCGTCTCCTCGGTCACGCCCTTGATCTCCTTGAGGCGTGTCGAGTACCAACCCGGGCTCTTGGCGAGACGGTCCTTGATGCTCTTGTAGAGCGCGACCTCTTCCTCGTTGCTCGGCTTGGCGATCACCGCCGGATCCTTCTCGGCCTGGCTGCCGAGCATCAGCAGCACGGTCGCGTCGCCGCCGTCGTCCAGGATCATGTTGGCCTGTTGACCAGCCGGCCACTCGAAGATGCGATGGGTGAAATCCCAGTACTCGTCCAGCGTCTCGCCCTTGTAGGCGAACACCGGCGTGCCGTTCGCCGCGATCGCGGCCGCGGCGTGGTCCTGGGTCGAGTAGATGTTGCACGACGCCCAACGCACATCGGCGCCGAGCGCTTTCAGCGTCTCGATCAGCATCGCGGTCTGGATCGTCATGTGCAGCGAACCCGCGATGCGTGCGCCCCTGAGCGGTTGGCTCGCGGCGTACTCCTTGCGGGTGCTCATGAGACCGGGCATCTCGGTCTCGGCGATGGCCATCTCCTTGTGGCCGAAGGCGGCCTGGGAGATGTCCTTCACGAAGTAGTCTTGCGTCGTCTTGGTGGCAGCGTTCACATCAGTTCTCCTGATTGCGAGCGCGGTTGGATGAGTCACCCGTCCCTTCGAGCCTGGCAGGTCACCGGTGTGTCCGGGTCCCGTGTCGCAGCGCTCCTCGAGGGGGCGGGAGTATTCGGGTCAGCGTTACTTGCGCGCCTTGCCGGCGTCGCGGCTCTTCGAATCTGAACGAAGCGCCTCGGCCTTATCGGTCTTCTCCCACGAGAACGCGGTGAAGGTCTCGCCGTTGGCGAGCTTCACCTGCTCGGGCTCTCGGCCGAAGTGGCCGTAGGCCGCGGTGCGGCGGTACATCGGGTGCACCAGGTCGAGCATCTTGAGGATGCCCCAGGGGCGGAGATCGAAGTGCCTGCGGACGAGTGCCTCCAGTTTGTCATCAGGGAAACTCCCCGTACCGAAGGTCTCGACCGTGATCGAGGTGGGATCGGCGACGCCGATGGCGTAGCTCACCTGGATCTCGCAACGGTCCGCGAGCCCTGCCGCGACGATGTTCTTCGCCACATAGCGCGCCGCATAGGCCGCGGAGCGGTCGACCTTGCTCGGGTCCTTGCCCGAGAACGCGCCGCCACCGTGGCGCGCCATGCCGCCGTAGGAATCGACGATGATCTTGCGGCCGGTCACGCCGCAGTCGCCCACCGGCCCGCCGATCACGAAATTGCCGGTCGGGTTGATGTGGAACTTGGTGCGCTTCGAGAGCCACTTCGCCGGCAGCACCGGCTTGATGATCTCCTCCATCACGCCCTCGCGGAGCGTCTTCGCCTTCACCTCCGGCGAATGCTGAGTCGAGAGCACCACCGCCTCGATGCCGACCGGGCGGTCGTCCTCGTAGCGGAAGGTGACCTGCGATTTCGCATCGGGCATGAGCCAGGGCAGCGGCGTGTTGCGCTTCTTGCGCATCTCCGCCTGCTTGGCGACCAGCCGGTGCGAGTAGTAGATCGGTGCGGGCATCAGGTCCGGTGTCTCGCGCGAGGCATAGCCGAACATCAGGCCCTGGTCGCCGGCGCCCTGGTTCTCGGGGTCCTTGCGGTCCACGCCCATCGCGATGTCGGGGCTCTGCTTGCCGATGATGTTCATCACCGCACAGGTGTGGCCATCGAACCCATGCTCGGAACTGGTGTAGCCGATGTCGATGATCACATCGCGCACCAACCGCTCGAGGTCGATCCAGGCGGTGGTCGTGATCTCGCCGGCGACGATGGCGACGCCGGTCTTGACCATGGTCTCGCAGGCCACCCGCGCGCGCTTGTCCTGGCCCAGGATCGCGTCGAGCACGGCGTCCGAGATCTGGTCGGCGACCTTGTCCGGATGGCCTTCGGCCACTGATTCGGACGTGAACAGGTAGCTGCGATGCGGCATCCAGGACGGCTCATTGAAAGGGGCGGGTATTGTAGTCTCATCCCCTGATGAATTCGCCTGACCGCAACCGCCGTGCCCTGATCTTCGTGACCACGTTCGCGGCCGTGCTGTTGCCAGTGATGGCCCTGGTGATCGAGGCGCGCGCGGCGCGCTCCGACCCCGCGCGCGTCCACGCCTCGGCCATCCTCATCGACGGCCACAACGACATCCCGCAGGCGATGCTCGACGACGGCTTCGACCTGGCCGAGGACGGCCGTGGTCGCTACGACACCGACCTCGACCGCCTGAGTCAGGGCGGCGTCGCTGGAATGTTCTTCTCGATCTGGGTCGATCCCGGCCTGCGCAAGAAAGGCCAGGACTACGCGCCGCGCGCGCGGGCCCTGATTGCAGCGGTGCACAGCGCGGTCGACCGCCACCCGGACCGCATGCTGCTCGCGACCACCGCCGCCGACGTGCGCCGGGCCAAGGCCGAGCACAAGTTCGCGGCGCTGTTGGGGCTGGAGGGCGCGCACGCGCTCGAGGGCCGTTTCGCCAACCTGCATGAGTTCCATGACGCGGGCGTGCGCTACATCACGCTCACCCATACCAACAGCAATGAGTTCGCCGATTCCTCCGGCAGCTGGCGCGAGAACAGCCCGGCCCGGCTCGCGGCGCTGCGGATCAACGGCGGCCTATCGCCACTCGGTCGCGAGCTGGTCGCGGAGATGAACCGGCTCGGCATGCTGGTCGACGTGTCGCATGTCTCCGACGAGACCATGGCGCAGGTGCTCGACGTCACGCGTGCGCCGATCATCGCCTCGCACTCGTCGGCGCGCGCGCTGGCCGACGTGCGCCGCAATATCCCCGATGACCTGCTGGCGCGGATCGGCGCGAACGGCGGCGTGGTGATGGTCAACTTCTATTCGGGCTTCCTCGATGCCGGCCTGCGCGAGGACCTCGAGGGTTGGATCCAGCGCCAGAGCGCGGCCGAGGCCGAGGCGCTC
>JANNEA010000136.1:0-6968 GCA_031388175.1 Gammaproteobacteria bacterium
CAGCGCCTCATCCACTGCGGGGAACCTGGCGCGCACCACCTCTTCGAAGGCGTTCGTCAGGTTTCCCTGACGTAGTCCGGCGAAAAGGGCGCGTAGTCTGATGGGGGCGGAATCCCGTGTCAATTCAGCGACTTGGTACATCGCGGCCGTGGGAACGGCAACCTGCGGCACCAGCACCAGGTACCAGGGCTCCGGCAGCGAGACCGGGGTAAGCAGTTCGCCCACCCCTTCTGCAAAGGCGGCCTGACCGTGCACGAACACCGGCACATCGGCCCCGAGCGTGAGGCCGATCCGCGCCAGCGCCTCGCGGCTCATGCCCAGACCCCAGAGATGGTCCAAGCCCAGCAGCACGGCGGCCGCATCCGAACTGCCGCCGCCGAGGCCGCCCTGCGGGACGTGCTTCTCGACCTCGATGTCGCAGCCGAGCCGGGTGCCGCTCGCGGCCTTGAGCGCGAGCGCCGCGCGCACCGCGAGGTCTTGCTCGGCTGGGACCGACGCGGGTCCGAGCACGCGGCACACCGCGCCATCACCACGCGCGCGCAACGTGACGCGGTCGCAGCGGTCGATGAACTGGTAACAGGTCTGGAGCAGGTGGAAGCCGTCGGCGCGGCGTCCCAACACCTGCAGGAACAGGTTGAGCTTGGCCGGGGCGCGAAGAATCAGCATCAGCGCGGCACCGTACCCCCCGTCGGGGGCCCCGAAGCGGTGAACGTCCAGCGCTCGGCCACGACCTTGATCCGCACGTCGTCGCGCTCGATCGTGAGACGGCGCGGCAGGTCCACGCTGTCGACCGCCTGCGGCGAATCGCGCCGGTACTCGTCGTAGCGCACGGTCCAGCCCTGCTGCCGGATCTCGCGCGGACGGCCCGCAGTGTCGTAGTCGGCCTCGAACGCGCTCGCCGGGTCCGGGATGCCAACCATCCAGTAACGCATGCTGCCGAAGGGCACCGACCATCCGAGGCGCACATCGAGGTCGCGTTCCGGATCTACCACGGTGAAGGTCTCGCCCTTGCTGGTGGTCACCGTGAGCGCAGCGGCATCACCGTGGATGTGCAGGCCACCGACGCCGAGCGGACCCTTGAACCTGAAATCGAGCGCAGCGCCGGACTGCACCCAGGCGAGCGTGCCCGACCAGCCCTCGTCACCCGCGGCGATTGCGACGCGCCCCTCGAGCTGCCAGACCGACTGCGGCGTGAGCGTGGCGCGGCGTGCGTCCCAGGCCGCAGGATCGCCTGGTGCGTGCGTCGTGGTCATGGTGGAGCAGCCGGCGAATCCAACGAGGACGAGCGGCAGCACGGCGAGCGGCAGCGAACTCCGCATGCTCACGGCGCGCGATCGAGCCGTGCGACGGTCGCCGCCAGCACCCTATCGTCCGGTGCGCGCTGCCGGGCGGCGGCCCAGATACCCCGCGCGGCATCGCGCTCGCCGAGCGTCCACAGCACCTCACCGAGGTGCGCCGAGATCTCGGCATCGCCATCGAGCCTATGCGCGCGCTCGAGGTAACCGCGCGCGGTGGCGGTGTCGCCACGGCGGAACTTGAGCCAGCCGAAGCTGTCGAGCACCGCGGCTTCGTCGGGCGCACCATCCAGCGCGGCGGTCAGCAGGCGTTCCGCTTCCGCCAGCTTGCGGCCAGCATCGGCCAGCGTGTAGCCGAGCGCGTTCAGCAGCAGCGGATCGTCGGGCTCGGCGGCGAGCAGCTCGCGCAGGTCCTTGAGCGCGACCCGCAGGTCCGCGGCATCCACCGCCGCCATCGCGCGCGAGTAGCGCAGGTCATCGTCGCGCGGCTGGGTCACGAGTGCTGCGGTGAGCAGGCGCTGCGCGTCCTTGGGCTTGCCATGCGCGCGCAACAGATCGGCCTCGATGCGGGTCAGTGTGTTGGCCCACTCCGGTTGGCCCGCGCGCGCGGTCTGCAGGAACTTGATCCCGCTCTCGAGGGTCTCGTTCTTCGCCAGCACCCGGGCGATACCGGCCGCCGCCGCCGCCGCATACTCGTCGCGCTCGACCTCGCGGTACCAGAGCAGCGCTTCGGACACGTCTCCGGTGCGCTCGGCCAACCGGCCGAGCTCGAGCCGCACGTCGTCGCGCCCGCTGGCCTGCGACACCACGCGCAGCGTGCTCATCGCCTCGGCGTAGCGACCCTGATCGGCGAGCACCGCGGCCAGGGCGATGCGCGGCAGTGCCGCGTCCACATCGGTCTTGACGATGCGCTCGAGCACGCGACGCGCGCCGTCGCCATCGCCGGCCTCGGCGCGCAGCATGCCCGCGGCCAGACCGAGCGCGAGCGGGGCATCCGGCCGCGCGGCCAGCGCGTCGAGGTCCGCGAGCGCGGCCACGCCGTGGCCTTGACGCACCCCGATGCGGGCCGCGAGCAGCGTCGCGTCATCCCAGGACGGCTTGAGCATAAGCGCACGCGTGGCAGCGGCCGCCGCGGTGGTGAGGTCGGCGCTGCGCCAGGCTGCGCTCGCCAAGGCGAACGCCGCTGCGGGATCGTCGGGGAACGCCGCCGAGTGGGCCACGAGCACCCGCTTGGCACGGACCGACGGCGTGCCGGTGACCAGCAATCCGGCCGCCGCTTCCGCACCCGATAGCAGGCGCACCCGCGCCAGCGCCGTAACCGCAGCGTCGAGTTCGCGTGCCTCGAAGCGCAGCAGCGCGAGCCGCGCCTGCGCCCGTGGATCGTCCGGCGCAAGCGCAGCCCAGCGCTCGACCAGGTCGCGCGCCTCGGCGCCGCGATCCACCGCAGCCGCCACCGTCGCGGCACGCCCGAGCAAGGCCGGATCATCGGAGCCGTGCGCGGCGGCGAGGTAGGCATCGACCGCCGCGTCCGAATCGCCCGCAGCGAGCAGCGATTCGGCGCGCAGCAGCGCCGCTGTCGCATCCGCGTCCGCGTCGACAACCGTGGCCGGCGGCTGCGCCGCGCACGCGGTGAGCGCGAGCAGGAGAAAGATGATGGCGATGCGCAGCATGCTGGCGCGACTATACCGCTCCACGCCCTTGTCCCCATGTGGCGTGGCCCGCACAATCCACACTCAATGTCGCTCCTCTGCCTCGGCATCAGCCATCAGACCGCGCCGATCGAAATCCGCGAACGCCTGACGTTCGCGCCGACGGCGGTGGCTGATGCGTTGCGCGACCTGACCAAGACCGCCGGGATCGCCGAAGCCGTGCTGGTCTCGACCTGCAACCGCACCGAGTTGTACTGCGCGTGCGATGGCGAGACCGCTCGCCTCATCGAGTGGCTGCTGGCGCAAGGCGGCGGCGAGGACGCGGAGGTCCGCGCCCGGCTCTACCAGCACCACGGTGATGACGCCGTGCGCCACCTGTTGCGGGTCGCCGCCGGCCTCGATTCGATGGTGATCGGCGAGCCACAGATCCTCGGCCAGCTCAAGGACAGCTACGAGGCAGCGGCCGGCGCTGGCGCGCTCGGGCCGAACCTCAACCGTCTGTTCCAGCGCTGCTTCGCCGTGGCCAAGCAGGTGCGCAGCGACACGGCGATCGGCGCCAACCCGGTCTCGATCGCGTCGGCCGCAGTGGGCCTCGCGCGCCAGGTGTTCGGTGCGCTCGATGCGCGCACCGCGCTGCTGATCGGCGCCGGCGAGACCATCGAGCTGGTCGCGCGCCACCTGCGCGCGCAGGGGCTCGAGCGCCTGATCGTGGCCAACCGCAGCCTCGAGCGGGCCCACGACCTGGCCGCGCGTCACAGCGGCTACGCCATCGCACTCGACGAGCTCGAGGCGCACCTGCACGAAGCCGACCTCGTGGTCAGCGCCACCGCCTCGCCCGAAGCCGTGCTGCACGAACCGGTGGTGCGCGCCGCGCGTGCGCGCCGCCGCCGCCGCAGCCCGCTGCTGATCCTCGACCTCGCGGTGCCGCGTGACGTCGAACCGGCAGTCGCCGCGCTCGAAGACGTGTTCCTCTACACCGTGGACGACCTCAGGGACGTGATCGAGGAGAACCTGCGCTCGCGCCGCGCCGCGGCCGAGGATGCGGGCCAGATCATCGAATCCGAGGTCGCGGTCTACGCCGCCGACCTCAAGGCGCTCGACGCCGTGCCCACGATCCGCGCGCTGCGCGACCGGGCCGAGGCCGAGAAGCGGCGCGCGCTGATCGAGGCGCAGCACATGCTCGAGCTCGGCCGACCACCGGCCGAGGTGCTGGAGTGGCTGGCGCACACGCTGGCCAACCGCCTGCTGCACGCGCCGAGCACCAACCTGAAGCAGCTGGTGCAGGCCGACCCGCACGCGATCGAGCTGATGCGCGCGTTGTTCGGGCTCGGCGACGAACGATGAAGGACTCGCTGCGCAGCAAGCTCGAGCGCATGGTCGAGCGCGCCGAGGAGGTCGAGCGGATGCTCGGCACTCCGGCGGTGGCGTCCGATGGCGACACGCTGCGCACCTACACCCAGGAGCACGCGGCGCTGGCGCCGCTGGTGGCAGGCTGGAAGCTGTGGCAGCAAGCCAAGGCTGACGTTGCAGCAGCCGAGGACATGCGCAACGACGCAGACCCGTCGTTGCGCGCGCTCGCTGGCGAGGAGCTCGCCAGCTCGTGCGACCGCATGTTCGAGGCCGAACGTGGCTTGTTGCACCACCTGGCGCCGAAGGACCCGCTCGACGAGCGCAACATCTTCCTCGAGATCCGCGCCGCCGCCGGCGGCGACGAGGCCGCGCTGTTCGCCGGCGAGCTGTACCGGATGTACGCCCGCTACGCGGAACGCAGGGGTTTCGGTGTGGAACTGATCAGCGAGAGCGGCGGCGAGCACGGCGGCTATAAACAAGTGGTGGCGCGGGTCACCGGCCGCGGTGCCTATTCGCGCTTCAAGTTCGAATCCGGCACCCACCGGGTGCAGCGGGTGCCCGCGACCGAGGCCTCGGGCCGCATCCACACCTCGACCGTGACGGTCGCGATCCTGCCGGAGGTCGAGGCGGTCACCGAGGTCGCGATCGATCCGGCCCAGCTGCGCGTGGACACCTTCAGGGCATCAGGCGCCGGCGGCCAGCACGTGAACAAGACCGATTCGGCGATCCGCATCACCCACCTGCCGAGCGGCATCGTGGTCGAATGCCAGGACGAGCGCTCGCAGCACAAGAACCGGGCGCGCGCGATGAGCCTGCTCGCCGCCAAGCTGCTCGATTCCGAACGCAGCAAGCAGGTCGCGGCGACCACTGCCTCGCGTCGCCTGCAGGTCGGCACCGGCGACCGCAGTGAGCGCATCCGCACCTACAACTTCCCGCAGACCCGCGTCACCGACCACCGCATCGAGCTCACGCTGCACCGGCTGCCGGCGATCATCGAAGGCGATCTCGACGAGCTGCTCGACGCGCTGGCCCACGAAGCCGAAGCCGAAGCCTTGGCGTCGCTGGTTTGA
The DNA here is from genome assembly GCA_031388175.1 of Gammaproteobacteria bacterium. Taxonomy (GTDB): domain Bacteria; phylum Pseudomonadota; class Gammaproteobacteria; order Natronospirales; family JANNEA01; genus JANNEA01. The sequence continues at coordinate 5,365 of JANNEA010000136.1, forward strand.
TTAAGAAATAGGTATCAGAGTCAATTTCGCCGGAGCGAAATTGACTCTGATACCTATTTCTCAGGCGGCGATCTCGCCGGGCGGCGGCGCGGGAGCCGCGCCGGGCTCGCGCCCCGCGTAGTCGAGGAACAGCACCACCAGCAAGGCGTTGATCAGCGGCGTGAACAGCGCGCCGACCAGCGTGGCGAGCGCGGCCTCGGTCGGCCAACCGCCGCCAAATGCGGCATTGGCGAGCGGCGTGACGAAGGTCGCGAGCAGCAGATAGCCGAGCATCACGACCAGCGCGGTCACCAGCATCAGGCCGAAGGTCCGCCACCACGCGCCGCGCAGCAGCGCGCGGCTGCGCTGGAGCGAACCCAGCGCATCGCGACCCTCGAGTGCGATCGCCGGCGCATAGAGGATGCACACGATCAGCATCCAGATGCCGGGCAGCACCAACGCGAAGGTCAGCGCGATGGACAGCACGGCGTAGATCACGGTCGCGACCAGCATCGTCGGCAGCATCGCCATGCCGGCATGCAGGGCTTCGGCCAGCGGCAGCTCGACGCCGTTGCGCACGCGCATCGCGATCAGCTTGAGCAGCGTGCCCTGCACCAAGGCGCTCACCACCAACTGCAACGCCCAGGCCCAGCCGAACGCCGACCAATCCATCTTGGACAGGTCCGGCGGTTGCCCCATGTCGGCCGTCACCATCGCCATCGGGATGCCGCCGGCCAACGCGCCGAGCGCCGCGGGCAGGAAGGTCTGCGGCAGCACCAGCGTGTAGACGCGCAGGGTCTCGTCGATGACTTCGTGCAGCGGCTTCATGAGTCAGAGTGTGGCTGAAGCGGTGCGGGTCAGCCAGGCGGCGATCGACCAGCGCGGACGCGTGGCCGGCAGGACCTCGTGCTCGACGCGATCGGACAGGAACGCGACCAGGTCGCCGCCCAGCGGGGGGACGTCGTGCGCCCCGCCTTCGCCGTCGTAGAGCCTGAGCATGCCGCCGTCGGCCGCGCCCCAATCGGCGTTGAGGTAGATCACCAACGACAACACGCGGCCTCGTCCCAAGGAGGCGTCGTCGCCGCACCCCTGCGGGTGCGCCGAAGCGGCGAAGCGGTCGAGATGGCGCGTGTAACGAGTGCCCGGCGCATAGCGGGCGTACTGCGCCTCGACCGCCCGCGTGCCGAGCAGTAGTGCGCGGTCGAGCTCGACGCGCAGCGTGTCCAGGTCGTGCAACAGCGCGGCGCTCGCGGGTGCAACGAGCCCATCGCACCCCTGCGGGTGCGGCGAAGCGCCGAGCCAGCACAGCTCATCGCCGCGCACTGCGGTGGTGGCGTGGAGCGCGTGGCCGACGCGCGCGGCGGCGAAGCGGCCGCCGGCATGCGCGCGTTCCGCCTCGGCCTGCAGCGCCGCGATCCGGGCAGCCGGGAAGGCCCCCAAGACGCGTACGGCATCGCTGGATCGCAGCCCGTCCGCCAAGACCGACCCGATCGTGGCCGACCCGGTTCGGGCTTGGATTACCGAGAGAAACTGAGCGCGACTGTGATGCACGTCGCGGAATCTAGGCATTTCATCAGAGCAACCTCGCCTAGGCTATTGATTTTCCTAGGGACATACGGATAATT
>JANNEA010000169.1:0-1687 GCA_031388175.1 Gammaproteobacteria bacterium
TCGGCCTGTCGTTCGTCGCCTGGTGGCTCGGCGCGCTGCTCTACGCGGGCGTGGCGCTGATCTGGCTGGTGCCGGACAGGCGGATCGAGAAGACGCTCGCGAGCTGAGTCAGCGCGCGCCGAGCTCGGTGCGCACCGCGTAGAGCTCCGGGAAGAACTCCACCTCCAGCGCCTTCTTCAGGAAGCCCACGCCCGACGAACCACCCGTGCCCCGCTTGTGGCCGATGATCCGCTGCACGGTGCGCATGTGGTGGAAGCGCCAGAACTGGAAGTTGTCCTCAAGGTCCACGAGTTTCTCGCACATCTCGTAGGCGTCCCAGTTCTTCTCGGTGTCCTCGTAGATCTTCTTGAACACCTCGGTCACGCCGGCGTTCGCGATGTAGGGCTGCGTCACGTCGCGCTCGAGTACGGCCTTGGGGATCTGGTGGCCGCGGCGCGCGAGGTACCTGAGGAACTCGTCATACAGGCTCGGTTTCTCGAGCAGGTGCTTGAGCCAGCCATGGGTCTTGGCGTCGTGCTCGAACACTTTCAGCATCCCGGCATGCTTGTTGCCGAGCAGGAACTCGAGCGCGCGGTACTGCGCGGACTGGAAGCCCGACGACTGGCCGAGCCCCTCGCGGAACGCCGCGTACTCGTTCGGCGTGAGCGTATCGAGCACGCCCCACTGCATGGTCAGCACCTCCTGGATGCGCTTCACCCGCGCCAGCACCTTGAAGCAGGGCTCGAGCTCGTCGTGCTGGATCGCGCGGATCGCGGCGGCCAGCTCATGCAGCATCAGCTTGAGCCACAGCTCCGAGACCTGGTGCTGGATGATGAACAGCAGCTCGTCGTGGTGCGGCGGGTCCGATAGCGGGCGCTGTGCCGCGAGCAGGTGGTCCAAGCCGAGGTAGCCCGCATAAGTCATGCGGTCGCGCATGTCCAACTGGATGCCGGGTTCGAGCGGGCGCTGATTGTCGCTGGGCGTGTTGTCGGCCATGGACGAGGCTCCGGTATAATCGCGCGCCCATTCTACGGCCCCGGAGTCTACCCATTTGAAGACCAGCGCCGCGAAGTTCGACATCCCGTACATCCAATACCTGGACCAGGATGGCAAGGCAGCCGCCAAGCTGCCGAAGATCGCCGAAGACGTGAAGGAACTCGTCCGCATGTACGAGACCATGTCTTTCGTACGGGTGTTCGACACCAAGGCGATCGCCTTGCAGCGCACCGGCCAATTGGGCACCTACGCCTCCTGCCTCGGCCACGAAGCCGCGCATGTGGCGATCGGCGCTGCCATGAAGCGCGAGGACGCGTTCTTCCCGATGTACCGCGAGTACGGCGCGCAGTTCATGCGCGGCGTGCATCCGCACGAGGTGCTGCTGTTCTGGGGCGGCGACGAACGCGGCAACTGCTTCAAGGACGCACCCCAGCACGACTTCGCCTGGTGCGTGCCGATCGCGACCCAGTTCCACCACGCCGCGGGTGCCGCGACCGCCTTCAAGTACCGCAAGGAGAAGCGCTGCGCCGTGTCCGTCATCGGCGACGGCGGCACCTCACAGGGCGATTTCTACGAGTCCTTGAACTGCGCCGGTGCCTGGAAGCTGCCGGTAGTGTTCGTGGTCTGCAACAACCGCTGGGCGATCTCGGTGCCGCTGTCGGCCCAGACCGCCTGCGAGACGCTGGCCCAGAAGGGCCTGGCCGGCGGCATC
>JANNEA010000096.1:0-2414 GCA_031388175.1 Gammaproteobacteria bacterium
GTTCGTGCTCGGCCCCTGCTGATGGTCCCCGAAGCGATATCGCGTCCGCGTCTTAGCGAGGGGACCATCAGCAGGGGCCGAGCGCGTACGCCCCTCTGCTAGAATCCGCGCCCTTCCCGGAGCCCCGATGCCTGAGACTCGCGATAACGCGCCGGTCACACCGCTGCCCGACGTGCGCCAACGCATGAACGACGGCTCCAAGCTCATCGCCGCCGGACGGGCGAGCGAAGCGCGTGCGCTGTTCCAGCAGGCGGCGCAGTTGCAGCCCGACTACCCCGACGCGCCGCTGATGGAGGGGGTCGCGCTATTCCTGAGCGGCGACGCGGCTGCCGCCAAGCCGCTGATCGAACGCGCCAGCGAGCTCGCGCCGGAACGCGCCGACATCCTGCAGAACCTCGGGCTGGTGCGCAGCGCACTCGGCGACGCGGCGGGGGAGATCGCAGCGTTCGAGGCCTCGCTCGAGCGCGAACCGCGCAACCCGCAGGTGCACGAGCTGCTCGGGCAGGCACAGATGCGCGCCGGGCGGATGAAGCGCGCGGTGATCACCTGGGCCGACCTCATCGACCTCGTGCCCGAGCACCGCGGCGCGCGCCACAACCTGGCGCTGGCGCTGCTCGAGGCGCCCTTCACCAGCTGGACGCTGATCCGCGAGAAGATCCTGCTCGACCTGCTGATGCACGACGACGTCGAGCGCCAGCACCTGGCATCGACCGTTGGCGCCGTGGTCCGCGATCGGCACAAGATCGTGCACGGTGATGAACCGGTGGCGCTCGCCGCGCTGGCTGCCGACCCGTTGCTGATCACGGCACTGACCGCGCTGTACTTCACCGATCCCATCACCGAGCGCTTCCTCACCCGCAGCCGCGCCCGGATGCTGGCCGAGCTCGTGGCGCCCGACGCGCCGGACCTCGATCTGCTCCGCCTCGGCGCCGCGCTGGCGCTGCATGCCTTCGCCAACGAGTACACCTACGCCAGCACCGACGCCGAGCAGCAACAGGTCGACGCGCTCGGCGCCAGGCTCACGGCACAGGCGAGCACGGGGTCGTCGCTCGAGCTGGCTGCCGCCGCCATCGGCGTCGCGATGTACGCGCCGCTGCACGGCCATCCGGCTGCCGACACCCTGGCGGCGTTGTCGCTCGAAGCGCCTCCGCTCGGCGTGGTCGCGCCATTGCGGCCGCTGTTGGTGCGCATGCTGCACGAGGTCCGCGATGAGATCGCCCGGGCTGCCGCGATCCCGGCGTTCGGTCGTCTCAAGGACGAGACCAGCGACGCCGTGCAGGCGATGTACGAGGACAACCCCTACCCGCGCTGGCATGCGCTCGGCTTCGTCGAGCCACAGCCGTTCGCCTTTGCGCTTCGCAACGCCTTCCCTGGCTGGAGCCCACCCGCCTGGAGCGATGGCCGTTCGTTCGATGTGTTGATCGCCGGCTGCGGTACGGGGCGCCACGCGCTGCGCGCAGCGACCCACTACCGTGGCGCGCGCGTCCTGGCGATCGACATCAGCCGGCGCTCGCTCGGCTACGCCCAGCGCATGGCCGAGCGGCTCGGCGCGCACAATGTGGAGTTCCTGCTCTGCGATCTGCACGAGCTGCCCAAGCTCGGTCGCCGTTTCCAGCTGATCGAGACGATCGGCACGCTGGAGACCCTGTCCGATCCGCGCGCGGGCTGGGAGACGCTGCGCGCCTGCCTGGCCGATGACGGACTGATGCACGTGGGTTCGTACTCGGAGTCCGCGCGGCGGCCGGTGGTGCGGGCGCGGGCGCGCATCGCCGAACTCGGCCTGACCGGAACCGCCGACGACATGCGCCGCTTCCGGCAGATGGTGATCGACGGCGCGCTCGGCGACGACGGCCACCGCCTGATCGCGGTCGGCGATTTCCACACGCTGTCGGGCGTGCGCGATTTCCTGTTCCACGTGCGCGAGACGCGGTTCTGGTTGCGCGACCTGCAGGCGCACGCGCAGGCGGTGGGCTTGCGGTTCGTCGGCTTCCATCCGCTGAAACGCGAGATGCGCGATGCGTTCGCGGTCCACTACCCCGGCGCAGCAGCGCTGCGCGACCTCGATGCCTGGGTGAAGCTGGAGGACGGCAACCAGGACCTGGTCGCCCGTTCGATGAACCTGGCGATGTGGTTCGGGTGGTACGAGGTCCCGCGGACCTAGGGCTTCGACGGGGCTCGCTCGGTGCTCGAGTCTGGTCCCCGAGCTAAGACGCAGACGCGATACCGCTCGGGGACCAGACTCGAGCACCGAGCGAGAGAGCCGATACCCAAGACCAAGAGACCTCGGACCACCCGGACCGGATCGGGTGGTCTTAGAGGGCTACGAGGTCTTGGTCCGCGAGTGTGTTGGCCGAAGAGCGCGTTGGTCCAGGTTGGTCCCGCGCCTTCGCTCCAGGGCCTCGGGGGGGGGGGGG
>JANNEA010000031.1:0-2913 GCA_031388175.1 Gammaproteobacteria bacterium
CGCGCATGCGCGCCATCATGTAGATGGCATTGAGCGTGGCGTACTCGCCAACCCGCTGCATGCCTTCTCGGCCGAGAATGCGGGCGAAGACGTATGCGCGGATCAGCACGCCGGCGTTGCCCATGAAGGCGCTCAACCGACCGATGGATCTGGGAAGGTCCTTCTCGTCGAGCCAACGGTAACGGTCGCCCTCCTTACCCACGCTCTCTTTACCAACGATGGGCAGCGGCATGAACGGCAACAGGCGCTCGGAAACCCCGACTGCGCCAGCACCCGGCCCGCCGCCGCCGTGCGGCGTGGAGAAGGTCTTGTGCAGATTCATGTGGATTACGTCGAAGCCCATGTCGCCGGGCCGGACCTTGCCGAGGATCGCGTTGAGGTTGGCGCCGTCGTAGTACAGCAGGCCGCCGGCCTGGTGCACGATGGCGGCGATCTCCTCGATGCGGCGCTCGAACACGCCGACCGTGCTCGGGTTGGTGAGCATGATGCCGGCGGTGGCAGGGCCGACCGCGGCCTTCAGCGCCGCGATGTCCACATCGCCGTGGTCGTCGGTCGGAATCTCGCGCACGGTCATGCCGCACATCGTGGCGGTGGCGGGATTGGTGCCGTGGGCGGCATCCGGGCAGATGACCTCGGTGCGTGCGGTGTCGCCACGGGCCTGGTGGTAGGCGCGGATCATGAGCACGCCGGCGAGCTCGCCCTGCGCGCCGGCCATCGGCGTGAGCGACACGCCCTTCATGCCGGTGACGCCCTTGAGGATCTCCTGCAGGTCATGCATGCAGGCGAGGAAGCCCTGGCCCTGCGACTCCGGCGCGAGCGGATGGCGACCGGCGAAGCCCGGCAGCAAGGCCAGCGTGTTGCAGGCCCGCGGGTTGTACTTCATCGTGCACGAGCCCAGCGGATAGAACTGCGTGTCGATCGAGAAGTTCTTCTGCGAGAGGCGCGTGTAGTGGCGCACCACCTGCATCTCGGAGCACTCGGGCAGCAACGGCGGCGTCGCACGACGCAGCCCAGCGGGGATGTCAGCCACGACAACCGCCGCCTGCGGCGACTGCGCCTGCGCGCGGCGACCCTTGCGGCCCTGTTCGAAGATCAGCATCGCGTCGCCTCGCTCACAGCGCCCGCAGCGCGGTCTCGTAGTCCGGCTCCTGCGCGATCTCCGGCACCAGCTCGGTGTACTTGACCGTGTCCTCGGCCGAGAGCACCACGATCGCGCGCGCGGTGATGCCGGCGAGCGGGCCGTCGGTGATCAGCACGCCGTAGGCCTCGGCGAAGCTGCGGTCGCGCATCAGCGACAGCGAGACCACGTTCTCGAGGCCCTCGGCGCTGCAGAAGCGCTTCATCGCGAACGGCAGATCGGCGGCGACGGTGAGGACCACGGTGTCGGGATGGTGCTTGGCGTGCTCGTTGAACTTCTTGGTGCTCATCGCGCAGACCGGCGTGTCCAGGCTCGGCACGATCGAGATCAGCTTCTTCTTGCCCGCCCAGGTGAGCAGCGAGCAGTCCTTGAGGTCCTTGTCGACCAGGCGGAAGTCAGGCGCCTTGCTGCCGACCGCAGGCAGTTCGCCGTTGGTGTGGATCGGGTTGCCCTTGAGCGTGATTGTGGCCATCGGCGGTTCCTTACTTGAGCACGGCGCGCAGGGCGTCGGCATAGGCACGTAGGTCGGCATCGGTCTTGGTCTCGGTCGCGCACACGAGCATGGCGTGACCGAGCGTGGGGTGGTGCAGTGTGAGGTCGTAGCCGCCGGCGATGCCGCGAGTGGCCAGCGCTGCGAGCACCGCGCCCGCCGGCTTCGACAACCTGACCACGAACTCGTGGAACGACGGGCCGCCGAACGCCACGGTCACGCCGGGGATCGCCGCCAGCAACTGCTTCAGGGTGTTGGTGTTCGCATGCGCGCTGCTGGCGACGCGGGCCAGGCCCTCGGGACCGACCAGCGACATGTAGATGGTGGCGGCGGTGACCAGCAGGCCCTGGTTGGTGCAGATGTTCGAGGTCGCCTTGGAGCGGCGGATGTGCTGCTCGCGAGCCTGCAGCGTGAGCGTGAAGCCCGGCTTGCCGTCCATGTCGACGGTGCGGCCAACGATGCGGCCCGGCATCTGGCGCACGTGCTCCATGCGGCAGCACATGAAGCCGAAGTACGGCCCGCCGTTGGACAGCGGCACGCCGAGCGGCTGGCCCTCGCCGCAGACGATGTCGGCGCCCTTCGCCCCCCAATGCCCGGGCGGCTTAAGGAGTGCGAGCGAGGTGGGGTTGACCACCGCGATCAGCAGCGCACCGTTGGCCACCGCCCAATCGGCGAGCGCGTCCACGTCCTCGAGCGTGCCGAAGAACGACGGCTGCTGCACCACGAGCGCAGTGATGTCCTGCCCGGCGAACTTCGCCAACGCCGCGGCCGGCGTGGTGCCGGTGTTCGGATCGAAGGGCACGGTCTCGAAGGTCACGCCCTGGGTACTGGCGATCGCGGTCGCGACCTTGAGGTACAGCGGGTGCAGGTTGCCCGGCACCAGGATGCGCTTGGACTTTGAGGTCTTGTGCGCGCGCACCGCCATCAAGGCGGCCTCGGCGAGGCCCGAGGCGCCGTCGTAGAGACTGGCGTTCGAGACATCCATGCCGGTGAGCGATGCCATCATCGACTGGTATTCGTAGAGGAGCTGCAGCGTGCCCTGCGAAGCTTCAGCCTGGTACGGCGTGTAGGCCGAGTAGAACTCGCCGCGGGTCGTGATCTCCCAGACCGCCGCCGGGATGTGGTGCTCGTAGGCGCCGGCGCCGATGAAGTTGAGCGCATGGCCGTCGCTGGCCGCGCGCGCGCGCATCAGGCGTTGGACCTCCATCTCCGACATCCCGACCGGGACGCCGGGCAGGCCGTGGATGCGGAGCTCGGCGGGGATCTCGTCGAACAGTCGCTCGAT
>JANNEA010000060.1:0-20555 GCA_031388175.1 Gammaproteobacteria bacterium
TGATGGTGGAGCGCGGTGACACCTCGAACTGGCGCATCGCCACCCCCGCCGAGTACCTGTTGCGCGACGGCGTGGAGTACGTGGCGCTGGGCGAGGTCCCGGGCGTGCGTTACGCGCTGGATCCGCGCCGCGGCGAGCTCCAGGTGACGGTGGACCCCGGTTCGTTCATGCGCGAGCAGCGCGCGCTCTACGACCTTGCGGTCCCCAACACCGCCGCGCCCGAGCCCGGGCTGTTCATGAACTACTCGTTCGCGCAGCGCGTCGCGCCCAGCGGCAGCAGCAACGACGCCTATGCGCAGCTCGGCGGCTTCGCCGGCTGGAACGTGCTGACCAGCGATTGGGCCTTGACCGACGGCGACGCGACGCGCCTGAACACCACCTACAGCCGCGACTTCCCCGAGCGCATCGCCACGCTGCGGCTCGGCGACCTCACAGCACCGAACTCCACCTTCGGCCCTGGACCTGTGTTCGGCGGCCTGCAATGGTCCACGAACTTCACGACCCGGCCCGGCATCGTGCAGATCCCGCTGCAGCGCATGCAGGGCCAGGTCTCGGTACCGTCGACCGTGGAGGTCTTCGTGAACGGCCTGCCGACCTATCGCGCCGATGTCCAGCCCGGCCCGTTCATCATCACCGACATCCCGGTGGTCACCGGCACCGGCACGGTGGAGATGGTGATCACCGACGCCAGCGGCCGGCGCCAGGTGGTGCGCAACCCGTTCTACGCCTCGCCGAGCGTGCTGCGCCGCGGCCTCAGCGAATACTCCTACCAGGCGGGTGCGCAGCGCCTGCTCGCCGCCGATGGCGTGACGCTCGAGTACGGCGACCCCGCCGCGACCCTCACCCATCGCTGGGGCATGACCGACAGCGTCACCGCCGAGCTGCACGCCGAGTGGAGCGACGCCAGCGCGCAGGTCGGCGCTGCCACCGCGATGATCGCGCCGGGCGGCGGCGTGCTGCGCTTGGGCCTGGCGAGCAGCCGGACCCCGAGCGTGGGCAGCGGCAGCTTCGGCGTGTTCGGCTACGAGCGCGTGTTCGGTGCGTTCAGCGCCGCGGTCGAGACTCTGCACGCGACCAAGGAGTACACGCAGCTCGGCGGCCTGCAACCCGACCCGCTGCATTCGCGCGAGCAATCGCGCGCGTCGTTCGGCTACTTCGGCAAGTCGCTCGGCTCGCTCTCGCTCGCCGTCGCGCACCAGCGCAACATCTCCAGTCCGGAATCGACCTCGGGTACGTTCACCTACTCGCGCTCGCTCGGCAGCCACCTGAGCTTCTCGTTCAGCGCCGGCTACGAGGACCCGAGCCAGGAGGTGAACGCCGTGGTCAGCTTCACCATCCCGTTCAGCGCCGCGACCACCGCCGGCATCACCGAGACCGCGCAGCGTTCCGCTGGCGGCGCGACCAGCACGCAGACCATGGCGAGCGTGCAGCGCTCCCCGGGCAGCGGCCCGGGCTGGGGCTATCGGGTGAGCGCCGCGCAGCAGGGCGTGGCGCTGGCCGAGCTCACGCTGCAGAACGAGATCGGCCTGCTGCGCGCCAGCAGCGAGACCGTGACCGGCGGCGTGGCCAACACGATCGCGGTCGCCGGCGGCCTGGTCACGACCTTCGACAGCCTGCACTTGAGCCGCGCGCTCGGCGACGGCTTCGTGCTGGTGCGCGTGCCCGGCATGGCAGGTGTGGGCGTGTTCGCCAACAACTCGCCGGTCGGACGCACCGACGACGATGGCGAGCTGCTGGTGACGCAGGTCCAGCCCTATAACAGCATCAACATCGCGCTCGACGCCACCGACCTGCCGCTCGACGCCCAGCTCACCACCGACCGGCTCAAGGTCGTGCCGCGCTACCGCGCCATGGCGGTGCTCGAGTTCCCGTCCAGCATGACGCGCGGCTACATCGCCGCGCTGTTGCGCCGCGACGGCAAGCCGGTGCCGGCGGGCGCGACGTTCACCGTGGACGGCGGCGACGAACCCGAACCGGTCGGCACCGATGGCCTGGTCTACCTCACGCTCGAACCCGGTCAACACCGCCTCGACGCGAGCTGGGCCGACAAGCGCTGCAGCGCGAGCGTGACCATCGTTGCTGGCGCGGACCCGATGCCCGACCTGGGCGCGCTGACCTGCGCGGAGGCTGCCCGATGAACCCCCTTCGCGCGTCCTTGCTCTTCGTCGCGACGCTCGCCGCCGCGCCAACGCTGGCCACGATCTCCTGCACGCTGACCCCATCGGTCTCGCCGCTCGCCTTCGGCACCTACACGGTGCTGGCGCAGTCCACGGCCAACGTGACCTACACCTACACCTGCACCCGCAACCTGGCCGGCGATTCGACCGCCGTCGAACCCTGGCGCATCCGCCTCGACACCGGTTCGACCTCGGGCGCCGGCGGCTACGCCAACCGCACGCTGTTCAATGGCGTCAACATCATGCTCTACAACATCTACACCGAGGCGGCGTTCACCAACATCTGGGGCGACACCACCGGTGGCTCGGTGCAGGTCACCGGCAGCTTCAACTTCGCGGCCGTCCCCGTCGGCGGGTCACTCACCACCACCGTGACCGGCTTCGGCCGCGTGGCCGCGAACCAGGACCTGAACGCCGGCCTCTACGCCACCACCACCGTGATCACCGCCACCGCCCGCCTCGCCACCGGCCCGCCGGTGCTCACGACCTCGACGCTGAGCGTGAACGCGAACCTCGCCGCGAACTGCCAGATCGACACGACGCCGAGCTTTGCGTTCGGCGTGTACGACCCGCTGGCGGTGGGTGACGTGGACCTCAGCCTGTCGCTGATCACGCGCTGCACCAAGACCAGCGCGTACACGATCTCGATGAACACCGGCGGCGGTGGCGGCTTCAGCCCGCGCAAGATGGACAGCGCCGGTGCCAACACCGATCAGCTGAACTACAACCTGTACACGCCAGCGGGCTTCAGCGTGATCTGGGGCGACGGCACGGGCGGCACCAGCACCGTGTCCAGCACCGGCGCGGGGATGCTGGCCGGCGTGGCGGTGACCCGCACCATCAACGGCCGCCTGTTCGCCGGCCAGAACGTGTCGGCCGACAGCTATGCCGATACCGTCACGCTGACCATCAGCTACTGACAGGCGCGCCGCAGCGCGCGGTTGCCCGCGACACGGGGTACCGGTACCTTCGTGGCCCGATGCGCATCGCACTATTAGAAGACGACGCCGACCAGGCCCAGCTGGTCACGCTCTGGCTCGCCGACGCGGGCCATGAGGTCACGCATTTCGCCACCGGCGATGCGTTGCTCGCCGAGCTACGCCACGGCCGCTTCGACCTGGCGGTGCTGGACTGGCTGGTGCCGGGGCTCTCGGGCATCGAGGTCCTGAAGCGGATGCGCGGTCAGCAGCTGGACCTGCCGGTGCTGTTCCTGACCCAGTACGACACGGAAGAGAAGGTGGTCGAGGCGCTCGACGCTGGCGCCGACGACTACGTGGCCAAGCCCGCGCTGCGCGGCGTGCTGGTCGCGCGGGTGCGCGCGCTGGCGCGGCGGCGCGGCGCCGACACCCCGACCGACGTCGAGGTCGGCGTCTATCGCAGCGACGCCGCCAACCGCGCGATCGTGGTCGCTGGTGAGGTGGTCACGCTCACCGAGCGCGAGTTCGACCTCGCCCGCTACCTGCTCGCCCACCTTGGCAAGGTGGTGACGCGCGCCGAGCTGCTGCAGAACGTCTGGCGCATCAGCGCCGAGGGCCTCGAGACCCGCACCATCGACACCCACATGAGCAAGCTGCGGCGCAAGCTCGGCTTCGACGGTGCGCATGGCATCAAGCTCGCCTCGATCTACAACCACGGCTACCGGCTCGAGTCGGTCGACGGCTGAAGCAGGTGCGGATCGCGATACTCGAGGATGATCTCGATCTGGCAGAACTGGTCGGCGGCTGGCTCAAGCAGGCCCACCACGAGGTTGAACACTTCGAATCTGGTGCTGCGCTGCTCAACGCGGCCGCGGCCAAGCGCTTCGACCTGATGGTGCTCGACTGGATGCTGCCCGGGCTCTCCGGCCTCGAGGTGATCACGCGCCTGCGCGCCAGCGGCTCGCGCGTGCCGGTGCTGTTCCTGACCCAGTTCGACAGCGTCGAGAACGTGGCGACCGCGTTGAAGGCCGGCGCCGACGACTATCTGGCGAAACCCGTGTCGCGCAACCTGTTCCTGACCCGGGTGCAGGGCCTGCTGGGTGCGCAAGGCGGCGCGTCGCCGCGTGATCTCAGCCATGGTCGCTACCGCACCGACACCGCGGCGAGCGCGATCATGATCGACGACCGCGCCGTGGCGCTCAAACCGACCGAGTTCGCGCTCGCCTGGTTGCTGCTCGCCAACGTCGGTCGGCTGGTGACGCGCAGCGACTTGCGGCGCGTGGCTTGGCAGAACGAACGCGCAGGCGACCAGAAGACCCACGGGGTGGACTTCGAGCTCTCGCTGATCAAGCTCAAGCTCGCGCTCGACGGCAGCAACGGCCTAGCACTCGTGCGGGTGCACAACCTCGGCTATCGCCTCGAGTTCGCCTCCGGCGCCGAACGCGCGTCTTCCGCGTGATCCGCCCCGCCCGGCGCGCTGTCTTCGCGCTCGCGCTCGCGTTCCTGTCGCCGACCGCGGCGACCGCTGCGCCGCGCACCGCCCCTGCGCTCAAGCTCGAGGACTGCACGCTGCGGCCGATGTTCGGCACGCGCACCGCCGAGGCGAAGTGCGGCAGTTGGTCGGTGGCCGAGGACCCGGCGGCGATCGGCGGCAAGCGCATCGAGCTGTTCGTGGCGGTGATACCGGCACGCGCCAAGGAGCGCAACAAGGCGCCGGACCCGTTGTTCCTGCTGGCCGGTGGCCCGGGCCAGTCGGCGACCGACACCTACTTCGCGATGCAGGGCGGGCTCGAGCGGATCCTGCGCCAGCGCGATGTGGTGTTGCTCGACCAGCGCGGCACCGGCAAGTCGAACCGCATGCAGTGCGCGCTCGGCGACGCCAGCGGCGATTACGACCCAGCGGCGGCCGAACGGCTGATGAAGGAGTGCATCAAAGCGCTGCCGGGCGACCCAGCGCTCTACACCACCAGTCTGGCGATCGACGATCTTGACGCGGTGCGCGGAGCACTCGGCTACGACGCGATCAACCTCTACGGCGGTTCCTACGGCACGCGCGTCGCCTTGTCCTACCTCAAGTACCACGAGGCCACGACCCGCGCGGTGATCATCGACGCAGTGATCCCACAGGATCTCGCGCTCGGTCCCGGCGTGCCGATTCAATCGCAGGCCGTGCTCGAGCGCGTCATCGCCGCCTGCGCCGCCGACGCGGGCTGCAAGGCCGCCTACCCCACGCTCAGCGCCGACTTCGACGCGGTGCGCACTCAGCTCAAGCGCGGCCGGGTCACGGTCGCGATGCGCGATCCGGTCGACGGCAAGCCGATCGAGATGAAGCTGTCCTATGCCGAGATGGCAGGTGCGGTCAGGCTGATGCTGTACGCGCCGGAATCGCAGGCGCTGCTGCCGCTGTTCCTGCGCCAGGCCGCGGCCGGCGACTGGGTGCCGCTCGCGGCCCAGGTGGCGCTGAGCCTGCGCCAGGTTACCGACATGCTCGCGCTCGGCATGCACAACAGCGTGGTCTGCACCGAGGACGCGCCGTTCTACAAGCTCGATCCCACCGAGAGCGCCGCGCTCGCCCGCTCCTACCTCGGCGGCATCACCGATGCCGCGATCGCCGACATGTGCAAGCACTGGCCGCGCGGCCCGATCAAGGACGGCTTCAAGGAGCCGGTGGTGAGCGCCAAGCCGGTGCTGCTGCTGTCCGGCGAGCTCGACCCGATCACGCCACCGGAGTACGCGGCACGCGCGGCGAAGACGCTCAGCAACTCGCGCCACATCGTGGCGCCAGGCCAGGGTCACACCGTGCTCACGCGCGGTTGCATCCCGCGGCTCGCCGCCGAGTTCCTCGACCGCGCCGACCCCAAGGCGCTCGACCCGGCCTGCGTGAAGATGCTCAAGCCGGCACCGTTCTTCGTGCGCTTCACCGGACCGGAGCCGTGACCCACCCATGATCGAAGTCGCCGCTCTGCACAAGTCCTTCGGCAAGGTCCGCGCGGTTGAGGACGTGTCGTTCGCCGCGCCCGACGGCCGCATCACCGGACTGCTAGGGCCCAACGGCGCCGGCAAGTCGACCACGCTGCGCATGATCGCGACGGTGCTGGCGCCGGACTCGGGCACGGTCAAGGTCGATGGCCGCGTCGCCGGCGTGGACGACACCGCCGCCAAGCTGGCGATGGGCGTGCTGCCGCACAACGCCGGCATCTACCCGCGCCTCTCCGCGCGCGAGAACGTGCGCTACTTCGGCCGCCTCGCCGGCATGCGCGGGCCCGAGCTCGAGCACCGCATCGACGAACTGGTCGAGTGGCTCGAGATGGGTGACTTCGCCGACCGCCGCGCCCAGGGCTTCTCGCAGGGCCAGCGCACCAAGGTCGCGCTGGCCCGCGCGCTGGTGCACCGGCCGCGCAACGTGGTGCTCGACGAACCGACCAACGGCCTCGATGTGATGGCAACGCGCTCGTTGCGCGAACTCATCCGCCGCTTGCGCGACCAGGGCCACTGCGTGCTGTTCTCGAGCCATGTCATGCAGGAGGTCACGATGCTCTGCGACGAGATAGTGATCATCGGCAAGGGTCGGGTCGTTGCCGCGGGAACCCCCGACGCCATCCGCGCCCAAACCGGCGTGTCCGACCTCGAGGACGCGTTCGTCAAGGCGATCGGCGGCGAAGAAGGACTCGTGCGATGAACCGCACCCTCATCGTGTTCGTGAAGGAACTCGTGGACAACCTGCGCGACAAGCGCACGATCACCACCGCGCTGTTCTTCGGCCCGATCTTCGGCCCGTTGATCTTCATGGTGCTGATCAACATGACGGTGTCGCTGGCCAAGGAGGAGTTCGACCTTCCCCTCAACCTCCCCGTCGTTGGCGCTCAGAACGCACCGAACCTGATGCAGTTCCTCAAGGAGAACAACGTCGCGGTGCAGCCGGGTCCGAAGGATCCGAAGCAGGCGGTGCGCGACAAGGAACTGGCGTTGGTGCTGGTGGTGCCGGAGCAGTACGCCCAGGACTTCCGCGACGGCAAGCCGGCGGTGCTCGAGCTCTATTCGGACTCGGCGGAGGCCAAGGCCAGCAAGCAGGTCAACCGCGCTGAACGCATCCTCAACGCCTACGGCCGCCAGCTCGCGGCGCAGCGATTGTTGGTGCGCGGCGTGTCACCGCAGGTCATGCAGCCGATCGTGGTCGAGGAGGTGGACGTCGCCAGCCAGCGGGCCAAGGCCGCGATGCTGCTGGCGATGATCCCCTACTTCGTGATCGCCGGCGGCCTGATGGGCGGCTTCTATCTCGCGGCCGATACCACCGCCGGCGAGCGCGAGCGCAACTCGCTCGAGCCCTTGCTCTCGACCGCGGCGACGCGCGCGGAACTGGTGATCGGCAAGCTCGGCGCCACCGCCGTGTACTCGGCGGCCTCGTTGATCCTGACGCTTGTCGCCTACGCGATAACGATGCAGTTCCTGCCACTGGAGGAACTGGGGATGCGCGGCGTGATCGAGGTGCTGACCTGCCTCAAGATCATCGGCTTGTCCTTGCCCTACGTCGTGCTCGGCGCGGCGCTGATGGTCTCGATCGCGTCGTTCACCAAGACCTACAAGGAAGCGCAGACCTACCTCACCTTCGTCACGCTGATCCCGATCGTGCCCTTGTTCATGACGATGTTCGGCGCGCCGAGGACCGAGCTGTGGATGGTGGCGACGCCGACGCTGTCGCAGCACCTGCTGGTGACGCAGCTGCTCAAGGGCGACTCGGTGCCGCTGCTGCACTACGCGGTTTCGATCGGCTCGACGCTTGCGCTCGGGCTGGTGTTTTGCTTCGTCGCAGTGCGGCTCTATTCGCGCGAGCGGATCTTGGGCTGACCCCGGGGGCGCCCCGGACCTTCGACAACGCCGGTCCGCTGTGGCGGGTGGCGCTCCGCTAAAGTGGCGGCATGGCCGCCTCCCCTGCTCTGCTCGCTTCGTTCCCGCCGGGCGGCCTGGCGCTGGTAATCGGCGCCACCGGTGGCATCGGCGCGGCGCTGGCCGATGCGCTCGACGCAAGCGGGTGCTTCACCGCCGTGATGCGCGCCGCGCGCGGCGGCAATCCGGCGGTCGACCTGCAGGACGAGGCGAGCGTCGCGGCGCTCGCCGCGCGGGTCGGTGGCAGCGGCCTCGACCTTCGGCTTGCGTTCGACGCGACCGGCTTCCTCCACGATGCGCGCTGGCAGCCCGAGCGGTCCTGGCGCGAGCTCGACCCGGCCCATCTCGCCCACGCCTTCGCTGTGAATGCCATCGGTCCAGCGCTGCTGATGAAGCACTTGCTGCCGCTGCTGCCGCGCGAGGGCAAGGCAGCGTTCGCGACGCTCTCGGCCAAGGTCGGCAGCATCGGCGACAACCGGCTCGGCGGCTGGTACGGCTACCGCGCGTCCAAGGCCGCGCTCAACCAGCTAGTGCGCACCGCCGCAGTTGAACTCAAGCGCTCGCGGCCGCAGGCGCTGTGCGTGGCGCTCCATCCCGGCACGGTACAGACGCCGCTCTCGACGCCGTTCGCCAAGACCGGCCTCGCGGTGCGCGAGCCGGCCGCCGCCGCGACACTGCTGCTCGAAGCGCTGGGGAAGCTCAGCCCTGCGGCGAGCGGCGGCTTCTTCGACTACAACGGTTCGCCGCTGGCCTGGTGACCGCGGCTACGCACCCACCCTACTGTTGTGGCGTGTTCGGGGTCGCGACGATCTCGACCCAGACATCGTTGGTGCGCATGAACCAGGGCATGAACGGCGGGTCGTAGCGCGCGAACTCCACCGCGCCACGGGAGATGAGACCGTCGCGTGCGACGGCCGCGAGCAGCGCGTCGCGCTCCTCCCCAAAGCGCTCCATCGACCAGCCCCCGTGATAGCGGCGCACCGCCAGCGTCCGCGCCGGCAGCTCGACGATTCGCACTCGCGAATCGTTGGGCTGCGGTAGCGTCGCGCGGGTGTACTTCGTCTCCATCACGAAGCGCATGACGGTGCGCTCGCCTTGCTGAGAGTTCATGACCGGCGCGGTCATCGCCATCTTCTCGCTGCGCTGCGCATCGACCACTGGCGCCGTCATCGCCATCGCTTCGCGGCGCGTGTTGTTGCCGAAGATGTAGTCGGCGAGGACACGGAAGCCGCCGTCATCGGCGCCTGGCCGCATGTCGACCTCGGCCACCAGCATCGGCGCGTAGCCCCGCACCTCGTACTCGGCGGTCTGGAGCAGCACTTCGTAGGCAGGGGTTTCGATTGCCATGGCGGCTCCGGCGGCGAGTGCCGTGACGGTCAGTGCAAACACGCGGTAGGGGGCGGAGTCCATGCCGCATCGTAGCCGCAATCGAGTTCGACACGACGGGCGGCCTTCTGTTGTGCTTCGTCGCAGTGCGGCGGTACTCGAGCGAGTGGATCCTGGGCTAAGGTCTAGGGTCGCGGGCGCATCAGGCCTGCGAGCGCGGGTGGTGCATCCAAACGCGCGCGGCCGGTGGCGGGATCGATCCCCGCGCGCGTGAACGACGCCAGATAGTCCGGGAAACCGCGCTGCTCGAGCGTGCGCGCCACCGTGCGGCTGAAGTAGTCCTTGCCAAGCGCATTGGGCGCGTAGGCATCAAGCGCGGCCGCGGCCTGCTGCGCATCCCAGGTCTCGTGTGCCGGCAGGTGCCTCGCGGCGAAGTGCGCGAGTACCGAGTCGAGCGACTCGGCGCCATTGCTCGCCTGACGCAAGGCCAGGTCCCATTCGAGCGCGAGCGCGGCACCGGTCCAGTAGGTGACCATGCGACCGCCCTCCTCCACCGTCTGATCGGCCTTGGCGCCCTGCGCGCCGCGCGCCAGACCCTCGGCCAAGCGCTGCCAGGCGACTTCGGACGTGAGCACTCCGGCGCGCGCGCGCAGCACGTTCTGGTAATAGCTGGCGAGACCTTCCGCCAGCCAGCGATTGCCACCAAGGTAAGGCAGGTAGAGGTGCGAGAGCTCGTGGTAGAGCGTCCAGTCCTCGCGCAGCTCGACCGGATCGGGAACGCGCTGCACCAGCGCGAGCACCGAGTTGCCCGTGCCGCGACGCACCTCGCCCCAGGGCACGGCCTCGCGTGCCGTGTGCACCGGCACGACCAACAGTTGCTCAATCGAACCGGGCGGTGCGGCCACCGCGTCGCGCGCGCTGCGCCAGGCGCCCTCGGCCCAGGTGCTGAAGCGCGCAACCTCGGCGGCGTCCGTGCTCGCGATTGAGAGCCGCAGCGTGGCGCCGCCTGCGTTCAATTCGCGCTGAGCGAGCGTGCCGAAAGCAACCAAGCCCTGCTCCTCGAGCATCTGCGGCCCCAAGACGAATGCCGCGGGCGCGCCCTTGCCGCTCGCCTGCCAGGGCGTCGCGACACCGATCCCGGGCGGCAGGACGAACTCGATGCGCACGCTGTCATCCACGGCGAATCCTTCCGGCAGCCACAGCCAGAGTCGCGGGTCGCTGATCGCCAGCGGTGCATCGGTCACGCGGTCAAGCAAGCCCCGGCGTGTCGTGAGCGGGCGGATGTCCGCCGAATAGCGCGTGCGGCTGGCTGATGACGAAGACTGAAGGCGCAGCACGCCATCGACCAAGGTCGTGCCCTGCAACTGGTCAGCGACCAGCCGACTCGCCGCCATCGGACTCGCGCTCGACAGCGCGCGCACCGCACGCGCAGCGGTGACCTCGACCGTCACGGTGGTCAGTTCGGGGTCGAGCGTGACCGTGTAGCGCGCGAGCTCGGCAGCAGCAGCCGGCGCCGCGATCAGCAGCGCGGAACAGGCCAAGACGAACGGCAAACGCATGCTGCGGTAGACCGCGGCGCGATTCGACTCGATGGTGACGAAGGACATGTCACGTCCTTCGTCACACCGAGCGTGTGGTCGCGAACTCTACGCCGCCGTTTTCGCGGACCCGCCGCGGCCAGCACGATCCAGTGCCTTCGGCCACTTCTTGAGTCTCGTCATCCGGTCGTCCTTGAAGCGATACATCGCGAGCGTGCCTTTCGGGTTGCTGAGCCGCAGGTACTCGCGTCCCGCGCGCGAAACCATCTCAGGCGCGTTCGGCTGGTCCGCCGACTTATCGCGCTTGAAGTAGACGCGCAGCACGCGCTTGCTCAGCTTCGCCTCACAGGGGCGTGCGGTGCCTTTCTTGGTCTTCATCTCGTCTTCTCCTCGTGCTGCCGGTCGAGAGCGAAGCGCCCTCAGATGGATCGAAGCAGCGAAAAGCATCTATAACCCAAAGCGCGCTATTGCGGTCGGGCCTACGAAACCAGCGTGATTTGCGCTGCGATGGGACGGCCCGAGATGCCCCGAGCCGTTCTACTACTTGCCGATGCACATGCTGCCGAAGATCTGGCCCAGCAGCGCGTCGCTGCTGGTCGCGCCGACGATGCTGCCGAGCGCGTGGTGTGCCTGCTTGAGTTCCTCCGCAACGAGTTCGCCGGCACGCAGCTCGGCGTGCTGGCGTGCGGCGGCCAAGTGCGCGGCGGCCATGTCGAGCGCCTCGAGGTGCCGGCGTCGTGCCGAGACCTGGTCCTCGCCGACCGGCGCGTAGCCGGCGGCCTGCTTGAGATGCTCGCGCAGGTCGTCGAGGCCTTCGCCAGTCAGCGCCGACACCCGCACCACGGGCACACGATCCGCGCCGTCACCCTCCTCCGTGACGCCGCACGGCTCGCCGCTGAGATCGATCTTGTTGCGCACGATCGTGACCGGCACGCCGGCCGGCAGTTCGGCGCGCAGCGCTGCAAGCTCGGCGGCGAGCTCCGCGCCGGTCACCACCAGCAGCACGCGATCGGCGCGCGCGAACTCGGCCTTGGCACGGCGCATGCCCTCGACCTCGACCGCATCGGCCTCTTTGCGTTCATGCGCTGCGCGCAGCCCGGCCGTGTCCACGAGATGCAGCGGCAAGCCGTCGAGATGCACGCGCTCGCGTAGCAGGTCGCGCGTGGTGCCTGGCACCGCGGTCACGATCGCCACATCACTGCCGGTGAGCAGGTTGAGCAGGCTCGACTTGCCGGCGTTGGGCCGGCCGGCGATGGCGACGCTCAGGCCCTCGCGCAGCTTCGCCCCCTGCCGCGCGCGCGCGCGTAAGGCGATGAGCGCGGCGCCCAAAGCCTCGACCTGGCCGGCCACGCCCGCCTCCGACATGAAGTCGAGCTCCTCGGTCGGGAAGTCGAGCGCCGCTTCCACGAAACCGCGCAGCTCGGTGAGGCGCTCATCGAGCGCCGCGAGCTGGCGCGAGAACGCGCCCTCCAGCGAACGCGCGGCGGCGCGCGCCGCGGCCTCGCTGCCGGCCTCGATGAGGTCGGCCACGGCTTCGGCCTGCGCGAGGTCGAGCTTGCCGTTGCGGAACGCGCGTTCGGTGAACTCGCCGGGGCCGGCTGGGCGCGCCCCGAGCGCGCAGGCGCGCGCCACCAGCGCGTCGAGCAGCACCGGGCCGCCGTGGCCGTGCAGCTCGAGCACGTGGTCACCGGTGTAGGAGTTCGGCGCGGGGAAATAGAGCGCGAGGCCGCGGTCAAGCGTGCGGCCCTTCGCGTCGCGGAAACGCGCCTTGGTCGCAAGCCGTGGCGGCGGCAGCTTGCCGAGCAGCCGCTCCGCGATCCGCGGCACGCGCGGCCCGCTGATGCGCACCACGCCGATGCCGCCACGGCCCGGGGGCGTGGCGACTGCGACGATTGTGTCTGGGCGTGGCGTGCGCATGGCGCTCGATTCTAGTCGCGGCCGGCGGGCGCGCCCTGCCCTACTTCGGCGTGCCTTCGGCGTCGACCACGCGGTTGATCTGCCACTGCTGCAGCACCGAGAGCGCGGTGTTGATCAGCCAATACAGCGTGAGGCCCGCGGGGAAGAACGCGCTCATGCCGGTGAACATGATCGGCATGAACATCATCACCTTGGCCTGCACCGGATCGGGCGGCGGTGGGTTGAGCTTCATCTGCGCCCACATCGCGATACCCATCAGCAGCGGTAGCACGAAGTACGGGTCCTTGGCCGACATGTCGCCGATCCACAGGATCCACGGCGCCTGGCGCAGCTCCACGCTCTCGAGCAGCACCCAGTAGAGCGCGATGAAGACCGGCAGTTGGATCAGGATCGGCAGACAGCCGGAGACCGGGTTGATCTTCTCCTTGCGGTAGAGCTCGAGCATCCCTTCGTTGAGCTTCTGCCGATCGTCCTTGTAGCGCTCCTTAAGCTGCTCGAGCTTCGGCGCGACCTTGCGCATCTTCGCCATCGAGCGGCCCGAGGTCTCGGCCAGCTTGTAGAACAGGATCTTGACGATCAGCGTCAGCAGCACGATCGCCCAGCCCCAGTTGCCGACGAAGCCGTGCAGTTTCTCCAGCAGCCAGAACAGCGGCTTGGCGAAGATCGTCAGCATGCCGTAGTCGACCGAGAGCTCGAGCCCCGGGGCGACACTGGCGAGGCGATCCTGCAGCTTCGGCCCGAGCCACAGCTGTACCGCGAACGACCCGCTCGCGCCGGGCGCGATCGCGCGCGCCGGCAGCACCACGCCGGCGGCGTAATCGGTGCCACCGAGGCTCCTGGCGAAGTAGCTGTTCTGGTCCTCTGGCCGGCTGGCGCCGGCCCCCTCCCCTCTCGGCAGCACGGCAGCGACGAAGTAATGCTGCAGCACCGCGATCCAGCCGCCCGCGAGCGTGCGTTCGAGCGGGCGCTCGGCGAGCTCGTCGACGTGCAACTTTTCGTACTTGGTGCCGTCGTGGAACGCGGGCCCAGAATAGGAATACCCCTCGGTGCTGAACAGGCTGCGCTCGATCGGCACCAGATGCTCGACGAACTGCAGGTAAGCATCAGCGCGGAACGCTTGGCTGCTCGCGTTCTTGACACGGAACTCGACGTCGATGAGGTAGTCGCCACGGTGGAAGGTGTACACCTTCTCAACCGTCAAGCCGTCGCCGCGGTCCCAGCTGAATGCGACCTCGAGCGCGTCGCGCCCTTCGGCCAGCACGTTGTGCTCCGTGGTCGTCTGCCACAGCGCACGATGGTCAGGCGCCGCATCCGCAGTACCAGCCCGCAAGCCGCTTTGTGCAACACGACGATCAATACGGGCCGCGTCGAGCAGGCGCACCGGCTCGGCGCCGCCTTTGGCGACGGGATAGGCGAGCAGGTCGAGGCGCACGAGATCGGCGCCGAGCGTGTCGAGCTCGACGTCGAGCAAGTCGGTGCGCACGTGCACGCGCTCGCCGCTCTGCGCGGCGAGAGTTGGGGTGGCGGTCGCCGTTTCGGCGCCCCCTTGGGGGGCCGCCGGCGCCGCGGCGGGCGGTGGTGTTGCTGGTAGGGCCGCTGCCGGCGTCATCGTGGCCGGAGCCGCGATCGCGGGAACCCCCGCATCGGGAGCGGGCACGGTGCTCGCGCTCGCCACCAACGGCGGCGGCGCGTAATCGCGCTGCCAGGCTTCGTACATCAGGAACAGCACGAAGCCGAGCGAGACCCAGAGCAGGAGACGGGTGTTATCCATTGACGACCTTCGAAACGGGAGCGGCCGGCGGGACGGGGTCCTCGCCGCCAGGATGGAACGGGTGGCAGCGGCCGAGCCGGGCCAAGGTCAGCCAGCTGCCGCGCAGCGCGCCATGCCGGTCGAGCGCCTCGATCGCATAAGCCGAACAGGACGGATGGAAGCGGCAGTGCTGGCCGATCCACGGCGACAGCAGGTACCGGTAAGCACGGATGAGGGCGATGAGCAGGGCGCGGACCATGGGCGGCAGACTCAGTTCGGCGTTGGTGCAGCGCGCTCGGCCAGCGCCTTGAAATGCCGGTCCAGGCTCGCACGCAACACCGGGTTCGCTTGCTTGGAGAGGCCGGGGCGGGCGGTGATCACGAAATCCAGCGCGGGCTTGTCTTGGCACTGGCGGAACGCCTCCCGGGCCAGGCGCTTGATACGGTTCCGGCCCACGCCGTTGCCGGCTGCTTTCAC
This sequence comes from Gammaproteobacteria bacterium, assembly GCA_031388175.1. Taxonomy (GTDB): domain Bacteria; phylum Pseudomonadota; class Gammaproteobacteria; order Natronospirales; family JANNEA01; genus JANNEA01. Next base: position 14,987 of record JANNEA010000060.1, read on the forward strand.
GGACACGGCCATCCCCAACCGGGCGATGCCGGCATCGTTCGATCGGGCAAGCACCGAGAAGTAGGCATCGCTGGAGCGTTGGCTGCGCTCGAAGACCCGGTCGAACTCGGGCTTCTTGCGCAAGCGCTGCTGACGCGGATGAGCCTGGGGCGACGGACCGAGGCCCACGCCGACCATCCGATCAGGGGATGAGGCGGTGACGGCCCTTGGCCCGGCGGCGGGCAAGGACCTTCTTGCCGCCGGTGGTCTTCATGCGGGCGCGGAAGCCGTGGGTCTTCGCGCGGCGGCCCTTCTTGGGCTGATATGTACGCTTCGGCATTTTCGTCATTCCGCCAGGTGCGAGGGCGCGGAAGATTAGTGGGCGGACCCCCTCGAGTCAAGCGATTTGCCTATATTTTCAGTACGAAAAGGCTGTGGATAAATATTGCAGCTCGGGGGTAGACTCCACGCCCTTCGGAACTTGGGGGGTAATCTGCGGGTGAGCGCGGTCTGGAAGCGTTGCGTCGAGCATCTCGGGGGCGAACTCTCCGAGCAGGAGCTCAACACCTGGATCCGCCCGCTACAAGCGATCGAGGAGGACGGGACCCTGCGCCTGTTGGCGCCGAACCGCTTCGTCATGGACTGGGTCCGCGACCAGTTCATCGACCGCATCACCACGATCGTCACCCATGTGGCGGGCGGAGCCTCGCCCCGGGTGCTGCTCGAGGTGGGCTCAGCCGCCCGGCCCTTGCCCAGCACGTCGGTCTCCGAGCCGAGCGAATTCGCCTCGCCCCAGGTCATCGGCTCACGCCTGAACCCGGATTTCACCTTCGAATCCTTCGTCGGGGGCAAGTCGAACCAGCTGGCCAAAGCCGCCTCCGAGCAGGTCGCCGAGAACCCGGGCAAGGCCTACAACCCGCTGTTCATCTACGGCGGCGTGGGGCTGGGCAAGACCCACCTCATGCACGCCGTCGGCAACCAGATGCTGCAGCGCAACCGCAACGCGCGCATCGCCTACGTGCACTCCGAACGGTTCGTGAACGACATGGTTCGGGCCCTGCAGAACAACACCATCAATGAGTTCAAACGGGTCTACCGCTCGGTCGATGCCCTGCTCATCGACGACATCCAGTTCTTCGTCGGCAAGGACCGCTCCCAGGAGGAGTTCTTCCACACCTTCAACGCCCTGCTGGAGGGCCAGCGCCAGGTGATCCTCACCTGCGATCGCTACCCGAAGGAGGTCGAGGGCCTGGAGGACCGGCTCAAGTCGCGCTTCGGCTGGGGCCTGACGGTGGCTGTCGAGCCGCCTGAGCTCGAGACCTCGGTCGCGATCCTGATCAAGAAGGCGGAGGCGGAGGGCATCGTCCTTCCCCAAGAAGTCGCGTTCTTCATCGCGCAGCGAATTCGCTCGAACGTCCGCGAACTTGAAGGGGCCTTGCGCCGATTGGCCGCGAACTCCCGATTCACGGGTCAGCCCATCACCCTCGATTTCACCCGGGAAGCGCTCCGCGACCTGATCGCCATCCACGACAAGCTGCTCACGATCGACAACATCCAGCGCGCCGTGGCCGAGTACTACAAGATTCGGGTCGCCGACCTGCTCTCCAAGCGCCGCAGCCGCTCCATCACGCGGCCCAGGCAACTGGCCATGGCGCTGACTCGAGAGCTCACCAACCACTCCCTGCCGGAGATTGGCGAAGAGTTCGGCGGGCGAGACCACACCACGGTCTTGCATGCGTGCATCAAGATGCAGGAACTTCGCGACACGGACGCCCGGATCGCGGAGGACTACCAGAACCTCCTAAGGAACCTGTCGGCATGATGCTGGAGCGGCTGTGGACAAACTGGGCGCAAACTCAAACGCCCGTTTCATCCACAATGGCTCCACAACGAATGGAAGGGTTACGACAGGCCCAGATAACACCATTGGGTACGATATAACTTACTGATTAGCAAAGGAAAAAAGTGGTTATCCACATTTGGACCGATGCTTGTTATTGCCTTTATTGTTTCTCTATGAACCTCTCGAACCAAGACAACAGACAAGTGGATAAGCGGGTGATGCGATGAAGCTCCAAGCACAGCGTGAGACCTTCCTGAAGCCGATCCAAGCCGTCATCGGCGTGGTCGAGCGTCGTCAGACGATGCCGATCTTGGCAAACGTCTTGATCACGGCGGGTAAGGATGGGTTGGCAATCACCGCGAGCGACCTCGAGGTGGAGCTCGTCGCCAAGGCGCAAGTCGAAGTTGAAGCCACCGGCGAGGTCACCGTACCTGGTCGCAAATTGCTCGACCTGATCAAGGCGCTCCCCGATGGCGCCAAAGTGACGATGGCCACCGAACGCGATCGTCTGGTGATCCGTTCCGGCAAGAGCCGCTTCACGCTCTCGACGCTGCCCGCCCGTGAGTTCCCGGTGATCGATGACATCCAGACGCAGCGCCAATTCACGGTGCCGCAGAAGGCCTTGCGTGAGCTGATCGATCGCACGGCGTTTGCGATGGCGCACCAAGATGTTCGTTACTACCTGAATGGCCTGTTGTTCGAGATGTCAGGTCCGCGCTTGCGCACCGTCGCCACCGACGGTCACCGTCTGGCGCTTTGCGACGCGGACGCCGCTGCCGACTATGGCCAGCAGCACCAGGTCATCGTGCCGAGGAAGGGCGTGCTCGAACTGCAGCGACTGTTGGAAGAGGCCGATACGCCGGCCGCCGTCGAGGTCGGTTCCAACCACATCCGTGTGGACCTCCCGAGCCTCAAGTTCACTTCCAAGCTCATCGATGGCCGTTTCCCTGACTACGAGCGGGTGGTCCCGAAGCAGGGCGACAAGGAACTCATCGCAGATCGGGGCTTGCTCAGGGACGCACTGTCCCGCGCCTCGATCCTCTCGAACGAGAAGTACCGCGGGATCAGGCTGACGCTGTCCGGCAGCACGCTGAAGATCGTTGCCCATAACCCGGAGCAGGAAGAAGCCGAGGAAGAGCTCGAGGTGAAGTACACAGGCGGCGACCTCGAGATCGGGTTCAACGTGACCTATCTGCTCGACGCTCTGAACGCCGTACAAGGCGATTCGATCCGGGTCGGCTTGGCAGACGCGAACTCCAGTTGCCTCATCGCAGCGCCCGACCGTCCGCAGGCACGCTACGTCGTGATGCCGATGCGCCTGTAGGGCGCGTGGCCCTCGTACGGCTTGGCCTGAAGGACTTCCGCTGCTTTGCGGAAGCCGAACTCGCGCTTTCTCCTGCCAGTTCTCTGATCGTTGGCCCCAACGCTTCGGGCAAGACCAGCCTGCTTGAGGCAATCCACGTCCTCGGTCAGGCCACCTCGTTCCGCGCGGCAAGCCTTGAGGCTGTGCCGCGCCAAGGAACCCTTGGTTTCCAGCTCGTCGGGCGCTTGGCACAGGACGGGCGTGAGGTTCCGATTGGCGTCGAGCGAAAGGCCCGTCGCCTGACCATGCGGCTCGCGGGCGCCCCCGCCGGCAGTCGCGCCGATCTCGCCCAGGCCTTGCCCGTCCGGGTGCTCGACGCAGACGGCCATCTGCTTCTCGAAGGTGGTCCAAAGGCTCGGCGGCGGTTCCTCGACTGGGGTGTGTTCCACGTGGAACACGGCTTCTACCCAACCTGGCGTCGCTACCAGCGTGCACTCAAGCAACGGAACACCGCCCTTAGGCAGGGCGCGGCCTCGCGGGCCCTGGCGGCGTGGAACCAGGAACTCAGCGTCGATGGGGTCGCGCTGGACAACCTGCGTCGGGCGTACCTGGAATCCCTGCTACCCGCGGCTCGGGCGGCTGTAGAGACGGTCCTCGGGATGTCCCTGGACCTCCAGCTGACCTCCGGCTGGCCTGAGAGCTCTTCGCTGGAGCAGGCGCTTACGGAGTCCTATCCCCGAGACCTGGCCACGGGCACGACTCGTGTTGGGCCACATCGCGCCGATCTACGAATCCTGCTCGACGGACAACCCGCGCCCAGTCGGGTTTCGCGGGGGCAAGGCAAGGCCCTGGCGGGGGCTCTTCTCGCGGGACAGTTGGCCGGCTTCCGAGCGGTCACGGGTCATCGGCCAACGCTGCTGATCGACGATCTTCCGGCGGAGCTGGATGACGAGCACTTGGGGCGCCTTTGGGTTGCGCTCGCCGCGCTCGATGCCCAGACCGTTGTCACCGCCATCCGCGAGGAACTCGTGCCCCAAGCGCTGCGGAAAGCCTCGGTGGTGTTCCACGTGGAACGCACAAATAGTGACGATGGCGTACGGGTGAAAGTGATATAATTTGCTGTCTTTATTGGGATTTTCGCCATGAGCACCCAGCCGAAATACGACTCCAGCAACATCACCGTGCTGAAGGGCCTAGACGCCGTTCGCAAGCGTCCTGGCATGTACATCGGTGATACCGACGATGGCACCGGCCTCCACCACATGGTGTTCGAGGTTGTGGATAACTCCATCGACGAAGCTTTGGCGGGGCACTGCACCGAGGTAAATGTGCTCATCCACGCGGACGAATCGGTCAGCGTGATCGACAACGGCCGCGGCATCCCTGTGGATATCCATCCGGAGGAGGGTCGCTCTGCGGCCGAGGTCATCATGACCGTGCTCCATGCCGGCGGTAAGTTCGATCAGAACTCCTACAAGGTTTCGGGCGGCCTGCACGGCGTCGGCGTCTCGGTGGTGAACGCGTTGTCAGAGGTGCTGACCCTCACGATCTGGCGTGACGGCAATGCGCACGAGCAGGAATACCGGCTGGGCGACCCCGTCGCTCCTTTGCGCGTGGTAGGCGAAGCCCAAAAATTAGGCACTCGGATCCGGTTCAAACCGTCGACCAAGATCTTCACCAACACCGAGTTCCACTACGACGTGCTGGCGAAACGCCTGCGCGAGCTCTCGTTCCTGAACTCTGGCGTGCGCATCACGCTCGATGACGAACGCACCGGCAAGAAAGACGTGTTCGAGTACCAGGGCGGCATCAAGGCCTTCGTCGAACACCTCAACCGCAACAAGCAGCCGCTGCACCCGACCGTGATCCATTTCCAGGTCGAGCGTGATGGCACCACCGTCGAGTGTGCGCTGCAGTGGAACGACTCCTACCAGGAGAACATGTTCCCGTTCACCAACAACATCCCGCAGCGCGACGGCGGCACGCACCTCGCCGGCTTCCGCGCCGCGCTGACGCGCACGCTGATCAACTACGTCGACCATGAAGGGTTGGCGAAGCGTGAGAAAGTCGCGCTGTCGGGTGACGACTGTCGCGAGGGCCTGACCTGCGTGCTCTCGGTCAAGGTGCCCGATCCGAAGTTCTCCTCGCAGACCAAGGACAAGTTGGTCTCGAGTGAAGTGAAGGCGGTCGTTGAATCGATCACCGCACAGAAGCTGGCCGAATTCATGGTCGAGCATCCGGCCGAGTCGAAGGCCTTGGTCATCAAGGTCGTCGACGCCGCGCGCGCGCGCGAGGCGGCGCGCAAGGCGCGCGAGCTCACGCGCCGCAAAGGCGCGCTCGACATCGCCGGCCTGCCGGGCAAGCTCGCTGATTGCCAGGAGAAGGATCCCTCGCTGTGCGAGTTGTTCATCGTCGAGGGCGATTCGGCCGGCGGCTCAGCCAAG
>JANNEA010000120.1:0-27806 GCA_031388175.1 Gammaproteobacteria bacterium
AAGACGCGGTCGCGATACCGTCAGCCGGGGGAATCACAGGACGAGACCGGAAGCCCGACCGAGAAGCGTCATCCGACCTCGATCGGGTCGGCTCGGTCGTGGAACCGTCGAGGCCTTCATGGCCCCGACCGACGGTATCGCGTCCGCGTCTTAGGAGGTCGGGGCCATGAAGGTCGCGACGGAATCCACAACAGGAGCTGAATCCAGTGAGCATCAAGAGCGACAGGTGGATCCGCCGCATGGCCGTCAACGGCATGATCGACCCGTTCGAGGCCGGTCAGGTGCGCGAGGTCAGCGGCAGGAAGATCGTCTCCTACGGCACCTCGTCGTACGGCTACGACGTGCGCTGCGCGCGCGAGTTCAAGATCTTCACCAACATCAACTCGACGATCGTCGACCCGAAGGCCTTCGACCCGTCGAGCTTCGTCGACCTCGAGGCCGACGTCTGCATCATCCCGCCGAACAGCTTCGCGCTGGCGCGCACGGTGGAGTTCTTCCGCATCCCGCGTTCGACGCTGGTGGTCTGTCTCGGCAAGAGCACCTACGCGCGCTGCGGCATCATCGTCAACGTCACGCCGCTGGAGCCCGAGTGGGAAGGGCACGTGACGCTGGAGTTCTCGAACACCACGCCGCTGCCGGCCAAGATCTACGCCAACGAAGGCGTGGCCCAGATGCTGTTCTTCGAGTCGGATGAGGTCTGCGAGACCTCTTATAAGGACCGCGGCGGCAAGTACCAGGGCCAGAAGGGCGTCACGCTGCCGAAGGCCTGAGGCCGCGCCGTAGGCGCGGGCGAACTCTTAGCGCACGACCTTCACCAGTTCGAGCCGGTAAGTCGGCTTGTCGGTCTCGCGGTGCTCGATGACGACCGGCAGCCAATCCAGCGCTGGCGCGTATTCGAGCCGCGTGGTCTTGCGACCGTCTTCGCTCACCCGCTCGACGCCCTGCAGCTCGAATGTCCCGGCGGGCACCTTCACCTTGGCGGTCAAGGTGCGCTTGACCGCGTAGTCGCGCAGCTTGCTGCGCTCGACCACCGCGTACGACGTGGCCAGCACGCCGCGTGCCAGGGCCTCGCCGACCGCGATGCGCAACAACAGCGGGTCGAGCGTGCCGCGCGGCACTGCGAGCTCGACCGGCTGGCCGCGCGCGGTGCCCACCACCCGGCCGCCGGCCCAGTCGAAGGCGTAGCGCTCGTCGCGATCTTTCTTCGAGTTGCGCTGCTCATAGTGGTAGTGCAACGGGATCGGGCCGGTCTCGCCGAAGCGGAAAGTGCTGGTCTCGACCACGATGTCGTCGGTGATCAAACGGAAGATCGCCACCGGCTCGGTCACGCTGCGCAGGGTCCAGCCGTCCTCGTCGTCGCGGCTGAGCTCCATGCGCGCGTCGGCGATGTGCATGCTGCCGCGCAGCACCTGGTACTCGGCCACGAACGGCGCCGGCGCAGCGCCGGCAGCCGCACAGGCCAGGGTGAGCAGGGCGAGAGTGCGTTTCATGAGTGCAGGTGGGGCAGGCGTTCGGGGCGCGCGAGCGGCGCGCCGTCACAGTAGACAGCGCCATCCCTGAACGCCACCTGACCGCTCAGGATCCGTCGCAGCGCCTCCGGATATAGCCGATGTTCGGCGTTGAGCACCCGCGCCGCCAGCAGCCCCTCGGAATCGTTCGGCCGCACCGGCACTTCGACCTGCAGCACTGCTGGGCCGGAGTCGAGCGCCGGCGTCACGAAGTGCACCGTCGCGCCGTGGGTCGTCACGCGATCGGCCAGTGCGCGCCGATGGGTGTGCAGCCCGGGGTAGGCCGGCAGCAGCGACGGATGGATGTTGACCAGCTTGCCCAGCCAGCGCTTGACGAAGCCGTCGCTGAGGATCCGCATGAACCCGGCCAGCACCACGAGGTCCGGTGAATGGCGCGCGAGCTCGGCGTCGAGGTCGGAATCGAATGCCGCGCGCTCGGTGTAGGCGCGCTGATCGATCGTCACGGTCGGCACTCCGCGGGTGGTGGCGCGGGCCAAGGCTTGCGCGCCGGGCCGATCGGCGATCACCACCACCACGCGCGCGGCCAGCGTGCCGGCGGCGATGGCATCGAGTATCGCTTCGAGGTTCGTGCCACGCCCGGAGACGATGACCGCGAGGCGCGCGGTCATGCGAGGCGTACACCCTCGGGGCCGCGCTCGATACGACCGATGCGATGGACGGTCTCGCCGTGCATCTGGAGCGAGCGCATCGCACCGGCGACCGCTGACTCCGCGACCACCACGCACATGCCGATGCCGCAGTTGAAGGTGCGCAGCATCTCGGCGTCGGCGATCGCGCCTTCGCGCTGCAGCCACTCGAAGATCGGCAGGCATGGCCACGACTTCGGGTCGATGGTGGCTCCCAATCCTGCTGGGATCACGCGGGGAAGGTTCTCGACGATGCCGCCGCCGGTGATGTGCGCGAGCGCGTGCACCGGGTGGTCCTTGAGCAACGCCAGCACCGACTTCACGTAGATCCGTGTCGGTTCCATCGCTCGCTCGATCAGCGGTACGCCCGCGATCGGCGTCGTGGGACCGGCGCCGACGCGCTCGATCACCTTGCGCACCAACGAGTAGCCGTTCGAGTGCACGCCGCTCGAGGCCAGCCCGAGCACCACGTCGCCGTGGGCGACGCGGCTGCCGTCGAGCAGCTTGGATTTCTCGACCACGCCGACGGCGAAGCCGGCCAGGTCGTAGTCGGCGCCGTGGTACATGCCGGGCAGCTCGGCGGTCTCGCCGCCGACCAGCGCGCAGCCGGCCAGTTCACAGCCCTTGGCGATGCCCTCGATCACGCTCGCCGCCACCGCCACATCGAGCTTGGCCGAGGCGTAGTAGTCGAGGAAGAACAGCGGTTCAGCGCCCTGGACCACGATGTCGTTCACGCACATCGCCACCAGGTCGATGCCGACCGTGTCATGGCGCTGCCAGTCGATCGCGAGCCGCAGCTTGGTGCCGACGCCGTCGGTGCCGGCGACCAACACGGGTTCGCGGAAGCCCTTGGGCAGCTCGAACAGCGAACCGAAGCCGCCGAGGCCGCCGAGCACGCCGACGCGGGTGGTGCGCTTGGCGGCGGGCGCGATGCGGTCGATGAGCGCGTCGCCGGCGTCGATGTCCACTCCCGCGTCGCGGTAGGTCAGCGGCTTCTTGCCGTCGGTCATCACGATCCTCGAGCTTCTTGAAGAGATGGTCGGCGTTAGCGGTGGTGTATTCTACACGCCGCTCAACGCTCGCCGCCCCCGATGTGGATTCCATGTCGACGCATCGTCACCTCATCCTCCTTGCGTTCGTCCTGCTCGCCGCATCGCCGGCAACGGCGGTCGTGGTCGAGCAGTTGCACGAGGTCGAGGTCGCGGTCAGCGACCAATCGCCGGATGCGCGGGCCAAGGCGTTCCAGCTCGCGCTCGCCGAGGTCATCGTGCGGCTCACCGGCGACGCACGGGCGCCGAACGCCGCCGAGCTCGCACCGCTGATGAAGGCCCCGCAGCGTTTCGTCGCCGAGTTCGCCTACATCACGCTCAACAGCGAGCCCGGCGTCCCGCCGTTGCTGACGACGCCCAACCAGGCACCCGCCTTGCGTCTCTCGGTACGGTTCGAAGGGCCCGCACTGCAGCAGGCGCTGCGCGACGCAGGCCGTGCCGTGCTCGGGCGCGAGCGCCCGCGCACGCTGCTCTGGCTGGTGCTCGACGAAGGCGCCGACCGTGATCTGGTTGCTGTCGACGACGCCGATGCCTTCATCGCCGCCGCGGCCAGGCTCGGCCTGCCGCTGGCGTTGCCTGCGCTCGACGCCGTGGATCGCGCCGCGTTGTTGCCCGCCGACGTCGTGGCGCAGGACGAGGCCAGGCTCGGCGCGGCCAGCGCCCGACCCGGCGCGGACGGTCTTGCGCCGGAAGCCTGGCTCGGCGCGCTGGTCTGGCGTGCGCCCCGCACCTGGCAGGGTCGCTTCACGCTTGGTGTCTCGCTCGACGGGTCGGTCGAGCGCTTCGAGGCCAAGGCGCCCACGCTGGATGCGCTCGCCGTGCTCGCCATGGAGCGCGTCGCGGGCGCGATGGCGGCGCGTTACGCCATCGCCGGGACCGAGCTCAACTCCATCGAGCTCACGGTCGAAGGCATCGATGGCGTCACCGCCTATGCCGGGATCTCGCAGCTGCTCGAGGGCATGTCGATCGTGCGCCGGGTCGAGGTCGTGGCCGTGCAGCGCGATCTGCTCGAGCTCCGGGTTTCGTTCCTCGGCGGTGCGGCGGCGCTCGAGCGCAGCATCGCGCTCGACCCACGCTTCGCGCGTTCGGTCGAGGCTGCGCGCGCGGGCTCCCTGCGCTACCGGTACGCGCCGTGAACGCACAGTTGCCGCTCGGCATCCGGCTGGATGCGGGCGCGAGCTTCGAGGCCTTCGTGCCGGGCAGCAACGCGACCGCGCTGGCCGCGGTGCAGGGTGCGACGCGCAGCGGCGGCTTCGTCTATCTCTGGGGTGAGGCAGGCTGCGGGCGCAGCCACCTGCTGCAGGCTGCGGTGCGGGCGGCGGATGCCGCGGGTCGCCGTGCCGCCTACCTTCCGCTCGCGGCCTTGGCCCCAGCTGCGCTCGAGGACCTCGACGCGCTCGAGTTCGTCGCGCTCGACGACCTCGACGTGGTCGGCCGCGATCGCGCATGGGAGCGTGCGTTGTTCGTAGCCTACGAGGCGCTGCGCGGTGCGGGCGCCGGGATCGTCGCTGCCAGCCGGGTCGCGCCCGCGGGCCTGCCGCTCGCGCTCGCCGACCTGCGCTCGCGTCTGTCCTCGGCGGCGGTGTTCCACCTGCGCGCGCTCGATGACGCCGGCAAGCAGGAGGCGCTCACGCTGCGCGCCAGACTGCGCGGGCTCGAGCTGCCGGCCGAGACCGGCCAGTACCTGCTGACGCGCTATGCGCGCGACATGCATGCCCTGTGCCGGTTGCTCGACGAGCTCGATCTGGCCTCGCTCGCCGCACAGCGGCGGCTCACGGTGCCGTTCGTCAAGAGCGTGATCGGCGTCTAGAGCGGCCCCTAGCGGCCGAGCTTCGCCGCGATCGTCGCCACGCGCCGGCCGAGCGCGCGCGCGATGGTGCGCTCGTCCTCGTCCAGCGCGCGCTTGCCATCGGTGCCGCTCAGGCTCGACGCGCCGTAGGGCGAACCGCCACCGCGCGTGGTGCTGAGCGCGGGCTCGGTGTAGGGCACGCCGACCAGCAGCATCCCGTGGTGCAGCAGCGGCAGCATCATCGACAGCAGCGTGCTCTCCTGACCGCCGTGCATCGTTGCGGTCGAGGTGAAGCAGCCGGCCGGCTTGCCGGCCAGGCCGCCGCTGAGCCAGATCGCTGACGTGCCGTCGAGGAAATGCTTGAGCGGCGCGGCCATGTTGCCGAAGCGGGTCGGGCTGCCGAGCACCAGGCCGGCGCAGTCGAGCAGGTCCTGCTGGGTCGCGTAGGGCGGGCCGCTCGCGGGGATCGGCTCGGCCTGCGCCGTGGTCGTGAGACCTGCGTCACGCTCGACGATCGCCGGCACCGTGCGCAGTCGTGCCTGCATCCCCGGCACCTCCTCGATGCCGCGACCCACCAGCTTCGCGAGCGCGGCGGTCGCGCCGTGGCGGGAGTAGTAGAGGACAAGGACTTCGGCCATAGGGGCGGCATTCTACGCGGCAGGCCGCCCTCGCCTGTGCGGCCTGCGGCCCGGCTTGCCCGTCGCGTGCCGGGCGGCCTAAACTGCGCACCTCCGCGACCCCTACCTCTAGTTCCCAAGGAAGTCACTCGATGAACATCTCGTCCCGCAAGCTCGCCCTCCTGTCGCTGCTCGCGCTCGTCGCCGGCGCCGGTTGTGCGAGCAAGCCGACCGCGACCGAAGAGGCCGCTCCGGCCGCGACCGCTGCTGCGCCCGCTGCCACCGCTCCGGCTCCTGCCGCGGTCGACGCCCAGGCCGCCGCGCTCGCCCTCGAGAACTCGCGCAAGCTGGGCGAAGCGCGTGGTCTGTACGACCAGGCGCGCAGCTACTCCGGCCTGAACGCCGACCAGTCCGCGCGCATGCGCGAGGCTGAAGCGGCGATGGCGAGCGGCGATGGCCGCCGCGCGTTCGACATCCTCAACGGGCTGCTCGCCGAGCTGCAGGCCGCGAAGATGACTTACGCGGTGGTCACGGGCGACAGCCTGTGGGCAATTTCGGGCAAGCCCGAGGTCTACGGCAACCCCTACCAGTGGCCGCTGATCTACAAGGCCAACAACGACAAGATCCGCGACGCGGACTTGATTCACCCCGGACAGGAGTTCGCCGTGGACAAGAACCCGACCGCGGATGCGGCGGCGTCGGCGGTCAAGCACGCCAAGACCCGCGGTGCGTGGTCGGTGGGTGCGGCCGAGGAATCCGACAAGGCCTATCTGTCGGGCAACTGATCCGCCCGCTCAGCATGAGTTCGAGGGAAGGCGCCGCAAGGCGCCTTTCTTCTTTAGAGTGCCAGATGGGGGAGAGGGCATTGGTCGCGAAGCGCTGCATGGTCTCGGGGAAAGTGCAAGGCGTCTGGTTCCGCGCCTCGGCCAAGCGCGAGGCCGATCGTTTGGGGATCACCGGTCACGCTCGCAACTTCGCTGACGGCAGCGTCGAGGTGCTGGCCTGCGGTGAAGCGGACGCCGTCGCGATGCTGATCGAGTGGTTGCACGCTGGACCTCCGCAGGCGCAGGTCGAGAGCGTGGTCGTGGCAGATGCGGACGACAGCACGCCGAGCAGCGCCTTCCAGATCAAGTAGACCGCTAGGACTTGTACCAGCGCCCCGACAACACGGTCAGCACCTTGTCCGAGTACTTGCGGTGGCGCGTGCCGTTGTAGCGGTTGAGCGCCTTGCGCACGTCACCGTTGGTGCGATCGAGGTAGTACTTGAGGATGGTGCAGCCCATCCGCAGGTTGGTGTGCGAATCGAACAGGTTGTCCGCGGGGTGGCCGATCTCCTTCAGCCAGAACGGCATGATCTGCATCAGACCCTGGGCGCCCACGCTCGAGATCGCATAGCGGTCGAAGCGCGATTCGATGTCGATCACCGCGAGCACGAGCTCGGGCGAGATTGCGGCGCGGGTCGCTTCGCGGTGCACCAGCTTCAGCAGTTCGAGCCGATCGGCGGCGGCGATCCGCGGCCGGTGCCGTGCCAGCCGCTGGTCCATGTCCGAGAGCCAGACCTCGGCCTCGAAGCGATCGACGAAGCTCTCCGACGATCCGACCGCGCGCGCCAGCAGCTCGCGCAGCACGGGATCGGCCGCTTCGGCCGCACCGACGGCGCCCATGGCGCTGTCGGTGCCGATCGTGCACAGCAGCGTCACGCCGAGCACGCGCAGGGACCGCGCGACGCGGCTCATCAGCCGAGGCGGTTCTTGAGCAGCGCCACGACCTCGCCGCGCGGCCAGTCGCTCGCGGCCTCGTCCTTGCGGCCCTTGTACTCGAAGCTGCCCTTGTCGAGCCCGCGCTCGCCGACCACGATGCGGTGCGGCACGCCGATCAGCTCCATGTCGGCGAACATCACGCCCGGGCGCGCGTCGCGGTCGTCGAACAGCACGTCGATGCCGGCGGCGACGAGCTCGGCGTAGAGCGCCTCGGCGGCGGCCTTCACCTTCTCGCTCTTGCCCAGGCCCATCGGCACGATCGCGACCTGGAACGGCGCGATCGAGGCCGGCCAGTCGATGCCCTTGGCGTCGTGGCGCTGCTCGATCGCCGCGGCCACGATGCGGGTCACGCCGATGCCGTAGCAGCCCATCGTCACGACCTGTTCCTTGCCATCCTCGCCGAGCACCGTGCAGCCCATCTTTTCCGAGTACTTGGTGCCGAGCTGGAACACGTGGCCGACCTCGATGCCGCGCGCGATCTTGAGCAGACCCTTGCCGTCCGGGCTCGGGTTGCCTTCCACCACCTTGCGCAGGTCAGCGACCTCGCCGAGCGGTGCATCGCGTTCCCAGTTCACGCCGGAGAGGTGCAGGTCATCCTGGTTCGCGCCGCAGTTGAAGTCGGCCATGTGCGCTGCGGCGCGGTCCACGACCATGCGGACCTTGAGGCCCACCACGCCGATCGAGCCCGGATCGCAGCCCACGGCCTTGCGGACCTTTTCGATGGCAGCGAAGGCCACCGGCTTCGCGATCCCGGCGAGCTTCTCGGCCTTCATCGGGTTGAGCTCGTGGTCGCCGCGCAGCACCAGCGCGATCACGCCACCGTCCTCGGCATCCATCAGCAGCGTCTTCACGCCCTGCGAGGGCTTCCAGCCGAGCTTGGTCTTGAGGTCTTCGATGGTGCGCATGCCGGGCGTCGGCACCTGCTCGAGTTTCTTGGTCGCCGCCGGGCGCGCGCCCTTTGGCGCCACGGCCTCGGCCAGCTCAACGTTGGCCGCGTAATCGCTCTCGGTCGAGAACGCGATCGCGTCCTCGCCCGATTCAGCCAGCACGTGGAACTCGTGCGACGAGGAGCCGCCGATCGCACCGGTGTCGGCGCTCACCGCGCGGAACTCGAGCCCGCAGCGGGTGAAGATCGCGGCGTAGGCCTGGTACATCGCATCGTAGGTCTGCTGCAGCGAGGCCTGGTCGGCGTGGAAGGAGTAGGCGTCCTTCATGATGAACTCGCGCGCGCGCATCACGCCGAAGCGTGGCCGCACCTCGTCGCGGAACTTCACCTGGATCTGGTAGTAGTTCACCGGCAGCTGCTTGTAGGACTTGAGCTCCTTGCGCACGAGGTCGGTGATCACCTCCTCATGGGTCGGGCCGAAGCAGAAGTCGCGCTGGTGGCGGTCCTTGAAGCGCAGCAGCTCGGGGCCGTACTGGGTCCAGCGCCCGGATTCCTGCCACAGCTCGGCCGGCTGCACCGCCGGCATCATCACCTCGAGCGCGCCGGCGCGGTCCATCTCCTCGCGCACGATGCGCTCGACCTTGCGCAACGCGCGCAGCCCCAGCGGCAGCCAGGTGTACAAGCCGGCGGCAAGCTTGCGGATGAGACCGGCACGCAGCATCAGCTGGTGGCTGACGATCTCGGCGTCGGCCGGCGTCTCCTTGAGGGTGTTGAGCGGGAACTGGGAGACACGCATCGCTTGGGGCCGGCTCGCGGAACGGACGCGCATTCTAGCCGGGCCCGCCGTGCGGGCGCGAGCCGCCGTTCCGGTACCATCGCCGCCCATGACGATGCTCTACGCCGCCGATTTCGACGCCACGCTCCGCAAGGAACGCATCGCAGTGCTCGGCTTCGGCGCCCAAGGTCGGGCGCAGGCGCTGAACCTGCGCGATGCCGGGCTCGCCGTCGTGGTCGGTCTGCGCGCGGGCTCGGCGTCGGCGGCGCAGGCGCGCGCCGAAGGCCTCGCGGTCGCGACGCCGGAGGAGGCCGTCGCGTCGGCGGAGCTCATCACCTTCCTGATTCCCGACGCGCAACAGCCCGCGGTCTATGCCGCGCTTGCGCCGCGCATCCGCGCCGGCAGCACGCTGGTGTTCGCCCACGGCTTCGCGGTGCATTACGGCCAGCTCGTGCCGCGCGCGGATCTCGACGCGATCCTGGTGGCGCCGCTCGGCGTGGGCGACCAGGTGCGCGCGCAGCATCAGGCCGGTGCCGGTGTGCCGGCGCTGATCGCGGTGGCCCAGGACGCGAGCGGCCGGGCGCGCGAACGCGCACTCGGCTACGCGCGCGCGCTCGGTTGCGCACGCGCCGGGATAATCGAATCGAGTTTCCGCGATGAGGTCGAGACCGACCTGTTCGCGGAGCAGGCGGTGCTCTGCGGTGGCCTGACGCATCTGGTCACCGCCGCCTTCGACACCCTGGTCGAGGCGGGGTACTCGCCCGAGGTCGCGTACTTCTGCTGCCTGCACGAGGTCAAGCTGCTTGCCGACCTGATGCATGCGCGCGGCATCGCCGGCATGCGCGAGTCGATCTCGCTCACCGCCGAGCATGGCGACTACAGCCGCGGCCCGCGCGTGATCGGCACGGCGACCCGTACCGCGATGCGCGAGATGCTGGCCGAGGTGCAGAGCGGCGCCTATGCGCGCGAGCTTAGGCAGGAGATCGCCGCGGGCACGCCGGTGGTCAAGGCCGGGCGCGCGGCGGCACGGGCCCATCTGATCGAGCAGGTCGGCGCCCGGCTGCGCGCCCGGATGCCGTGGTTGAAATAGAACGCTGAAGTGACCGAGTAGCATCCACCCATGCGTTACGAAGCCAACCCCTTCATCGCCCGCAGCGGCTGGTTCACGCTCGGCACGTTCACACTGATCGCGCTGGTGCTCTGGCGCGCTGCGGGCTTCGTGTACGCCGCGCCGCTGGCGCTGGCCGCGCTGCTGGTCGCGTTCAAGTTCCGCGATCCCGATCGCCCGGTGCCCTCATCGCGCCTCGGCGTCGTCGCACCGGTCGATGGCCGCGTGCTGTCGGTCCGGCGCGTCGAGGACGGTCCGTTCGGCACCGCCGCGCTCAAGGTGCGTCTGCGGGTGAGCCCGTTCACGATCTACGGCGTGCGCAGCCCCATCGAGGGCACCGTGAGCGACCCGGCGACGTTCTGCGCTGCCTCCGGCACGCTGCGCGGCTTCTGTCTGCGCACCGACGAGGGCGACGCGATGCTGATGCGCATGGAGCATTACGGCATCGGCGCGCCGAAGGCCAAGGTCAACATCGGCCAGCGCCTCGGCCACGGCGAGCGTTGCGGCTCGGTCCGCCTGGCGCACACCGTCGAGATCTTCCTGCCACCGACGGCGATCGCGCGCGTCCAGTCGCACGATCCGGCGGAGGCCGGCGTGACCGTGCTGGCGGAGTTCGCGCCGCATTGAAGCGGCGTGGCATCATCCGCATATGTTCGATGACGACGACAACGGCGACCACGACAGCCCGGCCTCCAAGCTCGCCGCCGCGCGCCGCCGCGCGGTGTACTGGCTGCCGAACATGTTCACGCTCGGCGGCCTGTTCGCCGGCTTCTACTCGATCATCGCCTCGATCCACGGTCGTTTCGGCGTGGCCGCGGTCGCGATCGGCATCGCGATGCTGCTCGACGGCACCGACGGCCGCATCGCGCGTTGGACCAACACCCAGAGCGATTTCGGCAAGGAGCTCGACAGCCTCTGCGATGTGGTTTCGTTCGGCGTCGCGCCGGCGATCCTGGTCTACCAATGGGGCTTCGAGCGCATCGCCGACTACGGTTGGCTCTGGTCGCGCTTCGGTTGGGCCTGCGCCTTCCTCTACGCCGCGGCTGCGGCGCTGCGCCTCGCGCGCTTCAACGTGCGGGTGAACGTGCAGGAGAAGGGCTGGTTCCAGGGCCTGCCATCGCCGCCGGCCGCCGGGGTGGTGGCCGCGACCGTCTGGTGTGGCACCGAGTACGGTCCGCAGTTCGAGCTCTACGGCAGCGACCTCAGCATCCCGGCGTTCATCATCACCATGCTCGCCGGTATCTGCATGGTCTCGAACCTCCCGTACTGGTCGGGCAAGGACGTCAACCCGCGCGGCACGCTCAAGCTCTCGCACCTCGCGTTCGGCATCTGCGCGGTGGTGCTGGTGAGCATCGAGCCGCCGTTCTGGTTCTTCGTGCTGTTCGCGGGCTACGCGTTGTCCGGCCCGGTCACCTCGTTCTGGCGCTGGCGCAAGCGGCGCGCTGTCGCCTAGCTCCGGTTTGGATCTCGCCCGCGCCAAGCTGCTCGAGGCCATGGGCATCACCCAGTGGACGCCGCGCGATGCCGCGCTCGGAGAGCAAGGGGTCGAACCGGATCGCCCAGTGGCGGAGTCGATCGCAGCTCAGTCGCCATCTACGGCGCCTTTGATCTTGCCGCCCGCGCCGGGCGCCGTGCATGAAGACGCGGGCGCCGCACCGGGTTCGGATGCCACGCTCGGCTGGGCCGAACTGCGGCGCCGCGTCGCGGCCTGCGTGCGCTGCGGGCTGCACGCGACGCGCACCAACACCGTGTTCGGCATCGGCGACGAAGCCGCCGACTGGCTGTTCATCGGCGAGGCGCCGGGCGAGCAGGAAGACGCGCAGGGTGAGCCCTTCGTCGGCAAGTCCGGCCAACTGCTGACCTCGATGATTGCGGCGCTCGGCTACACGCGCCAGCAGGTGTTCATCGCCAACATCCTCAAGTGCCGGCCGCCGGAGAACCGCGACCCGCAGCCGCAAGAGGTCGGGCACTGCCTGCCCTACCTCGCGCGCCAGGTCGCGTTGATCCAGCCCAAGATCATCGTCTGCGTCGGGCGCATCGCCGCGCAGAACCTGCTCGGCGTGGAGACTCCGATCGCACAGCTCAGGGGGAAGGTGCATCGCTTCCGCGACTCCGGCATCCCAGTGGTCGTGACCTACCACCCGTCCTACCTGCTGCGCTCGCCGAGCCAGAAGCGCGTCGCCTGGGACGATCTCAAGCTCGCACGCCGCACCTACGAGGCGGGCCGCTAGATGGCCACTGCCCTCAAACGCGGCATCGAGAACTTCTCGATCCGGCCAATGCTCGAGGGCGACGTGCTGGCGGTGCTGGCGGTGGAGCAGTCGGCCTACGAGTTCCCCTGGACCGAGGGAATCTTCAGCGACTGCATGCGCATCGGCTACTCCTGCTGGGCGCTCACCACCGAGCACGGCTTGAGCGGCCACGCGGTGATGTCGCTGATGGCGCCGGGCGAGTGCCACGTGCTCAACGTCTGCGTGCGCCCCGATCTGCAGGGCGAGGGCCTGGGGCGCCATCTGATGAACCACCTGATCGACACCGCGCGCGGCTACGGCGTGACGCTGATGTTGCTCGAGGTCCGGCCCACCAACCTCGCGGCGATCGAGCTCTACCGCTCGCTCGGCTTCAACGAGGTCGGCTTGCGCAAGGACTACTACCCGGCGCGCGGTGGGCGCGAGGATGGCTTGGTGCTGGCGCTCGAGCTATGAATCCGAAGCTGCGGGTGCTGCTGCTGGCGGTCCTGCTGGCAGCCGCGGTCGTTGCGGCCATCGCTTACCGCGCCCGTGAAGACGAGTTCGCAGCCGTCGTCGCCGTGAAGGAGGCGGCCGCCCGGAGTGGCCGCAGCGTGGATCCAGCCCTGCTCCAGTTCGCGATGCCGCCGGAACGCGATGAGTTCGGCTATCCGGCCGACGACATCGACAAGCGCGAGTTCGTCGCGCTGCTCGAGGCCAAGCGCTATGCCGAGCTTGAGCAGCGGCTGCAAGCACTTTGGCAGGCCACTCAGCAGGACATCCGCAACGAGTACCGCCTGCTCGATGCGTACTACGCGTTCTGGCGCGACGATGTGGCCTTCCGTCCATTGGTCGAAGCTTGGATCCGCGCGCGCCCAGGCTCGCCTGAGTCCAACTTCTCGGCTGCGCTGCATTACCTGAAGCGCGCGCAAGAGGCGCGCGGCACCAAGTGGGCGTCAGACACGAGCGCGGAACAGTTCGCCGCGGTCGACGAGAACAACGCACGCGCGACTCGCTACCTTCGCAAAGCGCTCGACCGTGAACCGACGCACCTGATCGGCTATAGGGCGAGCTTCCAGCTGCTGCGCCATGCCGGCTGGGGCAAGCCCCAGCGGGAGCTGCTGGCTCAGGCGCTGGTGGCTCATCCCACAAGCTTCCTGCTGCGGGCCGATGCGTTGGGTGACATGACGCCGCGCTGGGGCGGCAGCTACGAGGAGATGCAGTCGGTCGCAGGCGCTGCCCAGAAGCACGTCGCCGCGAATCCGCGCTTGCGCGCACTGCTTGGTTTCGTGTTGGCGGAGCAGGCGTTCACGCTCCAGCACGATGGCGATCTCGACGGCGCACTCAAGCTCTACGACCAGGCTCTGGAGTTCGGCGCGGATTCGACGCTGCTGCGCGAGCGGGCGCAGACCTGGATGTACATGGGTGACCCGTTGCGCGCCGCCCAGGATGCGCAGCGCGCGCTGCGCCAGCGGCCGCAGGGTCTGAAGGGCCTGGAGCTCAAGGCTGAATCGCTTTATTGGCTCGCGCTGATGGCGCCGGCAGCACAGCGCGAGTCCGTGCTGCACGCTGCCTTCGATCACTACGACCTGCTGCGGACGCTCGAGCCTGGCAACGCTGAGTGGCAGGGTTGGCTCGATCACATCCTGTACGCGCGCAAGCATTGCCAACAGAACCCCCTGGCTTGTGGCTGCCGGAACGGCGAATCGCCGACCAAGCTGTGCCGCACGCTCGCGACCGCGCTGCGGGGCTGAGCGAGCGATCCTCGGTTAGAATGCGCGCCCCCTAGCGCCGCGCGTGACCATGTTCGACTCAGAGATCTCCCGCCGCCGCACCTTCGCGATCATCTCGCACCCCGACGCCGGTAAGACCACGCTGACCGAGAAGCTGCTGCTGTTCGGCGGCGCGATCCAGCTCGCCGGTTCGGTGAAGGGGCGCAAGGCGAGCCGCCACGCGACCTCCGACTGGATGGAGCTCGAGAAGCAGCGCGGCATCTCGGTCACCTCGTCGGTGATGCAGTTCCCCTACAAGGACCGCATCGTCAACCTGCTCGATACGCCGGGCCTCGAGGATTTCTCCGAGGACACCTACCGCGTGCTGACCGCGGTGGATTCGGCGCTGATGGTCATCGACTGCGCCAAGGGTGTCGAGGAACGCACCATCAAGCTGATGGACGTCTGCCGCCTGCGCGACACGCCGATCTTCACCTTCATCAACAAGCTCGACCGCGACGGCCGCGAGCCGATGGAGCTGCTTGACGAAGTCGAACGAGTCCTCGGAATCCAGTGCGCACCGGTCACCTGGCCGATCGGCATGGGCCGCGAGCTCAAGGGTGTGTACCACCTGATCGAGGACCGCATCTACGCCTACGAAGGCCCGAAGCACGGCAAGCTCGGCGAGACCACCACCATCGACCGGCTCGATTCGCCTGCGGCCCAAGCTTTCCTCGGCGACGCCAGCGGCCGCCTCAACGCCGAGCTCGAGCTGGTGCGCGGCGCCTCGCACAGTTTCGATCCGGCCAAATACCTCGCTGGCAAGCAGACGCCCGTGTTCTTCGGCTCCGCGATCAACAATTTCGGCATCAGTGAGCTGCTCGACGCGTTCATCACCCACGCGCCAGCGCCCCGCCCTCGTCCGACCACGGTCCGCGAGGTGCAGCCGAATGAGCCGCTGCTGACCGGTTTCGTGTTCAAGATCCAGGCCAACATGGATCCGCGCCATCGCGACCGCATCGCCTTCATGCGGGTCTGCTCCGGGCGGTACCAGCGCGGCATGACCGTGCACCACGTGCGTAGCGACCGCGACCACAAGCTCGCCGATGCGCTGACCTTCATGGCCTCCGACCGCGAGCGCGTCGAGGAGGCCTACGCCGGCGACATCATCGGCCTGCACAACCACGGCACCATCAACATCGGCGACAGCTTCACCCAGGGCGAGGCGATGACCTTCACCGGCATCCCGTCGTTCGCGCCGGAACTGTTCAGGCGTGCCGTGCTGAGGGATCCGCTAAAGTCGAAGCAAATGCTTAAGGGCTTGGCCCAGCTCTGCGAGGAGGGCGCGACCCAGCTGTTCCGGCCGTTGACCACCAACGACCTCATCCTCGGCGCGGTCGGCCAGCTGCAGTTCGACGTGGTCGAGTTCCGGCTCAAGCAGGAGTACGGCGTGGACTGCAAGTTCGAAGCAGTACAGGTGTTCACCGCGCGCTGGGTCGATGTCACCGATCCCAAGGTCGAGTCCGACTTCCGCAACAAGGCCGAGCTCAATCTGGCGCTCGATCACGGCGGTGCCTTGGTCTACATCGCGCCGACGCGCGTCAACCTCGAGCTCACCTTGGAGCGCTGGCCGCAGGTGAAGTTCCACGCCACCCGCGAGCATGTGATCTGACGCGCACGCCCTCCGTGCCTGCGCTATCGTCGGCACAGCCGGCGTGCCGTCGGCGCACTCACCCGATGGGGGCTGTCATGTTCGACAAGAAGTTCTGGATCTCGTTCGTGGCGCTGCTGGTCATCACCATGACCGGCGGCTTCCTCACCCACGGCCTCTGGCTGGTGCCGGATTACTCCGCGCTGCCGAACATCATGCGTGGCGAGGAAGACGCCAACGCGCACTTCCAATACATGCTCATGGCGCACGTGCTGATCGCCGGCGGCCTGGCCTGGATCTATCGCGTCGGCCGCAAGGACGGCGATTGGATGGGGCAGGGACTGCGCTTCGGCTTCGCCATCGCGCTGGTGAGCTCGGTGCCGTTCTTCATGATCTACCACGCGGTCGCGCAGTTCCCGTTCGACCTGATGGTCAAGCAGATCATCGGCGACACGGTCACGCTGCTCGCGGCCGGCGTCGCGGTCGCCTACGCCAACAAGTGATCGCCTACTCGACGCAGACCCAGTACCTCACGGTGAAGCTCGGGTCGGGCGTCGCGACATCGGCGGCGAACACACCCTGCGGGTTGATCCGCACGGCGGTGACCGTCGGGTCGCAGCCGTCGGCGCCCGGCGTGGGCGTGTAGCCGTAGGTGTAGGCCGGACCGGCGTCGCTCGAGAACGCGACATCGTCGCCGCCGTCGCCGAGCGCGACGAAGCTGTAGCTCAGCCCGCTCGAGGTCGCGCCGTTGATGAACACCACCGGCCCACTGCCGGGGCCGGCGATGTCGGCGACGTACAGCGCGGCGCCCACGGGCAGGATGTCGGCCAGCATCACCGAATCGGAGTCGGCCGCGCCGCCGGCGTTCGAGACCAGCACCTGGTATTGGACGATCGCGCCGGGGATGCGCTTCTGCACGCCGGCAGGCGTGCATGATCCCGGCACGCCCGCAGTCGTGCAGTTCACCGGGTCGCTGAGCGCGTTCGACAGCTTGACCACGCTGTAGTCCGGGTACCAGACCACCGCGACGTTGCCGGAGAACTCTGAGGTCTGGCCGCCGAGGCGCGCCGTCGCGGTGAGCAGCGTACCGCCGGTCACGCCGCTCGGCGTCGCGAGCGTGAAGCTGAAGCGGTTGGTGGTGTCGCTGCCCTGCAGCAGGCCGTTGATTGCGCCGGGGCCATAGGCGCTCGTGGTTGCATCGCCGTCGGCGACGCCTTCGGTCGCGGTGAACTTGTAGGTCTGGCCTTCACCGAAGCCGGTGCCATCGGCCGCGGCGACGAAGAACTCGATCAGCGAACCAGGGCGGGCCCAACCGGTCACGGTCAGGTTCGCGCCGACGATGCTCGCGGTCTGGATCACGGGGTAGTTGAGCAGGTTGTTCGGGCCGGCATCGCCGTCGCCGGAGTCGTTGATGGTCACGCCGTTCGGCGGCATGTAGGTGTTGGGGTCGGTGGCCACGCGGATGTCGTTGTCGATGCCGAGGCCGGTGACCGTGCCGTTGCCGAAGATGCTGTTCTGGGTGATGACGATGTTGGTCGCCCGCATCACCACCACGCCCGGGCCACCGTTGTTGCTGACGATGTTGTTGGAGAAGGTCATCGTGCTGGTGCCGGACATGAAGTAGAACGCCACGCCCACGCCCTCGGTGCTGGGCACGCCGACGCTGCTGAAGCCGTTGCTGGTCACGGTGTTCTCGGTCGCGGTGCCGGTGACGGTGCCGCCGGCGAAGCCGAACTCCAGGCCGCCGCCCTCCATGTTCTTGAGCAGGTTGCGGCGCACGGTCACGTTGGTCGCCGCGCCGATGATGAGGATGCCGTCGAAGGTGTTGGTATGGCCGCCGCCCGGCGTGCCGTCGATCGAATCCACCTCGTTGTCCTCGACGATGGCGTTGGCACCGGGGTTGTCGCCGCGGATGTTGCTGTTGTTCACCCGCACGTAGTTGTGCGAGATCGTGATGTTGGCGCCGGCGCCGATGATGATGCCGAAGTTCGCGTTGTAGGTGGTGCCCACGGTGCCGTCGGCGCGGATGCCCGCCAGGCAGTCGCGCACCTCGGAGCTCGCGCCGCTGACCGAGATGCCGCCGTTCTCGACCGCGATGCTGCGGATGATGGCGGTGCCGCCGCTGGCGAGCACCTGGGTGGCCGCCGCGTTGACCACGACCTCGGGCCGGCTGAACTGCGCCAGCGCGATCGCGCTCACGCCGACCGTGCCACCCGTGCCGACGCTGCCGGGGTTGGTCTCGGCGCCACCCACCGTGGCACGGATGTTGGCGGTCTGGGTGCGACCATCGAGGCTGCTGTTGGTGCCGGTGATCGTGGGCAGCACGGCTGCCAGCGTGATGCGCGCGGCGCCACCGTTGGCGCCGCCGACCGTGAGCAGGTTCGCGTAGCCGACATTGGTGCCGGGGTTGGCCACGCCGTTCGCGATCATGAAGATCGAGGTCTCGCGGCCGGCGGTCTGGCCCACCTGGGCGAGCGTGCCTTCGCCGGTCTTGGTGTTGGAGTTGGTCACCCATTGTCGCAGCGAGCCCTGCCCGGCGTTGTTCACGTTGACGATGGTGTCGAAGTTGAAGCCGAAGTTCACGCCGCCGATGTTCGCGCCCGCAACCGTGACGGTGGTGATCGACTGCGGCGTGGCCGCTACGGTGGTCAGCGAGGCGAGCGTGGTGACGTTGAGGGTGGCGGCACTGCCGGCATCGCTCAAACCCGGCACCTGTCCGCCGACACGGTCGGTCACCGCCACGGCGGCCCCGCTCGCGGCGTTGGTGCGGAAGGTCTGCACCGGGATGCAGGTTCCGGCGGCGCAAGCGCCGGTGCGGGTCGAGGCCACCGTGAGGTTGGCGGCACGGATCGTGTAAGTGCCGGGGGTGGTGACGGTGAACGAATAGGCGCCGGCGCCGGCTGTGTTCACCGTTTGCCTGAAGATGCCGCCGGCATCGAACAACTCCATCCGCACGCCGTTGATGTTGGCGACGTCGGCGGTCGCCAGCGGGCGACCCGCACCGCCGCCGTATTGGATGTCCTCGAACACCGTGCCGGTGATGTTCACGGTGCCGGCGTTGGCGGCACCGCCCAGCAGGAGCAGGGCGAGCGCGACGAATCGGATGAAGCGGTGGCGATCCACGAGCGCATTCTATGGGGAGAGCGATGGGGCGGGTGACGCGCAGCGGAGCGGCTGCTCTTGCACAGCGACCGTCCGTGGGCGGTGTTTCCCTATGACGCCGCGATAGTGCAGTCTTGGCGCCATGTGGCGCCTCACGCTCATCCGCTTCCTGCTCCGCGCGCTCGGCTCCGTCGCGCCAGGCGCTGCGGCGTGGTGGGCGTGTCGCCGGCTGATGCATCCCCAACGCCACCAGCCGCAAGGCTGGGAAGCGACGACGCCGGGCGACTACGACATCCACGTGACCGAAGGCGGGTTGGTCGCGCGCAGTTGGGGCCAGGGTCCGGCCGTGCTGCTGCTGCATGGCTGGTCGGGGCGCTATACGCAGTTCGGCCCGCTGATCGAGGCGCTGCGCGCTGCCGGCATGAAGCCGGTGGCGATCGATCCGCCCGCGCACGGCGATTCGCCAGGCACGACCGCCCACCCGGTCGCGTTTGCTGACGCGGTGTTCGCCGCTGCCGAGCAGTTCGCACCGATCGCCGGGGTGGTCGGCCACTCGATGGGTGCTGGCGCAGTGGCCTACTCGCTCTCGCTCGAGCCCTACGCGCCGCGCGCAGTGCTGATCGCCGGGCCGTCTTCCATGAGCAGAGTCCTCGGCCGCTACGCCGACCTGCTGCAGCTGCCGAACGCGGTGCGGGTCAGGCTGTTCCTGCGGATCGGACGGCTGATGGGCATCGCCGAGCACGCGATTGACGTCGAGCAGCTCACGCCGCCGCCCGGCGTGCGTTTCCTGGTGGTGCACGACCGCGAGGATAAGGACGTGCCGGTGAGCGATGCCGAGTCGATCGCGCGCCACTGGACCGACACCACACTGCATATCACCAGTGGCTTGGGCCACACCCGCATCCTCGCCGACAGCGCGACCGTGCAGCGAATCGTGACCTTCCTCGCGCGTTGATGACGGCTTGACCATGCGTCCGGAGTTCTTCGAGAAGCGGATCTTCGCCTGGGCCCTGTATGACTGGGCCAACTCCGCGTTCGCCACCACCGTGCTCGCCGGCTTCTTCCCGATACTGTTCAAGCAGTATTGGAACGCCGGCGTGAGCGCGGTCGATTCGACCCACCGCCTGGGCAACCTCACCGCGGCCGCCAGCCTGGTGGTCGCGATCCTGGCGCCGATCCTCGGCGCGATCGCCGATCGCGCCGGCATGCGCAAGCGCTTCCTGTTCATGTTCACCGCGCTCGGCGTGGTGATGACCGGCGCGCTGTGGTGGGTCGAGCAGGGCCACTGGCTGGCCGCAGCCGCGGTGTTCGCCTTCGCCCAGATCGGCTTCGCCGGCGGCCTCGCGTTCTACGATTCGCTGCTCATCGGGGTCGCCCCGCGCAACAAGTTCGATTTCGTCTCCGGCTACGGCTACGCGCTGGGGTATCTCGGCGGCGGCCTACTGTTCGCGGTCAACGTCTGGATGGTGCTTGACCCGGCGCGCTTCGGCTTCGCCGACGGCACGCATGCCGCACGCTTCGCCTTCCTTACCGTGGCCGGTTGGTGGACGCTGTTCGCCATCCCGATCTTCCTGTTCGTGCCCGAACCCGGGCACGCGCCGGCGCTCGCCTTCGGTCCCGCCGTGCGGGCGGGGTTGTCGCAGCTCAAGGCGACGCTGCACCGCATCCGCAGCCTGCGCCAAGTCTGGATCTTCCTGCTCGCCTACTGGTTCTACATCGACGGCGTGGACACCATCATTCGCATGGCGGTGGACTACGGCCTGTCGATCGGCTTCAAGAGCACCGACCTCATCGTCGCGCTGTTGATCGTGCAGTTCGTCGGCTTTCCGGCGGCGGTCGCGTTCGGCTACCTCGGCGAGCGCATCGGACCGAAGCGCGGCATCTTCATCGCACTTGCGGTGTATGTGTGCATCACGCTCGGCGCCACGATGATGCACCAGGTGCGCGAGTTCTACGTGATGGCCGCGATCATCGGCCTGGTGCAGGGCGGTGTGCAGGCCCTGTCACGCTCGTACTACGCGCGCTTGATCCCGGCCGAGGAGTCGGGCGAGTTCTTCGGCTTTTACAACATGCTCGGCAAGTTCGCCGCGGTCATCGGCCCGGCGCTGATGGGCATGATGACGCTGTGGTTCGGCAACCCGCGCATCGGGATCCTCTCGATCCTGGTGCTGTTCATCATCGGCGGCGTGCTGCTCTACTACGTCGAGGAGCCGGAAGGCCAAACCGCTGCGGCGAGGTAGAGGCCGAGTCCGAACGACGCGTGCGCCATCAGGCTCCGGAGCCGGGCTTGCGAAGGGCTCGGCGCCTTCGCTGCGGCGATGCCGAGCCCGAAGCACGGCTGCATGACGAGGAACGGCACCAGCACGGTGCCGATGCCGAACAGCAGCGCCGGCAGCACGCTGGGCGCCGCGAGCCAGGCACCCGAGACCAGCGCGACGAACGCCAACGCGTACAGCACGCCGATTGCGTAATGGGCGGTCCAGCCCACTGCGCATTCGAAGCGCCGGGGCGCGGCCTCGGCGATGTTCGCGTGCCTGACCTGCCGTCAGGCATGTGGCAGAACCAGCGGCCCACCAGGCAGTAGTCGGCCGGACGCAGCCCGATGGTGCGCTGCATCAGCAGCGCCCAGAGGTCCATGAACAGCGTCGCACCGAGCCCGACGGCGACCGCGGTCAGAACATCGAAGGCCATGTCGGGCATCGGAATCACAAGGTGATACGCCGCGCATCGCTGTCCGGGTAGGGGTATTCCATGTGCTTTGCGGTCGCGCGCATCCCGTCCTTTTCCCTCCGTCTCGGTCGAACCGCGCCATGGCGTCGGCTCAACTCGTGGTTCGTCTCGCGCGTCTACGCCGCCTGCTTGAACTGCCACAACGCCGCGCGCAACGCCGGCAGTGCCGCGTCGTCCGGCTTGGCGTAGCGCGCCGCGACGTAGGCCGCGGTGACCGCGTCGATCGCTTTGCGTCGCGCCGGCAGCGCCTCGGCCGCGCGGCGCGCGAAGTCCTGCGGCCCTTCGGTGTCCGAGGGCGCCACGCCTTCGCGTGCCAGCAGCGTGCGGAAGCGGTCCCATTCGCGCCGCGCGGCGTCAACCGGTCGTGGCTTGTGGGTGTACACCAGCCAGGCGGCGAGTGCGGCGAGCATCAGCACCACCACCACCATCAGCGTGGTGACCAGGCTCTGCCAGTCGGGCTCGAGCCCCAGCAGCTGCACGAACTCGCGTTGCATCTCGGGGCCGTAGCCCAGGAAGAAGCGGTTCCAGGCGGTGTCCATCGCATCCCAGCTGTCGCGCAACGAGATCAGGAAATCGAACGAGCGCAGGTACTCGCCGGGCAGCACCTCACCGTCGGGCAGCGCCTCTTCGAGACCGCCCTCGATGCGCTCGGGCGCGACCGCACCAGTGGGGTCGACGCGGATCCAGCCGCGCCCGCGCACCCACACCTCGGCCCAGGCATGCGCATCGGACTGGCGCACCACCCACACATCGTTCCAGGGGTTGAGTTCACCACCCAGGTAGCCCGTCACCACCCGCGCCGGGATCCCGGCCGCGCGCATCAGGAACACGAAGCTCGACGCGTAGTGCTCGCAGAAGCCGCGCTGGCTGCCGAACAGGAACTCATCGATCGGTTCGCGGCCGAGCCGCGGCGGTCGCAGGGTGTACACGAACGGCTGCTCGCGGAACATCGTCAGCGCCTGGCGCACCACGCCCATCTCATCGGTGCTCGCACCGCGCCAGCGTTGCGCCAGCTCGCGCGAGCGCGCGTTGCCGCGCTCGGGCAGCTGCAGGTCCCAGCGTAGGCGGCGCGGCGTCTGCTCGGCGCCGGCCACGAACTCGGTGCGCGAGGTGATCTCGTAGCGCTTGCGCTCGCGCACCAGCCTTGGCTCGACCAGGCTGTAGTCGTAGCGCAGCTCCGAGCCCGACGGCCGCGATTCGGGCATCTCGAGCGCGAACAGCCAGGGCCGGTTGTGCGCTTCGAGCGTGACCTCGTAACGCACGCGTCCACCCTCGAGCGCGAGTTCCACCGGCTCGGGCGGCTTGAACCAGCTCTGCTCCCAGCGCCGGCCGTCGAAGCGATGCAGCGTCGGCCCCCGCCAGTAGCGCGCTGCCGGCGGCTCGCCATCGATGAACCTCACCCGGAACGCGACCTCGTCGCTCAAGATAAGGTTGGTGATCGCGCCCGGTTCCATCGAATCGCCGAGCCCTGACACCGAATCGCCGCTGCCACCGGGCGCGCCCCACAAGGGTCCCGGCACCCGCGGGAACAGCACGAACATCGCGATCATCAAGGGCAGGGCGAGCGCCAGGTAGCGGCCGCTGGCGCGCAGCGCCACGGTCGGGCGGAAGCCCACCACCGGGTGCGAGACCGCGAGCAGCACCGCCGCGAGCAGCCAGCACGACGGCAACAACCACAGCGCGACCATGAGTTCCTGCGTGTACAGGAACTCACCGAGCACCACGAAGAATCCGAGCAGCACCAGCACCTGGCAGTCGCGCACCGTGGCGGTTTCGGTGAGCTTGAGCGCGAGCATGGTGAGCAGCAGTGCGCTACCGGCCTCGGGGCCGTTGATCGTGCGGAAGGTGAACCAGACGGCCGCGAACCCGACCAGCGCCGCCAACGTGCGAACCGAGGCGCGGGGCAAGGCCCAACCGCGGCGCTCCGCCGTAAGGCGCCAGGCGCCGAGCACCACGGCGAGCACGGTGATCGCGATCGGCTGGTGCAGCGCCTGCGGCGCCATCACCGCGGCGAGCGCGATCACCACCCACGTGAGGCGGGCCACGCCAGGCCGTTCGGCGGGGATGTCCGGGAGCGGGACGATGGGCGTCGTCATGCGAACAACGCCAGTGCTTCCAAACAACGGTCGCGATGCGCGGCGCCCTGACCGAAGGGGATCTTGAGCGAAGGCAGTGTGAGCGCGAAGGCTTCGCCATCCGCGTGGCTGTCCAGTACCCAGCGCGTGAGCTGTGAGAGCCGCGCCTCGGTGTCGAGCCCACCGAGCGCATCCCAATCCAGGCTGCGGGTGAGCGCCGCCGAGCCCGCGAACTGCTTCACCGCCAGCTCATCGCGCCGCGCGTACACCCGCCAGGCGATGTGGCGCGGCGCATCGCCCGGGCGGTACTCGCGCAGGCCCGAGAAATCCTCGAGCCCCGATTCGTCGGGCCGCGCCTGACCGGCCGCGCCAGGCGAGGGTGGCGGCCTCAGTCCGGGCGGCGCGGGCTTGGGGTACACGAGGCAGCGCAGGTCCATGCGCACCCAGGCCCAGCACCGGAACAAGCCGAACGGGTAGGTGGTGTGCAGACCGAAGCGCCGTGCCTGCAGCCAGCCGCGCGCGGGCGCGGCGATCGGCAGCGTGAGCGGGTTGTCGTCCTCGGGCGGCAGATCGGTGCGCGCGAGGTTGTCGCCGTCGAAGGTGAGCGTGATGCCGTAGCGCGGCTCGCGTGCGGTGTTCGCCACCGTCAAGCCGAAGTGCGCGACCTGGCCGGCGAACACGGGTTCGGTGCGTCCCGCACGCACGATCAAGCCCTCGAGCGTGCGATGGGTGTGGTGCATGGCCACTAGCCCTAAAGAAGCGAGCCCGAACGCGAGCACGAACGCGAGCGAGGCGTTGTAGTTCATCGCGCCCATCAGCATCGCGAAGGTCGCGAAGCCGTAGACCAAGCCCATGCGGGTCGGCACGATGTAGCAGCGCCGTTGCTTGAGCACGACCCCGTCGGGATCCAGCCCCTGGCGTGCCTCGGCCCAGACGACCGCGCGGCGTCGGATCTCCGCGAGCAGGCGGTCGATCATCGCGTCCTGCTACGGAACGGCGACGGCGTTCTTGATGCGCTGCCCGACGTCGATGCTCGCCGCGAGCCCGCGTTCGGCGCGCAGCTTCAAGCGGTGGCCGACCACGCCCGACAACACCGCCTGCACATCCTCGGGCAGCACGACTTCGCGGCCCTCGATCAGCGCCCAGGCCTGCGCGGCGCGCAGCAGCGCGATCGCCGCACGCGGCGACAAGCCCGCTTCGAAGTCGGGTGATTCGCGGGTATGGCGCACGATCGCCTGCAGGTAATCGAGCAGCGCGTCGCTCGCGTGCACCTCGAGCACGCGCGCCTGGGCACGCAGCAGCTCGGCGGGCAGCAGCACCGGTTCGAGCGCTGGCAGCATCGCGCGTCGCGGCGGGCTCTTGAGCAGCTCGCGCTCGGCGGCGGCGTCGGGGAAGCCCAAGGCCACGCGCAGCAGGAAGCGGTCGAGCTGTGACTCGGGCAGCGGAAAGGTGCCGATCTGGTAGGCCGGGTTCTGCGTCGCGATCACGAAGAACGGTTCGGGCAGCGGCCGCGTCTGACCGTCGACCGTGACCTGGTGCTCCTCCATCGCCTCGAGCAGCGCCGACTGGGTCTTCGGCGTGGCGCGGTTCACCTCATCGGCGAGCACCACCTGCGCGAACAACGGCCCCTGCTGGAAGCGGAACTCGCCGGAGTCGCGCTGGAAGATGCTGGCGCCGATGATGTCGGCGGGCAGCAAGTCGCTGGTGAACTGGATGCGTTGATAGGAGAGGCCTAGCGTGCGCGCCAGCGCGTGCGCGAGCGTGGTCTTGCCGACCCCCGGGACATCTTCTATGAGCAGATGGCCGCCGGCGAGGATGCAGGCCAGGCACTGCTGCACCTGCAACTGCTTGCCCAGGATCACGCGGTCGACTTGCGCCGCGGCGTGGCGGACGAGGTGCGCGATCGGGTCGGCCGTTCGGGCGGGGACTGCTGTCATTCGAGGCTCCAGGGGGGCTGCCAATCTACCGCGCTGTTCGGCGCAGCCGCCAGCGCTGCGGGCGCGCACTGCGCCGCGTCTGCCGCAGCAGGCGCAGGCTCTGGCGCAGCAACCCCGCCGTCCGTCGCGGCGCATTGCTCCGGGGCGCGTGGCACGGGACTATCCCACGCGATGTCCCCCAGTTCCTCCCTGCAAGCGTACTTGTCCGGAAGGTTCGCACCACCGGTGCGCCCGTGGGTGGTGATCCTCACGGCGATCATCCCGTTCTGGATCTACCTCACCGGCTACGACATCTTCATGTACGAGTCCTACGTGCTCGCCGGCTGGCCGCGCGAGTCGATCGCCTCGCCGTGGCAGCGGATCATCCAGCACGCGATGCTGCTGCCGTTCGTGCTGCTCGCCTACCGCTACGCGTGGCGCGTGGGCTGGCCGCAGAACGATCGTGTCGATGCGGTGCTGCGCCACATTGGCGTCGCGCTCGTGGCGTCCTCGTTCGCGCGCCTGGCGATGAACTGCGCTATCTATCTGACCACTGGCTTCGAGGACGGCAAGAAGGAGAGCATGGCCTACCTGCTCGAGACCTCGACGCTCGAGGAAGGGCTGATGTGGGTCTTCACCGAGACGCCAGCGCTGTTCTGGCGCGCGACCGCCGAGTTCTTCTTCGTCTACTGGTTCGGCATGGCGTTGATCGTGGGCCTGGCCTTCGCGCTCCAATTGCGCGATGAGAAGGTGGTGGCCTCGCGGCTGCGCGAGGATTGGCTCAAGGCTCGGCTCGACTCGCTCGCCGGGCAGCTCAACCCGCACTTCCTGTTCAACAGCCTCAACACCGTGTCGTCGTTCGTGCGCGCCAACCCCGATCGTGCCGAAACCATCCTCGCCGACCTGTCGCAGCTGCTGCGCACCAGCCTGCGCGAGCGTGCGCGGCCGTTGGTGGCGGTGGCCGAGGAACTCGAGTTCATCGAGCGCTACCTGGCGATCGAGCGCACCCGCTTCGAGGACCGCTTGCGTGCCGACATCGAGGCCGATGCCGAGACGCTCAATGCGCGGATGCCGTCGCTGTTGTTGCAACCGTTGGTCGAGAACGCGATCAAACACGGCGTGTCGCGCAGCCGCGGGCCGGCGAGCCTCAAGGTCAGCGTGACGCGCGCCGGTGAGCTGTTGCGGCTGCTGGTCGAGAACACCTTCCGCCCCGTGGACGGCAACGCGCCGGCGGGCGAGAACGTGGGCGTGAGCAACGTGCGCGAGCGGCTCGAGGCGCTGTACGGCGCGCGCGCGCATTTCGAGGCCGGGCCGGTCGGCGAGCTGTGGCGCGTGGTGATCGAACTGCCCTGGGAACAGGGCGTGGAGTAGTGCGATGAACGCGTCAGCTGGAGTGCTCAAGGTGCTGGTGGTCGATGACGAACCGCATGCGCGGCAGCGCGTGCGTGCCTTGCTCGAGGACGAGCCCGGCGTCGAGGTGGTGGGCGAGGCCGGCGACGGCCTCGAGGCGTTGGACAAGATCCGCACGCTCAAGCCTGACTGCGTGTTCCTCGACATCCAGATGCCGGAGCTCTCCGGTCTGCAGCTGGTCGAACGGCTGTCCGGCGAACACACGCCGCACGTGGTGTTCACCACCGCCTACGATGAATACGCGATCGAGGCCTTCGACTTGGCCGCGCTCGACTACCTGCTCAAGCCCTTCGACCGCGAGCGCTTCCGCAAGGCGCTCGAACGCGCGCGCACCGCGGTGCGCGAGGGCGGCCGCGCGCTCGACGCCACCCAGCTCAAGGAGCTGATCGAGCAGGTCCGCAGCGGCAAGACCGATTGGCGCGAGAAGCGCCTGGTGGTGAAGGTCGGCACCAAGGTGCGCTTCCTCAACGTCGACGAGATCGAGTTCGTGCTGGCCGAGGGCGACTATGTCGCGGTGCAGGCCGGCAAGGAATCGCTGCTGGTGCGCGAGCGCATGCGCGACGTGGAGGGCCGGCTCGAGAAGCACGGCTTCTTCCGCATCCACCGCTCGGCCCTGATCAACCTGTCCTGGTTGCGCGAGATGCGGCCGTTCCGCCACGGCGACTACGAGTTCGTGATGGCCTCGGGCAAGGTGCTGCAGTCGAGCCCGACCTACCGCGAGCAGGTCCAGGCGCTGGCACAGGCACGGAGTTAGCGCCAGATCGGTGCGCGCTCGGTGTCTGAAGAGGGCTCCCTCGCTAAGACGCAGACGCGATACCGCATCGGGAGCCCTCTTCAGACACC
>JANNEA010000125.1:0-1889 GCA_031388175.1 Gammaproteobacteria bacterium
CTATGAAGTGCTGCCCGCGGTCGTGGACGGCGCGCAGGCGAGGCAGAAAGGCGCACCGCAACTGCACGAGATCGCGCCCGAAAACACCTGCTATGTCTGGGCGATCGGCGACAAGGCGGTGACCGACGCGGCCTTCGCCAAGGCGGCCCATGTCACGAAGCTCGACTTCATCAACAACCGGCTGATCCCGAACGCCATCGAGCCGCGCGTCGCCAACGGCTCGTTTTCGCGCGCCGACGACAGCTACACGCTGTACGTCTCGAACCAGAACCCGCACGTCGAGCGCCTGCTGATGACCGCGTTCGTGATGGGCCTGCCCGAGCACAAGGTGCGCGTGGTGTCGGGCGACGTCGGCGGCGGCTTCGGCTCGAAGATCTATCTGTATGCCGAGGACGTGGCGGTGACCTGGGCCGCCAAGCAGGTCAACCGCCCCGTGAAGTGGACCTCGGACCGCTCGGAGGCCTTCCTCTCGGACGCCCACGGCCGCGACCACCACACGGTGGCCGAGCTCGCCCTGGACCAGGACGGCAGGTTCCTCGCGATGCGGGTGAAGACCATCGCCAACGTCGGCGCCTATCTGTCGACCTTCGCGTCCTGCGTGCCGACCATCCTCTACGCGACGTTGCTCGCCGGGCAGTACAAGACGCCGGTGATCCACTGCGAAGTGACCGCCGTGTTCACCAACACCACCCCGGTGGACGCCTACCGCGGCGCCGGCCGGCCGGAGGCGACCTACGTCGTCGAGCGGCTGGTGGAAACCGCGGCGCGCGAAATGAAGCTCGACCCGGCCGAGATCCGCCGGCGCAACTTCATCACCGAGTTCCCCTACCAGACGCCGGTCGCGCTGATGTACGACATCGGCGACTACAACGCGACCATGGACGCCGCGCAGAAGCTCGCGGACGTTGCGGGTTTTCCTGCCAGGAAAAAAACTTCCGAAGCGAAGGGCAAACTGCGGGGGCTCGGCTATGCGGCCTACATCGAGGCCTGCGGCATCGCGCCCTCGGCGGTGGCCGGATCGCTGGGGGCGCGCGCCGGCCTGTTCGAGGCGGGCGAGGTGCGCGTGCATCCCACCGGCAGCGTGACGGTGTTCACCGGCTCGCACTCGCACGGCCAGGGCCATGAAACGACCTTCGCGCAGGTGGTTGCGGGCCGCCTCGGCATGCCGATCGAGAACGTGGACATCGTCCACGGCGACACCTCCAAGATCCTCTTCGGCATGGGCACCTACGGCTCGCGCTCGATCGCCGTGGGCGGCACTGCCATCGTCAAGGCGCTGGACAAGGTGATCGCCAAGGGCAGGAAGATCGCCGCGCACCTGATGGAAGCGGCCGAAGCCGACGTGGTGTTCGAGAACGGCGCCTACTCGGTCGCCGGCACCGACAAGAAGAAGATGTTCGGCGAGGTGGCGTTCGCCGCCTACGTGCCGCATAACTACCCGCACGACAAGCTCGAGCCCGGCCTGAACGAAAACGCCTTCTACGACC
This sequence comes from Gammaproteobacteria bacterium, assembly GCA_031388175.1. GTDB lineage: Bacteria > Pseudomonadota > Gammaproteobacteria > Natronospirales > JANNEA01 > JANNEA01. Next base: position 1,488 of record JANNEA010000125.1, read on the forward strand.
CGTCCAACTTCACCTTCCCCGCCGGCACCTATGTCTGCGAGGTCGAGGTGGATCCGGAGACCGGCACGGTGAAGATCGAGAAATTCACCGCGGTGGACGACTTCGGCAAGATCATCAACCCGATGATCGTCGAGGGCCAGGTGCATGGCGGGCTCACGCAGGGCATCGGCCAGGCGCTCACTGAAGCCTGCCGCTACGACGAGGCCACCGGCCAGCTGCTCACGGGCTCCTTCATGGACTACTGCCTGCCGCGCGCGACCGACGTGCCCTTCTACCAGGTGGACACGCGCGAGACGCCCTGCACGCACAATCCGCTCGGTGTGAAGGGCTGCGGCGAAGCGGGCGCGATCGGCGCGCCGGCGGCGCTCATGAACGCCATCACCGACGCGCTCGGCGTGAAGG
>JANNEA010000137.1:0-5025 GCA_031388175.1 Gammaproteobacteria bacterium
GCTTCACCTGCTCCATGTCGAGGTCGTACTGCGCCTTGCGCAGCTTCTCGGCGTAGTAGCGGTAGTCCCAGGGCATCAGCTTGAAGCCCGTCGTCTTGTCCTTCTTGGCCTCGGTGTCGATCAGCTTCTGCATCGCGGCCACGTCGCGCTTGACCGCGGCGGCGGCGGGCTTCCAGACCTTCTCCATCAGCGCCACGGCGTTCTCGGGCTTGGCCGCCATCCAGGGCTCGAGGCGCCAGGCGGCGTAGTTGTCGTAGCCCAGCATCCGCGAGCGCAGCCAGCGCAGCTGGAGGATCTCGGTGATCAGCTTGTTGTTGTCGGTGGCGTCGCCGTGGTCGCCGCGGTCGACGAACTCGCGCCACACCTTCTCGCGCAGGCTGCGGTCGCTGGCGTAGGACAGGAACGGGTCGGTCGACGAGCGGGTGTTGGCGATCACCCACTTGCCCTCCATGCCCTTGGCTTTGGCAGTGCGCGCCGCGGCGGCCTTGAGGTCGTCGGACAGACCGGCCAGGCCGGCCTCGCTGTCGATCACGGTGAAGCGCTTGGACTCATCGTCCTGCACGTTCTGTGAGAACTGGTTGTAGAGCACCGCCAGGCGCCCGCTGATGTAGGCGTACATCGCCTTCTGGTCGTCGTTGAGCTTGGCGCCGGCGCGGACGAAGCCGCGGTAGCGGTCGGTGGTCATGCGCTGTTGCTGGGCGTCGAGGGTCTTGAACTCAGGGCCCTCGTAGACCGCCTGCACGCGCGCCCACAGCGGCTTGTTCTGCACGATCTCGGTGCCGAAGGCGGCGAACTTCGGCGCCAGTTGCTTCTGCACCGCCGGCATCGGGTCGAGGTTGAGGTTGCTGGAGTGCACGCCGTAGTAGCTGAACATGCGGTCGAGCGACTCGCCGGCGCGGTCGAGCGCGACGATGGTGTTCTCGAAGGTCGGCGCCGCCGGGTTCTCGGCGATCGCCTTGATCTCGGTGCGCTGGTCGTCCATGGCGAGTTCCATCGCGCGCACGAACTCGTCGGGCTTGACCTTCTCCCAGGCCGGCACACCACCGTAGGGGCCGGTCCAGGCGTCCATCATCGCGGGCTTGGCAGGGGCTTCGCCGGCGAGCGCTGCGGAACCGACGGCGGCGGTCAGAACGGCGGTGCTCATCGCGAGCACAGCCGCATGGGCGAGACGGGTGCGGGACATGGGGAGCTCCTCATCAGTCGTTCAACACGGGTCGTGACATAGGCAGACCGCGCGCGGCGGCCAAGGTTCCTAGAGCAGCGCGTCGAACTTGGCGGCACAGATGAAATCGTTCTCCGACAGGCCGTCGATCGCGTGGGTCTGCAGCTTGATCAGGCAGTGGCCATAGCCGACCTCGAGGTCGGGATGGTGGTTCTCGTTGTTGGCAATCCAGGCGACCGCGTTGACGAAGCCCATGGTCTTGTTGAAGCCCTTGAACTTGAAGTCGCGACTGATCCATTTCGCCTCGGCCGACAGCGTCCAGACCGGCGCGAGCTTGCCGAGGTAGCGCTCGGATTCGGCGCGGGTCAGCGCGGCGACGCCGCCCTCGCAGGGGACACAGTGCTTGTCTTTCAGCTCAGTCATGCCCATTTCACCTTCTTGTCGGACGGGGGGAATGTCGGCTCGAACATGCCGAGACGCTTGGCCTCGGCGACCAGTGCCATCACATCGGTGTGCGCCACGTTGTAGAGCTCGTCGAGGCTCTCGAGCCAGAAGTAGACGGTCTGGAAGATGTCGATGCGGTACGGCGTGCGCATCACGTCGAGCGGCACGAAACGCCGGCGCTCGGCCTTGTCGGATTCGATCGAGTACGGCGTCTCACCCATCGACGAGACGATGCCAGCGCCGTAGGACTTGAACTCGCCGCGCTGCTTGATCAGCCCGAACTCGACCGTGAACCAGTAGAGCCGCGCCAGGAATTTGCGGTCCTTGCTGTCGGCCTTGAGCCCGATCTGGCCGTAGATGTGCGTGAACTCGGCGAAGCGCGGATCGGTGAGCAGCGGCGTGTGGCCGAAGATCTCGTGGAAGATGTCCGGCTCCTGCAGGTACTCCAATTCCTCGCGCGAGCGGATGAACGAGGCGGCCGGGAACTGCTTGTTGGCGAGCAGCTTGAAGAAATCGTCGAAGTTGATCAGTGCGGCGCAGGGGTAGACCGACCAGCCGGTGTGGGCCTGCAGCACCTTCGAGACATCGACGCACTGCGGGATGCGGTCGGTCGGGAAGCGCATCCGGTCGCAGGCTTCGAGCCATTCATCGCAGGCATAGCCCGCAGCGATCGGTCGCTGCTTGGTGATCAGGATGTTCCAGGTCTCGTGCTCTTCATCGGTGTACGGGATGTACCCGGAGGCATCAGGGACCTTGGCGACGTACTTGGTGCTCTTCTTTGCCATCAGGAAGCCTTGCCCATGGGGGGTGCGGATTCTAAGCCTAGACCCGAGGGGCCAGGTGCTGACGAGGGTCAGCCATTCGATCCCCAACGCTTGGCGACGTAATCCTCGACGATGGTCTGGAAATCGGCGCCGATGGCGGCACCTTTCAGCGTCACGGTCTTCTCGCCGTCCACGAAGACGGGCGCGACGGGGGTCTCGCCCGTCCCCGGCAGGCTGATCCCGATGTCGGCGTGCTTGGACTCGCCCGGGCCATTCACCACGCAACCCATGACAGCGACTCGGAGGGTCTCGGCCCCTGGGTGGGTAGCACGCCAGATTGGCATCCTATCTTTCAGGAAAACCTCTATATCTCGCGCTAACTCCTGGAAAGTCGCCGAGGTGGTCCGACCACAGCCCGGACAGGCCGTGACCATCGGGGAGAAGGCCCGCAGCCCCATCGTCTGGAGGATCTCCTGCGCCACGTAGACCTCGCGGGTACGGTCACCCCCTGGGTCAGGCGTGAGCGAGATACGGATCGTGTCGCCGATACCCTCTTGGAGGAGGACCCCGAGAGCAGCGCTCGAGGCCACGATGCCCTTGGACCCCATCCCCGCCTCGGTCAGCCCCAGGTGCAGGGGGTAGTCACTGCGCTGCGAAAGGTCGCGATAGACCGCGATCAGGTCCTGAACTCCCGACATCTTGCACGAGATGACCACGCGGTCTGGAGGCATCCCCAGCGCCTCGGCCTGTTCCGCCGAGCGCAGCGCCGATTGGATCACCGCATCGCGCATCACGCGTTCCGAGCTCCACGGCGTCGGGCGCGCGTGGTTCTCGTCCATCAGCGCGGTGAGCAGTTCCGGATCGAGGCTGCCCCAGTTCACCCCGATCCGCACCGGCTTGGCATGGCGGTTCGCGATCTCGATCAGCTGCGCGAACTGCGGGTCGTGCTTGGCGCCGCGCCCCACGTTGCCGGGGTTGATGCGGTACTTCGCCAGCGCCTCGGCGGCGGCCGGGTGCTTGGTCAGCAACTTGTGGCCGTTGAAGTGGAAGTCGCCGATCAGCGGCACGGCTTGGCCGAGCTGATGGAGGCGGTCGCGGATCCGCGGCACCGCGGCCGCTGCCGCATCGGTGTTCACCGTGATGCGCACGAGCTCGGAGCCGGCTTGGCTAAGCGCCGCGACCTGCGCCACCGTCGCCTCGATGTCGGCGGTGTCGGTGTTGGTCATCGACTGCACGACGATCGGCGCACCACCGCCGACCGCGACGCCACCGATGCTGACACCGCGCGTCGGCAGGCGGGGGAGTGGACCTTGGGCGGGAGTCGTCACGCAGGAGCCTCCGGCGGGGCGCCGATGTTAGCCCAACGCCCGCGGGCCGACCGCTGAGCTCACGGTGCGCTGCTGCGACCCACGTGGGCCGCGAACCGATCACGGCAGGCCTTCGCGTCAGCGAGCAGCGTGCGGAACTCGAGCGTTCCGCGGACCGACGCCCACAACGGGTCGCTGAGCATCGCGTCGTGCGCGCAGTAGCCGCCGCTGACCGATTGGCGCAGCAGCCGCAGCGCCCGCTCCGACCGGCCGCACGCGGCCATCAGGCTGCCGTCCAGGTATCCGTTCTCCACATCCCGCCAGACGCGCGGGTTGTCCTGGATGAACGCATCCATCAACCGGTCGATCTCGGCAGCGGGGCGCTGGCGGAGGCAGGCTTCGACGAAACGGGTCGGCCAGGCCGGATCAGGGGTCAAGCGGGGCGCGAGCGCGAGCAGCTCCGTGGTGCGCCCTTCCCGCAGGAGCATGAAGCTCTCCACATTGAGGGCGAAGCCGGTCAGGCCGGGGCCGCGCAGCGCTTGCCGTGCGCGTGGCAGGTCGCCGAGCATGTAGTAGGTCCAGGCGCAGCCGGGAGTCCCCGGATCGAGCCGGAACACCTCGTTGCACTCGCGCGCCGCTTCGCGGTAGAGCCCCCCGTAGCGGAGCACGTACGACAGCGCATGATGCGCCGCCGCGCTGTCGGGGCGCCGCTGCACCAACTGGACCACCAGATCGTGGGCCGCCTTCAACTCGCCGCTCTCGGTCCAGAAGTTCGCGAGGCCGGCCGCCGCGTCCACCAGCGCCGGATCGAGCGCCAGCGCTCGTTGGTAGGCGTCGACCGCGGCCGCGTAATCGTCGCTGTGGCCGACGGCGAACGATGCGCGTGTCCTCAGGTTGTTGCCCAACGCCGCCCAGGCCGGGGCGTAATCGGGGTTCGACGCGACGGATCGCCTGAGCAGGGCGATCGCCGCCTCGAACTCGTCGCGCGGCAGCGCCACCGCGCGCAAGTACTGTTCGTAGGCTTCCGGATGCGAGGGCGCGCCGCCGATCGCCGCGGCGGGTGCGGTGATGCCCAGCGTCGGCAGCAGACCGGCTTCGATGCCCCGCTGCACCTCGCGGTCGAGTCCGGTGAGGTCGGCGCGGGCAACGCGCAGGCGCGTTTGCCAGACGACGCGGTCGGTGCCGACGTCGAACGCTTCGAGCACGATGCTGAGCTGTGCGCCTTCGAGCAGCAGGTGGCCGTTGACGACCAGCGCGGCGCTCAGCTCCTCGCCCACCAGGCGCGGATCGGCTGTCGCCGCCACCGCGCGTGAGCGTGCGAACGGCCGGACCGCGATCGAAGGCACCC
>JANNEA010000158.1:0-7845 GCA_031388175.1 Gammaproteobacteria bacterium
GGTGTCGGCGGGCTGCCCCACCGCCGATCTTCCACAAGAGGCGGACGCGATATCGGTCGCACACCGCCGGCGCAGCCCGACGACAGGTCTGACCGCCGCGGCAGGTTGGTCACGGATGTGTCAGCACCTGCGCGAGCAGGAAGAGCGCGACGATCACCAGCAGCGCGAAGCCGAGCTTGGCGAGGAGCGCGAACATGCCGGCGCGACCGCCGCGGGCGGCGAGCTCGAGGCCGAGCAGCGCGGCGAACAGCGTGCCAGCGCTGAGGTACATCGCCCACGCCGGCAGCTGCGCAATCAGGTCGGGCGAGCCGAACATGAGCGTCCCGAGCAGTGCGAGCGTGGCGAGCCCGGCGACGACTGCGAGTGCGCGCAGCGCGCGGCGCGGATCGGCGATTGGCGTGGCATCGACCATAGGAGGCGATCGCCGCCTAATCGTCGTCCGGCGACAGCACGCCCGTCGCCGTGAGTTGCGCTCGGTGCTGACGGACGAAGTCGAGGTTGTGCCTCGAGACTTCCGGCGGCGCCTGCTTCAGCAGCTTCTGTTCGATCAGGCCGTCGGTGAGGGTCGCCTGCAGCAGAGCGAGCAGCGCGGTGGCGTACTCGCGTGGGGTGAGCCCGACCGAGCGGATCGCCGCGGCGAGCGCCGGGTTCACCTCCACGCGGCGGGTGAACTCGGAGATCGTCCCGGCCCCGTTCAGATCGTCGTCAGCGTCGTCATCGTCCCACCGGGAGATCTCGTCCTCGAGCACCCCCATCCGCTTCCACTCTGCCTCGGTCAGGTCTTCCCTGACCGTGAGCGCGGCGAGTTCCGCCTCCAGCGTCGCCAGGCGCTGCTGCTTGGGATCCTTCGCCATCGCCTGCTTCGCGGTCTTGTTCGCCTTGGCGATCTTGTCGATGACCGGCATGGTCAGCTGGTAGTCCTTGAGCTCGCGCGAGTCCTTGGCGGCCTGCGCGTCGCTGGCCCGCGCGAGCGCCTCGCCCGGTACGGTGCTGAGCACGCCCACCAGCGCGCTGGCCACGATGAACGCTTTGGTGACGGACATGGTCATCTCCTTGGTGTTGCTCAACGCTTCAGCGCGCCGAACACGGCGCGCAGCAGCCGGCTGGTCTGACCGAGCGGGTCCTTGCGGATCGCGCGCTCGTTTTCGGCGATGGTCAGGAACAGACCGTCGAGCGCCTTGCGCGTCACCCAGGCGTCGAGGTCGGCGTCGCCGGCGTCCATCAAATGGTACTTGGTCGCCTGCTTCGCCACCGCGTCGTAGGCTTGCGTCACCTTCGCCATGGCGATCGCGCGCTGGACGATCGGCAGCAGCTTCGCGTTGAGCGGATCACGCGTGCGCTTCTGGAAGTAGGCGGTGGCTGCGTCATCGGGGCCGGTCAGGATCGCCTTGGCATCCGCGACCGACATCGTCTTGACCGCGTCGAGCACCAGCGCCTTCGCCGCCGGCACCGCGGCCTCAGCAGCGCGGTTCATCGTGGTCGAGAGTACATCGAGCTGCTTGCCGAGCCCGAGCTTGCGCATGGTCTTGTCATGCTTCGCGAGCGCGCTCGGCAGGGGGATGCGCACCTTCGAGTCCTTGAGGAATCCGTCGGTCTTGCCGAGCTTGAGCACGGCGTCGGTCGCGCTCGTCTCGAGCGCACTGCGCAGCGCCGCCGTCATCTCCTTCTCGGAGAACCCATCCAGCGTCGCGGCGCCCAGCGAGCTGGCGCTGAGCATGGCCAGCGCGATCACGGACCGGGCCGCAGACTTCAACCAACGAGCGTTGTGCATGGTGTGGATCCTGGCACGGTGGGCTTCGATGTCGTCGGTCGACCGGTATCGCGTCCGCGTCTTAGGGAGACGGGCGACATCGAAGCCCACCGTGCGCCAAGAGCCGCCGCCGTGCAATCGCTTAGCGTTGGCACTGCGGACACCAGTAGGTCGCGCGCTGGCCCTGCACCCGCGCTTTTATTGCTTCGCCGCAACGCCGGCAGGGCAGGCTCGCGCGGTCGTAGACGTTCAACTTGATGCGGAAGTAACCCGGCTCGCCGTCCGGTTGGGCGAAATCCTTGAGCGTGGTGCCACCTTTCGCAATCGCGCGCGTGAGAACGCGCTGGATGGCGCGTGCGATGGCGCGCCATTCGGGGGCGGTCACGCGGCCAGCCGCGCGCCCGGGCCGCACGCGCGCTGCGAACAACGCTTCGCTGGCGTAGATGTTGCCCACACCCACCACGACCTTGCCGTCCATCACGAACTGCTTCACCGCGCCGCGCCGGCCGCGGGCGCGCGCCGCGAGGTGTGACGCGAGTGTGGCCACGCCGAGGTCGAGCGGTTCCGGGCCGAGATGCGCGAGCAGCGGATGGCGTGCTTCGTCGGTGCCGGCGGCGATCCACAGCAGCGCGCCGAAGCGGCGCGGGTCGTGCATACGCAGCGCGCGGCCGTTGTCGAGCACGATGTCCCAGTGGTCGTGCTTGCGCGGCGCGAGCGCCGCATCCACCACCGTGAGGCTGCCGGACATGCCGAGGTGCACCAGCGCTGAGCCTGCGCGCGTGTCGATGAGCAGGTACTTGCCGCGCCGGCGCACCGCGGTGATGCGTTGGCCGCGGAGCTTGGCCCCGAGCGTGCGCGGGATGGGCCAGCGTTGGCTACGGTTGCGCACCACGACCGCGATGACCCGCCGCCCCACCAGGCGACGCGCGATGCCGCGACGCGTGGTCTCCACCTCCGGCAGCTCGGGCATCTAGTCCTTCGTCGATCCGGGCAGGTCGCTCGTGCTGCGCTGCAGCTCGAGCAGCGGCGCGCGCGCCTCGGACGGCAAGCGGTACTCGATGCCGAGGTCGGCGCGCGCGAGCCGCAGGCCTTCGGTGGACTGCAGCACCTTGAACTCGAGCGGCTGCGGTTGACCGGCGAGCGTGACGCGCAGCGTGGCCTGCGCCACCAGCTCAGGGTCGAGGGGCTTCAGCTCCATCGCGGTCTGCAGCGTCCAGGCGTCAAGCATCGCGCCGAGCGCATCGGCCGAGACGGTGCCGTCATCCGGCGCGAGCGTGTGTTTGCCTGCGGCATCGACGCTGAGCGTGACGCCCGGCAGCTCGAGCCGCTCGATGCGCGCGCCCGCGGGCAGCAGGTGCTTGTCGGCGAGGTTGGTCCAGCCCTGGCTCATGCGGAAGTAGAGCAGGTCGTTGACCAGCAGCACCTGGTCGTCGTGCTGCACGTAGCGTTGATAGTTGATCGGCTCGGTGCCGCCGAAGGCATAGCGCGCCGGTCCGACCTCGAGCAGCAACGACGGTTGGTCGAGTCCGACGGTCTTTGGGTCCAACGCGCTCGCTGGATAGCGCGCCGGTGCGCGGGCCTCGACCAGGCCCTTGATAAGTGCGTCGACCACCGCGGGTTCGGCCGGCAGCGTGAACGGCGCGGTCAGCGCCCATTTGCCGCCGGCAGCGCGCTCGAGCGTCCAGCTGTTCGCCGCTGCGGTGTTGGTGGCGCGGAGGAGCGTCGCGTCGGCGACGCCGGGGAACGCGAGCTCGCCCTCGGGCTTGGCCGTAGCGCCAGGCTTGAACCAGGCGAGCGCGCCGAGCGCGATGAGCGCGGCGGCGAGGATCAGGTTGAGCGTGCCGCGGTTCATGGCGTTTGCTCGGGGTCGCTCGCTCAGGCGCGACGGCGCCGCCACCAGATCGCGAGCCCGGTGCCGAGCAGGCCGAGCGGCAGCACGATCAGGAAGCCGAGCGCGATCGCGAGCAGCGTGGGTTCGGACAGCGTCAGCGTCGCGTCGGGCGTGACTTTGACGTGCACGTCGATGAAATCGTCATCCTGCGCCAGCCACGAGACCAGGTTCAGGCCGAGGTCGAGGTTGCCGCCGTTGCCGATGAACTGGTTGGAGAGGAAGTCGCCGTCGGCGAGCACCACGATGCGTTGCTCGTGTCCATGGACAGGCGCGCCCGCGCCCGCATCGTCGTCTACGCGCATGACATAGGCGCCGAGCGTGATGGGACCTGCGCGGTCCTTGGCGTCGAGCGCGATGTGGCCTTCGACCGGGCCGGTCTCGAGCCAGGCTTGCGCGATCGAGTTCGCGAACGGGCGCGCGGTGAAGCCGGGTCGCTCGCTGAGGTCTAGACCGGCGGCGACGGGGAACACCGTGGTCTTGGTGAAGTCGCGGGTGAACGGCGAGGGTTCGTACTGATCCACGATCACCATGCGCGGATCGGGAACGCCCATCACCTGCGCGCGCGGATCGACCATCACGCCGGCCACGAGACCGACGCCGATCATGTCGGCGACTCGCCCCATCCCTTTCAGCAGGTCGCGGTCGCGCGTGCTCTCGGCGGGTTCCGCCAGCCACAGCAGGTTGCCGCCCTTGCTCACGAACTCGGCGACCAGCGTCTGTTCGAGTGGCAGCAGCGCGCTCTGCGGGCTGGCGATCACCAGCACTGCGGTGTTGTCCGGCACACGCTGGGCCGAGGCGAGGTTGAGCACGGTGAGCTTGAGGCCGCGTTCGCCGAGCACTCGGCCGAAGCCGCCCAAGTCGTGGTTCGCCTCGCCGTCGTGGCGGCGCTCGCCGTGGCCCTCGAGGAACACCACGAAGCGCTCGCCGGCGCGTGCCAGGCGCTGCAGCGCATTGGTCAGGTCGCTCTCGGGATAGCCGCCGCGAAAATCAGGCGCGATCTTCTCGCTGCGGCCCTGCATCGTGATCAACAGCGTGCCGTCACTCGCGATGCCGAGGTCGCGGACCTGGTCGGGCGCCATGTTCGGGTCGACGAAGGTCAGCGTTAGGTCGGCCTTGTGCGCCTGGTAGCGGCCGATCACCTTGCGGATCAATTCGCGCCGCCCCGGGTTCTCGGTGGCGAAGGCCTTGACCTCGATCGGGCCCTGCAGGCGTCCGAGCAGCGTGATGCTGGCATCGTCGAGGGAGTTGCGCTTCGCCGCGGTCCAGTCGAGGTCGGCCTTGTACTGCGTCGAGAGATACGCGAGCGCGCCGATCACGCCGGCGAACAGCGCGTAGAAGATGATCGCCTGGGCGCGCAGATGCAGCTTGGTCTTGCGGTCGACGAGCATCAGTGCGGCAGCCGGTCGGCGTCGAGCCGGCGCACGGTGAGCGTGAGGAAGGTCAGCATCATGATCAGGTAGTAGGCGACATCAGTGGTGCTGAAGCGGCCTTCGTTGAACGAGGCGCCGTGCGTGGACAACGAGATCCAGCGCGCCGCCTCCGTCGCCTCGCTACGCAGCTGGCCGGCGACGTCGAACAGATAGAGCAGCAACATCAGGCCGATCGCGGTGACCGCGGCGATGGTCGGCGAGCGGGTCAGACTGGAGCACCACAGACCGATCGCGGCGTAGGCGCCGAGCGCCAGCAGCACGCCGAGCGTGGCGGCGCCGAGGTGGCCCCAATCGAGCGTGGTACCCAGGGCCAAGGACAGCGGCATGAGCACGAACGCACCGAGCATCAACGCGAGCAAGGCATAAAGGCCGAGGAACTTGCCGAGCACGATCTCGGTGAGCGTCGCGGGCGAGGCCAACAGCAGTGTCAGCGTGCCGCGGGCGCGCTCCTCGGCGATCAGGCGCATCGCCAGCACTGGCACGATCCACAGCATGATGAAGCCGGCGGTCGACAGCACGGCCACGGCGACGCGCGCGGTCACGCCGGCCGACGGCGCCTGGCCGCCCATCTGGCCCTGGTATTCGAGGTGGAACTGCAGCTGGGCCAGGAACAACCATGCCAGCACCAGCGTGAGCACCGCGGCGATCACCCATGCAAGGGGCGAGAGGAACATCGCGCGCAGTTCGCGCGCGGCGATGGTGAACGCTCTCATGCAGCCTCCGTCGCAGCGGCCGGTTTGTCGCCGTCGCCTTTTTCGTCGCCCGCCCTCTCGTCACTGGACGTGAGCTCGACGAACAGCTGCTCGAGCGTCGAGCGTTCGCGCCCGAGCTCGGCGAGGCCCCAGCCGCCGTGCACCGCGGCGCTGGCGACCGCGACCGCGTCCGGTTGGCCGAGCAGGCGGAAGCGACCAGCGCCCAACGCATCCACGCCGGTGGCGCCGGCGAGCGCCGCGAGCGCGTCGGCAGGCGGCGGGTTGCGCAGCTCGATCAACAACGCGCTGCCGCCGGCACGGGTGGCGAGCGCGGCGACCGTGTCGGCGAACACCAGCGCGCCGCGATGGATCACCTGCACGTCGGTGCAGACCGACTGCACCTCGGGGAGGATGTGGGTCGAGAGGATCACCGCGTGCTCGCGACCGAGCTCGCTGATGAGCGCGCGGATCTCGCGGATCTGGATCGGGTCGAGGCCGACCGTCGGTTCGTCGAGGATCACGATGGCCGGTTGGTGGACTATCGCCTGGGCGATGCCGACGCGCTGCTGAAAGCCCTTGGACAGGTTGCCGATGATCCGCCGGCCGTGCGCCTCGAGGCCGCAGCGGGTCTTGGCGTCGTCGCGCCGGACGCGGACCTGCTTGCGCGGCACACGCCGCAATGCGGCGCAGAAGTCCAGGTACTCGTCGACGTTCAGCTCGGGGTAGACCGGCGGTTGTTCCGGCAGGTAGCCGATCAGCGATTTCGCCGCTTCGGGCTGATCGAGCAGGTCGTATTCGCCGACCGTGATACGACCGGCCGAAGGCGCGAGCACACCGGCCAGCATCTGCATCGTGGTGGATTTGCCAGCGCCGTTCGGCCCGAGGAAGCCGAGCACCTGACCCTTGCGCAAGGCGAACGAGACATCGCGCACCGCGCAGTGCTGGTCGTACCAGCGCGTGAGGCGCTCGGCTTGCAGGAGGGGGGCTTGGAGGAGAGGTGCGGTCATGTGGGGTGCTAGATTCGGGCGGCGCGCAGTTCTAAGGCAAACGCCGCATTCTTTCAACCCAACGAGCCCTCTTGATAGGAATGCCATCGCAGATGCGGCTCATCGGCGTCGATACCGGCGGCACCTTCACCGACCTCGTGCTGCTCGCGGACGGCGAGCTGCGTGTCCACAAGGTCTCGTCCACCCCTGATGCGCCGGAGCGCGCGATCCTCGCCGGCATCGCCGAGCTCGCCGGCCCGGCCGCCAGCGATTTCAGCGTGGTGCATGGGTCCACGGTTGCGACCAACGCCCTGCTCGAAGGGCGCGGGGCGCGTACCGCCTTCGTCACCAACCGCGGATTCAGCGACCTGCTGCTGATCGGGCGCCAGGCGCGCAAGCGGCTGTTCGACCTCGCGCCGCCACCGCCGGCCGAACTTGTGCCGCCCGAGCTCTGCTTCGAGACCGGCGGACGCATCGATGCGGCCGGGCGCGTGCTTGAGCCGTTCACGGCTGCCGACCATGCCCGGCTTGCAACCGAGCTCGCGCGGCTGGCGCCGGAGGCGGTCGCGGTCGACCTGCTGTTCTCGTTCCTGGCCCCGGACATCGAGCGTGCGGTCGGTGCCGCTGCGCCGCCGGGTTGCTTCACCACGCTGTCGCACGAGGTGCTGCCCACGGTCGGCGAGTACGAGCGCGGCGTCGCCACCGTGATCGCCGCGAGGCTCGGCCCGACGATTGCCGGCTATCTGCAGCGACTCGCGACAGGGCTGCCCGGGGTGCCGATCAGTGTGATGCAGTCATCGGGCCAGACGGTCGCGGCCGCGGCGGCGGCGCGCCGCGCGGTGCACCTCCTGTTGTCGGGCCCGGCCGGAGGTCTCGCCGGCGCGGCGCACGTGGCGCGCGAGGCGGGGGTGGCGCGCGCGCTCAGCTTCGACATGGGCGGGACCTCGACGGATGTCGCGTTCATCGCCAGCGATGACGCCGACACGAGCGCGCTGCTCACCGACGAGGGCGAGATCGCGGGCTGGCCAATCGCCGTGCCAATGGTCGACATCCACACCATCGGCGCCGGGGGTGGCTCCCTCGCCTGGATCGATGC
>JANNEA010000179.1:0-30041 GCA_031388175.1 Gammaproteobacteria bacterium
GACGAGAAACCCCGCCCGACCGCCTTGGTGGTCGACGACGAACCCGATCTGCGTGAGCTCGTCGCGATCACCCTGTCGCGGATGGGGGTCGCACCGGTCACGGCTGCGACTCTGGCCGAGGCCCGCGCCGCGCTGCGCAGCCGCGAATTCGACCTGTGCCTAACCGACATGCGCCTGCCTGATGGCGATGGTCTCGAACTCGTCGCCGATATCCAGAAACATCGTCCCAACCTGCCGGTCGCCGTGCTCACCGCCCATGGCAGCGTCGAGGCCGCGGTCCAGGCGCTGAAGTCGGGCGCCTTCGATTTCGTCGCCAAGCCGGTGCAGCTCGGCCAATTGCGCGCGCTGGTCCAGACCGCGCTCAAGCTCGGCGCGGCGCGCGGCGCCGCCGCCACCGCCGGTGTCAACGACGCACCCAAGCTCTCGGGCGACTCGCGCGCGATGCGCGAGGTGCGCGAGCTGCTGGCGCGCGTGGCGCGGACCCAGGCGCCGGTGCTGATCACCGGCGAGTCGGGCACCGGCAAGGAGCTGGCCGCCAAGCTGGTGCACGAGAGCGGCCCGCGCGCCGATGCGCCGTTCATCGCGGTCAACTGCGGCGCGATCCCCGCCGAGCTGATCGAGAGCGAACTGTTCGGCCATCGCCGCGGCAGCTTCACCGGTGCCGTGGCAGACAAGCAGGGGCTGTTCCAAGCGGCCGATGGTGGCACGCTGTTCCTCGACGAGGTTGCCGACCTTCCCCTCGCCCTCCAGGTGAAGTTGCTGAGGGTCGTGCAGGAGAAGGCCGTGCGGCCGGTCGGCGCGACTGGAGAAGAACCCGTCGACGTGCGCATCCTCGCCGCGACCCACAAGGATCTATCACGGCTGGTGCAGGAAGGGCGGTTCCGCGAGGACCTCTACTACCGCATCGTGGTGATCGAGGTTCACATCCCACCGCTGCGCGAACGCCCCGAGGACCTGATGCCGCTGGCGCTGCATCTGTTGGCGCGGTTGGCGCGGGCCCAGGGCCGCGGCGGCAAGGCGCTCGGCGCCGACGCACGCGATGCGCTGTTGGCGCACGACTTCCCCGGCAACGTGCGCGAGCTTGAGAACGTGCTCGAACGCGCGCTCACCCTGGCCGGCGACGAGCCGATCAGCGCCGCACACATCCAGATCCGGCGGCCGAGCGCAGTGGCGGCGCCCGCTGCGGACCTCGAGGGCAAACTGGCCGACGTCGAGCGCGACGCGATCCGCAGCGCGCTGGTGAAGACCAACAACAACCGCACCGCCGCCGCCAAACTGCTCGGCATGACGCTGCGCCAACTGCGCTACCGGATCGCCAAGCTGGGCCTGAGTGTTGGCGTCGACTGACAATCCCTGTCGGTGGAATGACAATTCTTGTCACATCGGCCCCTTGGCGTGGGTTTCGCGCGGCCTGTAGTGCACCGATTACCCCATCCACCATGCTGGATGGAACGTTTACCGTCTTGTTGCATGAGACTTGGCACGCGCCTTGCTACTCTAGGCATGAGCAGCTTGTGCTGCCGACCTGATTCCGTCCGAAACCTCTAGGAGTTCCAACAATGATGAAGAACCTGCAGAAGGGCTTCACGCTCATCGAATTGATGATCGTGGTCGCCATCATCGGCATCCTCGCCGCCGTCGCCATCCCGGCCTACCAGGACTACATCGGCCGTGCCCAGGCGATCGAGGGCGTGAACCTCGGCGCCGCCGCCAAGACCCCGATGTCCGAGTTCCGCAGCGACCGTGGCTCGTGGCCGACCTCGGCTGCCTCGGTGCTGTCGTCGCTGAACGGCAAGTACACCTCCGAGATCTCGATCTCGGCGGGCGCTGCCCTCACCAGCCCCTCGATGACGATCACCGTCACCTATCGCGCGACCGGCTTGAACGCCTCCGTCGCGGGTTCGACGGTTGAGCTCAGCACCACTGACGGTGGCATCAACTGGACTTGCACCGGCGGCACGCTGGCGGCGAAGTTCCGTCCGGGTGCCTGCCGCTAAGGCACGCCCGCCCTCTCGTCTGGGAGGGTCGGAACCGAAGAGCCCGCCGCAAGGCGGGCTCTTCTTTTTTGGGCCTGCTAACGATGCTGCCAGCGGCCTTCCCGTAGCATCCGCGCATGGACTGGCGACCGGACCGTCACGAGCTGCTGCGCGGCCTCGCGCTCTGGGCGCTGCTCGCGTTGACCGCGGTCTGCTACCTACCGAGTCTCAGTGGCCCATTCCTGTTCGACGACCTGCCGAACCTGATGGGGCTGGCGCGGATCGGTGGGCTCTTCGACCTCGATTTCTGGACCTACACGACCTACGGAATCTCCGGCCCCACCGGCCGACCGCTCGCGCTGTTCAGCTTCGCGCTACAGCACGCGGCCTGGCCGGTCGATATGGCCGCATTCCATCGCGTGAGCCTGGGCCTGCACCTGGTCACCGGCGCGCTCTGCGCGCTGCTGCTGCTGCGCCTCGCCAGATCGTGGTGGCCGGGCGATCCCGGCCGCGCCCAGACACTGGCGGTGGTCGCCGCGGGCCTGTGGCTGCTGCATCCGATCCAGGTCTCGACGGTGGCCTACGTCGTGCAGCGCATGACGATCCTGGCGACCTTGTTCACCGTGCTCGGGCTGATCGGCTGGACCCACGGGCGCCTGCTGGTCGCGCGGTCGCCGGATCGCGTGGCGGGCTACTTGTGGGCCGCGGTCGGGATCGGCGCCGGCGGTCTGCTCGCCGTACTGAGCAAGGAGACCGGCGTGCTGCTGCTGGCCTATGCGCTGGTGCTCGAACACACCGTGCTCCGCGAACTGCCCGCGCCCCTGGCATGGCGCCGGGCGCGCCACCTGCTGCTGCACGCGCCCGCACTCTTGTTCTGCACGCTGGTGGCGTGGCGCTGGGACCAGCTCATCCTGGAGAAGTACTCGATCCGCGAGTTCGGGCTCGGCGAGCGGCTGCTGACACAATCCCGCGTGCTGATCGAGTACCTCGGACTGATCGTCGCCCCCACGCCGAGCCGGCTGACGCTGTTCCACGACGACTACTTCGCCTCGCGCGGGCTGCTCGATCCGCTCAGCACGCTGCCGGCCCTGCTCGCAGTGCTCGCGCTCATCGGCCTCGGCGGGTGGCTGCGCGCCCGCGCGCCGGTGTTGGCGTTCGCGATCCTGTGGTACTTCGCGGGCCACCTGCTCGAATCCACCTTCCTGCCGCTCGAACTCTACTTCGAGCACCGCAACTACCTGCCACTGCTCGGCCCGGCCTGTGCCGCGGCCTACTACAGCCAGATTGCACTGGCGCGGCTCACCACCCGCCACGCCCGCATCGTGGTGCCAGCGCTGTTCGCGGTGCTGGCACTGGGCTTCACCGCGCTGACCTACACCGAGGCGATGATCTGGGGTCGGCCAACAGCGCTGGCGCCGATCTGGTCGGCCGAGCATCCGACCTCGCTCCGCGCCCGCGCCAACTTCGCCGGGGTCCTGAAGGAGCTCGGGCATCACGACGCCGCAGCCGATGAGTACGCGCGCATGGCACGCGACTTCCCGCGCGACGCAGGCCCGATGATCGAGTGGTTCGAACTCGGCTGCCTTTCGCCGACCGCGCTGCTGCCCGCCCGCGAAGCATTGCTGGAGCGCCTGCGCACCGCACGCTTCTCCTACAGCCCAGCCGCGGTCATCGACCGCATCGTCGGTGAGTACGAAGGTGACGGCGAGTGCGGCCGCGTGCTGGGCAGCGACGTGTTCGCCATGCTGGACGCGATCGACGCGAACCCGGCACGCGGTGACGCCCCAGAGCTCGTGCCATTGCTGCGCGGTCGCTTGCTCAAGCTGCGCGGCGATTGGCGCGGCGCGCTCGTCGAATACGACGAGGCGATGACCAGACGACCGCGGCTCGACGTGGCGACGCTGCAGGTGATCATCGCCTTCGAAGGCGGCGACCTGCCGCTGGCGCGCCGCTACCTCGATGCGGCGCTGGCCCTGGCGCGGTCCTCGCCGCTGCGCGGCCGCGCGGTGCTGCCACGGCTTGAGCAGTGGGACGCCAAGCTGCGCTTGGTAGACTCCGCACCTCGTCCTTAAGCAGAGCGCCATGACCCAGCCCCTGAGCTTCATCATCCCCTGCTACAACGAAGGTGCCCGCGTCGCCGAGGTGGTCGGCGTGCTGCGGCGCGCGCACCCGACCGCCGAGGTGCTGGTGGTCGACGATGCCTCGCGCGAGCCGGTGGCAGCGCTGCTCGAACCGCTCGGTGTGCGCGTGCTGCGCCACCCCTACAACATGGGCAACGGTGCCGCGATCAAGACCGGCGCGCGCCATGCCCACGGCGCGGTGCTGGTGACGCTCGATGCCGACGGCCAGCATGACCCGGCCGACGTCGGTCGCCTGTTGGCGCGGCTTGAGCAGGGCTACGACATGGTGGTCGGTGCGCGGCGCAGCAACTCGCACGCGAGCTTGGGCCGGCGTCTGGCGAACGCGATCTACAACGGCTTCGGCGGCTGGATGGTGAACCAGCGGATCGAGGACCTAACCTCCGGGTTCCGGGCGGTGCGCGCCAACCGGTTCCGCGAGTTCCTGCACTTGCTGCCGAACGGGTTCTCCTACCCGACCACGATCACGCTGGCGTTCTTCCGCGCCGGCTATGCCGTCGGCTACGAACCGATCGTGGCGCTGAAGCGCGAGGGCAAGAGCCACATCCGGCCGTTGCGCGACGGGGCGCGCTTCCTGTTGATCATCCTCAAGGTGGGCACGCTGTTCTCGCCGATGAAGTTGTTCCTGCCGATGTCGGCGACGCTGTTCGTGACCGGTGCCGGCTACTACCTCTACACCTACTTGGATGCCGGTCGCTTCACCAACATGAGCGCGTTGCTGATCTCGGTGAGCGTGCTCACGTTCCTGATCGGCCTGGTCTCGGACCAGGTCACCACGCTGATGTACATGCATGCCGCCTCGCGGCAGGAATCGCGGCAGGAATCGCGTCGCGACGACTAGGCGGCGTCGGTCCCGCGCGCGGCGGGGAGCAACGCCAACGGCGCAACCAGGATGTCACCGAGTGTGGCGCCGGCCCGCGTGATCAAGGCCGCCGCCAAGGCCGCCTCAGTGCCGATGGTCGGCGCCAACATCCCCGCGAGCAGCGCCTCGCGCACGCCAAGGCCAGCCGGTGCGATCACCGCCACGATCCCGCCGAGGTGCGCCGCGGTGAGGATGCCGATCGCCTCGACAGTGCTGAACACATCACCATGGCCGAGCGCCGCGAGCAGCGCGACGAAGCTCAAGCCCACCAGGCAGTGCGCCGCAGCGAACGCGAGCAGCCAGCCTGCGATCTCGCCCGCGCGCGGGTGCACCGTTGTCGTGGTGATGCCGGCCAGCCTTGTCACCAGCGCATCGAGCCGCGGCGCCAGCGACATCACCACCAGCAACAGCGCGATCACCGCTGCCAGTAGCGCGAGCGGTGCCGCGCCCGGCAGCAGGTCGCCGAACGCGCTGCCGACGGACGCCGCGGCGCAGGCCGCGATCAGCAGCACGCCGGCGACCAGGAACAACACCTGCTCCCAGGCTGCGGCCCAGGCCGCGGCGGCGCGGTCGGTCGGCACCAGCAAGACCTTGGCAGCGACCAGGCCGAGCTTGCCGGGCAGGTAGCGCGCTGACCAGGCGATCGACTGCACGCGCAGCGCCGCCGCGCGCGTCAGCCAGGTACCACTGCAACGCGCGAGCAGCCCGCGCCAGATCATGCCGAGCGCGATGACGAAGCTGAGGTAGGCCAGCAGCGCGAGCGCGCTCTCGGCGGGTGCCCTGCGCAATGCCGCGAAGGCCTGCGCGAGCGCGGGCAGGCTGCGGCTCACCGCCCAGGCCAGGGCGCCGAGCGCGAGCACCAGGAATGCCCCGCCGACGCGCGGGCTGCGCAGCCAAACAGGGATCATCGCCGTGGCACCGCCAGCACCACGGTCCACGGCAGCGGCTGCGCGCGCGCCACGATGTCGCAACGGCTGCCGATGAAGCGCTCGAACGCGCGCGGTGACCAATGGTTGAGATGGCCCGGGGTGTTGCCGAAATCGTCCCAGTACTTGCCACGCGCACAGTTGAGCACGCGCCAGACCGGCTCGTTCGGCACCGAGACGATGAGCGCGCGCCGCGCGACGCGCGCGAGCTCGGCCAGGCCGCGGGCGGGATCATCGAGGTGCTCGAGCACTTCGAGGCAGATCACGAGGTCGGCGCTCGCGTCCTCGCGCTCGAGCGCGTAGATTGATTGGGTGCTGATGGCAACGCCCGGATTGCGTTGGCGGGCCCGCAGTACCAGCTCCGTATCGAACTCGGAGCTCATGAACCGGCAGCCCTCCGGCAGCATCGGCGCCAGCCGCTGCGTCGAATAACCTTCGCCGGCGCCGACTTCGAAGGCGCTCACAGGCGATGGCTGCAACCCGGCGATGAGCCCGGCGACCGTCGTGTAGAAACGGTCGATGAGCCAGCCGCCGAT
This sequence comes from Gammaproteobacteria bacterium, assembly GCA_031388175.1. Taxonomy (GTDB): domain Bacteria; phylum Pseudomonadota; class Gammaproteobacteria; order Natronospirales; family JANNEA01; genus JANNEA01. The sequence continues at coordinate 6,439 of JANNEA010000179.1, forward strand.
GCGCCCGCTCTTCTCGTACTTGTCGCGGAAGTTCTGCTGCTGCGGTTCGGGCATCGTTGCGCCAGCCTAACCCAGGGCTGCGCTGCGACGAACCGGCGCCGCTATGATGCCCGCGCCCGATGCGCAAACTGCTGCAGTCCCTTAGCTCGATACCGCCGCGCCTCGGCGCGCTGCTCGCGCTCGCCGCCGCCGCGACGCTGCTGCTGCCGGCGCTGCACGGCGCCTTCCTGCTCGATGACCTGCCGAACCTCGGCGGCCTGGCACGGCTGGCGGCCGGCACCGACAACCTGATCAGCTTCGTCACCAGCGGGCTGGCCGGACCCGGCGGTCGACCGCTCTCGCTGTTGACCTTCGCTGTACAGGCCGGGGATTGGTCGGCCCATCCGCTGCCGTTCAAAGCGGTCAACCTCGGCCTACACCTCGCGACCGGCTGGACCCTCTACCTGCTGCTCGACGCGCTGCTCGCGCCGCACCACGCGGCGGCCCGTCGCATCGCGCTGGTCGTCGCGCTGCTGTGGCTGGTGCATCCGCTGCAGTTGTCGACGGTGGCCTACGTGGTGCAACGCATGACCGAGCTCGCGGCGCTGGCCGTGCTGCTCGGGTTGCTGGCGTTCGTGCGCGGTCGGGCGCAGACGCTGGCCGCGCCCGAACGCATCCACGGCTACCTGCTGGCGTTCGGCGGCCTGGCGGCGGCCGGCTTGGTCGGTGTGCTGTGCAAGGAGTCGGCCGCGCTGATCCTGCCTCTCGCCCTGGTCATCGATCACACGCTGCCGGCGAGCGAAACACCCTCCGCGCGCTGGTGTCGCTGGCGCCGATTGGCGTTGCACTTGCCGCTCGCGGCGGCGGCGCTGGTCTGCCTGTGGTTCGGTGCTGACTGGCTGACCGAGGGCTACGCCACCCGCGACTTCACCCTGTTCGAGCGCGTGCTGTCGCAACCACGCGCGCTGGTCGAGTACGCCTGGATCGCGTTCTGGCCGCACGCTGCTGCGCTCGGCGTGTTCCACGACGACTTCGCGACCTCGACCGGTTGGATCGAACCCTGGACCACGCTGCCGGCCATGCTGCTGCTCAGCAGCACCACGATCGGTGCCCTGCTGTTGCGACGGCGTGCGCCGCTGGTCGCGTTCGCAGTGTTCTGGTTCCTCGCCAACCATCTGCTCGAATCGACGCTGCTGCCGCTCGAGTTCTACTTCGAGCATCGCAACTACCTGGCCTTGGCCGGACCGTTGCTGCTGGTGGTGCTCGCAGCCGAGGCGTTGATCGGGCAAGGGGGGCGCCGCGCACTGGTCGGCAGCCTGCTGCTGCTCGGGTTCAGCCTCGGCATCGCGGCGGCCGGGGCGCGCGAAGCCCAGCTGTGGGGAGATCCGATGGCACAGGCGGAACGCTGGGCCACGCAGCATCCGGCCTCGCTGCGGGCGCAGTCCTACCTCGCGAACATGCGCAAGCTGCGCGGCGACCTGGATGGCGCAGCAGTCCTCTACGTCGCGGGTGAACCGCGCTTCGCCGATGGCGTGAGCTTCGCGCTCGACTGGCTCGAGCTCGGCTGCAGCGTTGGCACGCAGCCGTTGCCGACACGCGAGCTGTTGCTCGAGCGCGCCACGCACGCGCGCTTCTCCTATGGGCCTGGCGCCGCGCTCGATCGCATGACGGCGCGCTTCGAGCGCGGCACGCCCTGCCCGCGCGTCGAGCTCGGCCTGCTGCGCGAGCTCACCGCCTCGCTGCTGGCAAACCCGGACTACCGGCGCGACATCTGGGTCCTGCATCTGGTCGACGCCCGCTTGGCGCGACTGGCCGATGACGGGCCTGCAGCGATCGCCGCGATGCGGCATGCATTCGAAGCACGCGCCGAGACGGATTACGCGTTGACCGAGGCACGCTGGCGCCTCGACGCCGGTGACCTCACCGGTACGGCCGCAGCGCTTGAACAGGCCCGGGCGGCGCTGCCCACCAACCCCTTGCGGCGGCAGGCTTTGGCGGCGCGCATCGCCGATCTGGAGGCCCGCCTCCAGGCCGCCGAAAGGGGGAGAAACCCAATCGGCTGAAAGCCTTAGTTGGAGGTTCTAAGGCGATACACTACTATCCCGACGGGGACCCATCGGTCCTTCCACTGATCTTGGGGACGCGCCGTGGCGAGCACTCCAGTCCGTACCAACCTCACCGGCTTGGCCCGACGCCTGGTCATGGACGGCCTGCTCGCCGAGGAGGCCGCCGCGACCGCCTGGCAGGATTCGCTCAAGGCCAAGCAATCCTTCGTCAGCCACCTGGTCGAGAAGAAGCTCGCCGATCCCGCCGCCATCGCCTTCGCCGCCGCCCACGAGTTCGGCGTGCCGTTGTTGGACCTTGCGGTCATCGACATCGAATCCGAGACCGTCAAGATCGTCGATCAGAAGTTGATCCAGAAGCACCGTGCGCTGCCGTTGTTCCGCCGCGGCAAGAAGCTGTTCCTCGGCGTCTCCGATCCGACCAACCTCGCGGCGCTCGACGAGATCAAGTTCCAGACCAATCACATCGTCGAACCGATCGTGGTCGAGGAGCACAAGCTCTCCAAAGCCATCGACAAGGCCATCGAGTCGGCCGACACCTCGATGAAGGACCTCGACGACGGCATGGACGATTTCGCCGGGCTCGAGACGGTCGACCCCGATGCCGACCAGGGCGGCGCCTCGCAGAGCGATGCCGAGGACGCGCCAGTCGTCAAGTTCGTGAACAAGATGCTGGTCGACGCGATCAACAAGGGCGTGTCGGACCTCCACTTCGAGCCGTACGAGAAGTCCTACCGCGTCCGCTTCCGCCTCGATGGCAACCTGTTCGAGGCAGCCTCGCCGCCGGTAGTGCTGGCGATGAAGATCGCCGCGCGCTTGAAGGTGATGTCGCGCATGGACATCGCCGAACGCCGCGTGCCGCAGGACGGCAAGATCAAGTTGAAGCTCTCCAAGTCGCGCTCGATCGACTTCCGCGTCAACTCCTGCCCGACGCTGTGGGGCGAGAAGATCTGCTTGCGCATCCTCGATCCGTCGAGCGCCAAGCTCGGCATCGAGGCGCTCGGCTACGAGGCGCACCAGAAGGAGCTGTACCTCAACAACCTCGCCAAACCCTACGGCATGATCCTGGTCACCGGACCCACCGGCTCGGGCAAGACGGTCTCGCTGTACACCGGCATCAACATCCTCAACGTCCCCGACACCAACATCTGCACCGCCGAGGATCCGGTCGAGATCCAGCTGCCCGGCATCAACCAAGTGAACGTGAACCCGAAGGTCGGTCTGACCTTCTCCTCGGTGCTCAAGGCGTTCCTGCGTCAGGACCCCGACGTGATCCTGGTCGGTGAAATCCGTGACCTCGAGACCGCTGAGATCGCGATCAAGGCAGCGCAGACCGGCCACATGGTGATGTCGACGCTGCACACCAACGACGCGCCGAAGACCTTGACCCGCATGGTCGATATGGGCGTGCCGCCCTACTCGATTGCGACCGCGGTGAACCTGATCATCGCGCAGCGTCTGGCGCGACGCTTGTGCTCAAACTGCAAGCGGCCGATGGACATCCCGAAGGAGGCCCTCCTGAAGGAAGGCTTCACCGAGGAGGACATCGCCAGGGGTGCAACGTTCTACGAGCCGGTCGGCTGCGACCTGTGCAAGGAGGGCTACAAGGGCCGCGCCGGCATCTACCAGGTGATGCCGCTGACCGACGAGATGGCGCGCTGCCTGATGAAGGGTGGCAACTCCGGCGAGATCGCCGACATCGCGCTGAAGAACGGCATCTGGGACCTGCGGCGTTCCGCGCTGTCCAAGGTCCTGGCCGGGGTCACCAGCCTCGCCGAAGCCAACTCCGTCACGATCGCCGACTGATCGTCACCAGCAACTGAGCGAGAACGATGGCCGAAGCCAAAGCGCAGTTCAATTGGACCTGGGAAGGCACCGATAAGAAGGGCAACCGGGCCGCCGGCAAGTCGGTCGCGCCCGATGAGGCCGCGGTCAGGGCGGAGCTCCGCCGCCAGGGCATCGTCCCGCTCAAGATCAGCAAGCAGAAGAAGATCGGCGGCATGGGTGGCAAGGCCATCACGGCCGGCGACATCGCGATATTCGCCCGTCAGCTGGCGACGATGATGAAGGCCGGTGTGCCGCTGGTGCAGTCGTTCGACATCGTGGGCAAGGGCCACGAGAACCCGCGGATGCAGGAACTGATCATGTCGATCAAGAGCGAGGTCGAGGCTGGCGTTGCGCTTGCCGATGCGTTGCGCAGCCAACCGCTGTACTTCGATGACCTGTTCTGCAACCTGGTCGAGGCCGGTGAACAGGCCGGTGCGCTCGAGACGCTGCTGGAGAAGGTCGCGACCTACAAGGAGAAGACCGAGCTAATCAAGAAGAAGATCAAGAAGGCGCTGACCTACCCGCTGACGGTGCTCGGCATCGCGGGGGCGGTAACGACCGTGCTGCTGATCTACGTGATCCCGCAGTTCGAGGACCTGTTCAAGGGCTTCGGCGCGGAACTGCCAGCGTTCACGCAGATGGTCGTGAACATGTCGCATTGGCTGATCGAGAAGGGCTACATGCTGGTCTTCATCATCGGCGGCCTCGGCTATGCGTTCATGTACTTCAAGAAGCGTTCAGCCAAGATGCGCGAGAACCTCGACCGCATGATGCTCAAGATGCCGGTGGTCGGCGACATCCTGGTCAAGGCCGCGATCGCGCGCTTCGCCCGCACGCTGTCGGTGATGTTCACGGCCGGCGTGCCGCTGGTGGAGGCGCTCAGCTCCGTCGCGGGCGCCACCGGCAACATCGTCTGGGAGAATGCGATCCTAAAGATGCAGGAGCAGGTGGCGACCGGCACGCAGCTCAACGTGACCATGGCCCAGGCCGGCTTGTTCCCGAACATGGTGGTGCAGATGATCGCCATCGGCGAGGAATCCGGCGCGATCGATGCGATGGCGTCGAAGGTCGCCGACTTCTACGAGGCCGAGGTCGACGATGCGGTCGACAACCTCTCGGCGCTGATGGAGCCGATGATCATGGCGATACTCGGCGTGCTGGTCGGCGGCTTGGTGGTGGCGATGTACCTGCCGATCTTCAAGCTCGGCGCTGTCGTCTGATTCGCGGGCGCCGCTGCGCTCCGCTTTCCAAGACCTCATGACCGTCCTGCAGGCCGAGCAGGTGTTCCTGGTCGCGAGCTGCGCCGCGTTCGGCTTGGTCGTTGGCAGTTTCCTCAACGTCGTCGTGCACCGCCTGCCGCGGATGCTCGAGCGCGAGTGGCGCGCGCAATGTGCCGAGTTGGAGGGCGCCGAGCTCGCGGGCGAGCCGCCAGTCGCCGCGCCGCGCTACGACCTGATCGTGCCCGGTTCGCGTTGTCCGGCTTGCGACCATGCGATCCGCTGGTTCGAGAACGTGCCGGTCCTCTCCTGGCTGCTGCTGCGCGGGCGTTGCAGCGCCTGTCGCGCGCCGATCTCGCCGCGCTACCCGCTGGTCGAAATCGCTGCTGCCGTGCTCGCGGTGGCCTGTGCGTTGCGCTTCGGCGCCGGACCGCAGCTGCTCGCCGCGCTGGCGATCTCCTGGACGCTGCTGGCGCTCGCGCTGATCGACTTCGAGCACCAGCTGCTGCCCGACGACCTGACGCTGCCGCTGCTGTGGCTCGGGCTGCTGGCCAGCCTGTGGCAGCCGTTCGTGTCGCCGCGCGAAGCGATCGTCGGTGCCGCGGTCGGTTATCTCTCGCTGTGGAGCGTCTTCCACCTGTTCAAGGCGCTGACCGGCAAGGAGGGGTTCGGCTACGGCGACTTCAAGCTGCTGGCGGCGTTAGGCGCCTGGTTCGGCGTCGGCGCCATCCTGCCGATCGTGCTGTTGGCCTCGGTCGCCGGTGCGCTGGTCGGCATCGGTCTGATCATCGCGCGCCGCGCCACGCTCGGCAGCCGCATCGCGTTCGGTGTCTACCTCTGCCCCGCAGGCTGGCTCTACCTGATGTGGGGCGCAGAGTGGGTCCAGCGCTACCTCGTGGCGGTCGGACCTCGTTGATGTTGGAGCGCGGCTGATGCGCGGCTGGCTCGACGACGATGCGCGCCTGCGGATCGGGCTCACCGGTGGCATCGGCAGCGGCAAGTCGACGGTCGCCCGGATGTTCGCGCACCGCGGCGTGGCGGTGATCGATGCCGACGCGATCGCGCACGAGCTCACCGTGCCGGGCAGCCCGGCGCTCGCTGCGATCACCGCCCGCTTCGGCGCCGACCTCGTCGACGCGCAGGGCCAGCTCGATCGGCGTGCGCTTCGTGCGCGTGCGTTCAGCGACGTCGATTCACGCGCCGCGCTCGAAGCGCTGCTGCACCCTCAGATCCTCGCGCGCATGGCCGAACAGGCCCGCACCAGCGCCGGCGAATACCTGTTGTTCGTCGTGCCGCTGCTGGTCGAGCGCGACCTCGCGCGGCTCTTCGATCGGGTGCTGGTGGTCGATTGCTCGGTGGAGCAGCAGGCGGCACGCGTGCTGGCGCGCGATGCTGAATCACCAGCCGGCGTGCGTCACCTGCTCGATGCCCAGACCGATCGCACCGCACGCATCGCTGTCGCCGACGACCTGATCGAGAACAGCGGCAGCCTGGAGGCGCTGGCAGCCGAGGTCGGACGTCGGCATGAGACCTACGTCACGCTTGCGCGCGGCGCCCCCTTCCCACGCTCGGGACGCGGGGGCCAGAATAGCCCGCCATGAGCGTCGCCCCGATCCAGGCCACCGAACTCTCCGCCGCTCGCACGGTCGCCTACGAGCAGCCGCTGAACGAGCGGATGCGCACGTTCATGCGTCTCGAGTTCCTGTTCGAGCAGCTCGCGCACCACACTTCGGGCACCCACCTGTGGGACGCGCGTGCTGCGCTCACCACGCTGCTTGAGGTGCTGGCGATCCTCAACAAGGGCGATGTGCGGACCGAGGTGCTGAAGGAGCTGGAGCGCGATGCGGTTCTGCTGACGCGCCTGCGCCAACGCGAGGGCGTCGATCAGCAGCGAGCCGCGAACATCCTCGAGAGCGTCGACCGTATCCGCAAACGGGTCGACACGCCCGAGCGGCAGCTGGCTCAGGCGCTGCGCGAGAGCGAGTTCCTCGGCAACATCCGCAACCGCGCCAGCATCCCTGGCGGGACCTGCGCCTTCGACCTGCCGGTTCTGCACTACTGGCTCAGCCAGACCTCGGCGGAACGAGCGCGCGACCTCGCGATCTGGCTCGACCACCTCGACCCGGTGCGACGCGCGATCAAGTTGATCCTAATGCTCACGCGCGAGAGCGCGGTGCCGGCCTGCCACGAGGCGCCGGCCGGGATGTTCCAGATGAACCTCGACGGCGGCCTGCCCCACCAACTGGTGCGCGTGCTGTTGCTGCCTGAACTGAGGGTGTTCCCGGAGATCAGCGCCGGCAAGCATCGCTTCACGATCCGGTTCCTCGAGCGCAGCACCCTGGACGAGCGCGCCCACCAGACCGCGCGCGACATCTCGTTCCAGCTCGTGCTGTGTCAGTTCTGACCACCGATGCCCGCGGCGCCCTGCCCGAACTGCGGCCAGCCGGTCGAACTTGCGACGAACCCTGCGCGTCCGTTCTGCTCCGATCGCTGCCGGTTGATCGATCTGGGTGCCTGGCTCACCGAAGGCGCGCGCAGCATCCCGGTTGAGCCCGCCGCCGCCGACGACGCCAGCGCAGCCGACCCCGACCGGTCTTGACCCGCGTCGCGCTCAAGCGCGACGCCAGAATCCGCTGATCCCCGCAACGCCATGCGCGCCATGCGCAACGGCGCGCGCGAGGTCGCCGGCGCCAAGCCCGCCGAGCGCATAGCACGGCCGACCGGCGCCCGGTATCAGCGCCGCCGCCGCGGCCCAGCCGAGCGGGACCGCGTCCGCGTGCGAGGCGGTCGCGCACACGGGGCCGATCAGCAGCAGGTCCGCGTCGAGCGCAACCGCGCGCGCGAGCTCGCCCGCGTCGTGCACGCTGGCGCTCAACCATGCGCTGCGCGGCACCGGCCGGACGCTGCAGGCCGCCAGCCGTCGGCGGTTGAGGTGCGCACCATCGGCACCGAGTTCGAGTGCGAGCGCCGGTTCCGCGTTGAGCAGCAGGGTGGCACCAGCATCGCGGCAGCGGGCGATGGCATGGGTCGCGAGCGCGCGGTATTCGGCGGGCCCGAGCGTCGGCGCGCGCAACTGCAGCAACCTCAGCCCGGCACCGAGCGTGGCATCGAGGCCCGCCATGAGTTCCGACGGCCCACTGCAATCAGGCGAAATCGCCAATTGCTGCGGCAGCCGCAAGAGGTTGAGGATCGGTCTGTCGGCCGCCAGGATCGGCCAGTCGCGGAGCCGTGACGGCTCGACCCAGGCCAGGGCCTGCCCTTCGCGTGATCGCGGCGTGCCACGCCAGGCGTCGACCGCGACGGCGTGCAGGATCACATCCCGTTCCGGATAACGATGCGTTAGCGTCAGCAGCGGATGACTCGCCAGCACTTCGATGCCGAGCTCCTCGGCGAGCTCGCGGGCGACTGCCACATCAACCGACTCGCCCGGTTCAAGCTTGCCGCCCGGGAACTCCCACTCGCCGGCATGGCTGCGGCCGGCACTGCGTTCGGCGATCAGGACCCGGCCTGCCGCGTCACGCAGCACGGCCGCGCCGACGTTCAGCCGATGCGGCCGTGACACTGCTTGTATTTCAGGCCGGAGCCGCAGGGACAGGGCTCGTTGCGTCCGACCTTGCGCGTCGCGCGCACGCTTGGCGCCACCCGCGCCGCCTCGGCGGCATGCCCGCCGCCAGCAGCCACGGCATCCGGCGGCGCTGCTGCGGCCGGCTCGGCGCTCGGCGCGGCAGCGTGCTGGAACTGCATCCGCTGCGGATCCGCGCGGCGTTGTTCCTCGACCTTGGCGACGTCCTGCTCACCACGGATCTGGACCCGCGACACGACCGAGATCACGTCGTGCTTGATGCGCTCGAGCATGGCGAAGAACATCTCGAAGGCTTCGCGCTTGTACTCCTGCTTCGGGTTCTTCTGCGCGTAGCCACGCAGGTGGATGCCCTGGCGCAGGTGGTCCATCGCCGCGAGGTGCTCCTTCCACATCTGATCGAGCACCTGCAGCATGATCGCCTTCTCGAAGTGCCGCAGCACCGGCGCACCGGTCTGCGCCTCCTTGGTCGAATACGCCTGCACGATCTCAGCGACCACCCGCGTGCGCAAGGCCTCCTCGCCGAGCTCGTGATCCGCCTCCAGCCAGGCTGGCATGTCGCCATCGAAGTTGAAGTCGCTGCGCAGCGACTCGGCCAAGCCGACCAGGTTCCACTGCTCGTGCAGGCTGCCGGGGGCGACGAAACGGTCGATCAGTGCGTTGACCACGTCGACGCGGATCGCGGCGATGTTCTCGCCGATGTCCTCGGCGGCCATCAGTTCGTTGCGCTGCTCGTAGATCACCTTGCGCTGGTCGTTGGCGACGTCGTCGTACTCGAGCAACTGCTTGCGCATGTCGAAGTTGTGAGCCTCGACCTTGCGCTGTGAGTTCTCGATCACGCGCGTCACCAGGTTGTGCTCGATCGCCTCGCCTTCCTGCATGCCGAGCTTCTCCATCAGGCCCTTCAGGCGGTCGCCGCCGAAGATGCGCATCAGGTTGTCCTCGAGCGCGAGGTAGAAGCGGGTCGAGCCCGGATCGCCCTGGCGACCGGAACGACCGCGCAGCTGGTTGTCGATGCGCCGCGATTCATGGCGCTCGGAACCGACGATGTGCAGGCCGCCCGCGGCCACCACCTGGTCGCGGTCCGCGGCGCAGGCGGCGCGATGGCGCTCGAGCGCGGCTCGGTACTCCGGCGTGGTCTCGTCGCAGCCGCCCGGCACGCAGGCCAGTTCCTCGCCATAGACCTCGACGCGCGCCGCGAACTCCGGGTTGCCGCCGAGCACGATGTCGGTGCCGCGGCCGGCCATGTTCGTCGCAATCGTGACCGCGTCCGCCCTGCCGGCCTGGGCCACGATTGCCGCCTCGCGCGCGTGCTGCTTCGCGTTCAGCACCTGGTGCGGGATGCGCTCCTTAAGCAGCAGCGTCGCGACATGCTCCGAGGTCTCGATCGATGCGGTACCGAGCAGGATCGGCTGGCCACGGCTGTGGCGCTCCTTGACGTCAGCGACCACCGCCTCGAACTTCTCGCGCGTCGTCTTGTAGACCTGATCAGGCAGGTCAGCGCGGATCATCGGTCGATGGGTCGGGATCACCACCACCTCGAGCCCGTAGATCTGCTGGAACTCGTAGGCCTCGGTGTCGGCGGTGCCGGTCATGCCCGAGAGCTTGCCGTACATGCGGAAGTAGTTCTGGAAGGTGATCGACGCCAGCGTCTGGTTCTCGGCCTGTATCTTCAGGCCTTCCTTCGCCTCGACCGCCTGATGCAGACCGTCTGACCAGCGCCGACCCGGCATGGTGCGCCCGGTGAACTCATCAACGATCACCGCCTGGCCATCCTTCACCAGGTACTCGACGTCGCGCTTGAACAACGCATGCGCGCGCAACCCAGCATGGACGTGATGCAGCAGCAGGATGTTGCCCGCGTCGTAGAGCGACTCGCCATCGCGCAGCAGGCCGGCTCCGGCCAGCAGCTGCTCGACGTGCTCATGGCCGGTCTCGGTCAGATGCACCTGGCGCGCCTTCTCGTCGATCGTGTAGTCGCCAGGATCGTCCTCAGTGGCCGCGCGCCTGAGCTGCGGGATCAGCGCATCGACCTTCACGTACAGGTCGGTGTGGTCGTCGGTCGGACCCGAGATGATCAGCGGCGTGCGCGCCTCGTCGATCAGGATCGAGTCGACCTCGTCAACTACCGCGAAGCCAAGCGCGCGCTGGGCCTTGTCGGCCATGCGGAACGCCAGGTTGTCGCGCAGGTAGTCGAAGCCGAACTCGTTGTTGGTGCCGTAGGTGATGTCGCAGGCATAGGCCGCGCGCTTCGCCGCCGGCTCCTGGCCGGAGAGGATCACGCCGACCGTCAGGCCGACGCCTTCATAAATCGGCCGCATCCAGGTCGCGTCGCGCTGCGCCAGGTACTCGTTGACCGTGACCACGTGGACGCCCTTGCCGGCGATCGCGTTGAGCGAAGCGGCCAGCGTCGCGACCAGCGTCTTGCCTTCGCCGGTCCGCATCTCCGAGATCTTGCCGGCGTCGAGCGTCATGCCGCCGATGAGCTGCACATCGAAATGGCGCATCGCCGTGTAGCGCCGCCCAGCCTCGCGTACCGCGGCGAAGGTCTCTGGCAGCAGTGCTGGCAACGGCGTGCCCGCGGCGTGGCGGGCTTTCAGTTCCGGCAGCGTTGTGCGCAGTGCGTCATCGCTCAGGGCTTGGAACCGCGGTTCGAGCGCGTTGATGGCGGCCACCTGGCGGCGATAGGCCTTGAGGTTCCGCTCGTTGCGGCTGCCGAAGATCGTGCTGAGGATTCTCTGGAACATCCGTGCAATCACCTAATAGGAAAGCCGGCGCGGGCAGCGCCGGCATGCGTCCGTGGGGGAGGGTTCGGGTTCAGGCCAGGTCGATATGGGCGCGGAACGGCGCAGTTCAACCTTCGCTCTGGATGTAGGTCAGGGGGTTGACCAGCTTGCCCTCGCGCAGCACCTCGAAGTGCACGTGCGGACCAGTCGAGCGCCCGCTCGAGCCCATGCGCGCGATGACCTGGGCCTTCTTCACCACGTCGCCAGGCGCCACCAGGCTCTCGCTCAGATGGGCATAGCGGGTGATGATGCCGTCGCCGTGGTTGACCTCAACCAACAGGCCATAGCCGAGGCGCGGCCCAGCGAAGGTCACGACGCCGGAAGCGGTCGCCAGGATGTCGTCGCCGATGTCGCCGGCGTAGTCGACGCCATAGTGCGCCGCGCGGTGGCCGGTGAACGGATCGCTGCGGATGCCGAAGTACGACGAGAGGTAGCCCTCGCGCACCGGCCGACCCGACGGGCGCACCTGCTGCAGCAGGTTCTTGCTCATCAGGATGTTCTCCAACACCGCCAACTGCTTCTCGCGGTCAGCGAGCTGCTCGGCTAGCACATCGACGGAGCGTACGAAATCGAGCGGCGGCACCGAGCCATCGCCCGCCAGCACCTCGGGACCGCCGGCAGCGACCGGCGCGCCGAAGTCGAACTCGCCCTTGGTCAGGCCGGCCATCCGTGTGAGGCGATCGCCGAGCGCATCGAGCCGGATGACCTGGGCGTCGAGCTGACCCAATCGCACCGCCAGAGCGTTGAGGTCGTCGTGTGCCTGGCGCTGCACGCCATCGAGGTCAGCGCGCTGCTGCGTCAACTGGCCGCGCAGTTCGGCGAACTGCTCGGCGGGCCGACCGCTGCCAAACCGATCCGCGGCGACGAAGCCGAGCGCAAAGGTCGACGCCAAAACGGCACCGAGCCCGATCACGGCCGCGGCTGCTGCCAGCGGATGACCGAGGTTCAATTGGCGCGGTCGCGCGCCCTTCCTGACCAGTATGATGTCCATCGCACACCTATGACGTCGAAACCAAAGGGCCCGCGCCGTGCTGCCGATCTGCTCAGCGGCACCAGCGCGCTCGGCGGGCTGGCCGAAGCCGCTCGCCGAGCCGGCAAGCTCGAGCAGACGCTGCGACGCGCACTGCCGGCCGACCTGCAACCCCACCTGCGCGGCGCCCATCTGCGCGACGCCACGCTCGTGATCCTGGCGGACGGCCCTGCCTGGGCCACCCGCCTGCGCTTCCTCGAGCCTGAGCTCAAGGCCGCGCTCGATGCTCGCACCCGCCGCGACATCCGCCGCGTCGCGGTGCGCGTCCAGCTGCCGGACCCCGCCTCCCGGCCACGCCCGAAACCTGCGCCGCGCGCGCTGTCCGCCGCCGCCAGCGCGGCGCTCGACGCGTCGAGCGCCCGGGTCAAGGACCCGAAGCTCGCCGCCGCGCTCACCCGCTTGGCCCGCCGGCGCAAGCCGGCATGACCTCATGGAGGCGGGCTAGGCCACCGCCACCGGTTTCATGTAGGCGATCGGCGCCGCGGAGTAATCCGCGAACGTGACCTCTTCCCAAGCCTCGCGGTCCGCGAGCAGAGCCCGCAACAGCGTGTTGTTCAGCGCATGGCCCGACTTGAAGGCCGTGAACGAGCCGATCAGGCTGTGGCCGAGCAGGTAGAGATCGCCGATCGCGTCCAGCACCTTGTGCTTGACGAACTCGTCCTCGTACCTGAGCCCGTCCTCGTTCACGATCCGCTGGTCGTCGACCACGATCGCGTTGTCGAGCGAGCCGCCGCGCGCAAGGTTGCGCTCCCGCAGCAGCTCGTAGTCACGCATGAACCCGAAGGTCCGAGCGCGACTGACCTCCTTCACGAAGGAGGTCGTATGGAAGTCCACCTCGGCGCGGCGCGAATGGCGCTTGAACACCGGATGGTCGAACTCGATCTCGAACGCCACCTTGAATCCGTCGTAGGGTTCGAACTGCGCCCACTTGTCGCCCTGCTCGACCCGCACCGTCCGCTTGATGCGGACGAAGCGCTTCGGCGCCGACTGCTCCTCGATCCCGGCCGACTGCACCAGGAACACGAACGGTCCCGCCGACCCATCCATGATCGGCACCTCGGGCGCCGACAGCTCGACCACGCAGTTGTCGATGCCGAGACCCGCGAACGCCGACAGCAGGTGCTCGACGGTCGAAACCTTGACATCGCCGACCATCAGCGTCGAGGCCATCGACGTGTCGCCAACGTTGTTGGCCGTTGCCGGCACGTCCACCGGCGGGGTCAGGTCGACCCGGCGGAAACAGATCCCGGAGTCTGGCGGCGCCGGGCGCAAGGTCATGTAGACCTTCTCGCCGGAATGGAGGCCCACACCGGTCGCGCGGATCGGGTTCTTTAGCGTTCGCTGCTTGAGCATCGGGCCCGCCGACACCCCGGTTCTTGGGGCGCGGTAGGTTAGCACAACGCGACTTTCTCCCTAGAAAACCAGCGCCTTGGCAAAGAAGGGCCGCCCGTTGGCGGGCGGCCCAATCCCTGATCGACCCGTCCCCTCTCTGCTACGCCTCCGTGCTCGTGTGCCGACTCAGTCCGCCTGCCGCCGCAGGAACGCCGGGATGTTCAGCTGCTCACCCTGCTGCGTCCCGGTGCTCTGGCGCGTGACCGTCGGCGTATCGAAGCTCGTGTAATCGATGACTCCACCGTTTGCGACCCTGAGACCTGGTCGCTGCATCGGTTGTGGCGTGGTGACCGGTGCCACCGCCACCGCCGGTGCCATCACCGGCGTTGGCACGACCGCAGGCGCGGCTGGCACGATTGCCGGTTGCACTTCGACCGCGGCCGACGCCGCGACCGGTGCCACGCTCGATGCCGGCCTCCAGATCGAACCCGGACCGACCATCACCGGTCCGCCAAGGTCGTTCCGGTTGCGCGCGGCCGGCCTTCCCAGTCCGGTCGCGATGACCGTGATCCGAACCTCCTCGCCCAGGCTCTCGTCGTAGGCCATGCCGATCTTGACCGTGGCATCGGCATCAGCGATCGCCTCGAACAGGTCGTTGAGCTGCTGCATCTCGTCCATGCCGAAGCCGTTGGCTGCGGTGACGTTGACCAACAGGCCCTTGGCGCCGGTCACATTGATGTCGTCGAGCAGCGGGCTTGAGATCGCAAGCTCGGCAGCCTGGCGCGCACGTTCCGGACCGCTGGCGCGCCCGGTGCCCATCATCGCCAGACCCATCTCCCGCATCACGGTGCGCACATCGGCGAAGTCGACGTTCATCTCACCGGTCTGCGTGATCAAGTCGGCGATGCCGCGGACCGCGCCGTGCAGCACGTCGTTGACCGCAGCGAAGGCCTGCGCCAGCGAGGTGCCCTTCGGCAGCACCGTCAGCAGCTTCTCGTTCGGGATCGTGATCAGCGAATCGACGTGCTTGCCCAGCTCGTCGATGCCGGTGACCGCGACCTCCATGCGCTTGCGCCGCTCCATGTGGAACGGCTTGGTCACGACCGCGACCGTGAGGATGCCGAGGTCCTTGGCGACCTGGGCCACCACCGGTGCCGCACCAGTGCCGGTGCCACCGCCCATGCCGGCAGTGATGAACAACATGTCGGCGTCGCGGATCACGTCGGCGATCCGTTCACGATCCTCCAGCGCCGCCTCACGACCCGTGCCCGGGTCGGAACCCGCGCCCAGGCCCTTGGTCAGGTTCGCGCCCAGCTGCAGGGTCCGCGTGGTCATCCGTCGCAGCGCCTGCGCATCGGTGTTCATGCCGATGAACTCGACGCCCTGGATGCCCGCCGCCGCCATGTGCTGCACGGCGTTGCAGCCGCCGCCACCGACGCCCAGCACCTTTATCACCGCGTTCTGCGGCACACCTTCCATCAGTTCGTACTTCATGCTCATCTTTCGATCCTCCCGTAGACCGAACCAGTTAAAGCTCGTCGCGGAACACAGTCCGCAACCTTTCGATGAATCTTTCGGCGGCGCCGTCGAGCCCCGAAGCGCGCGGCGCAGGCCGGGCGCCTTGGCGCGCGCCGGTCAGCAACAGGCCGACGCCCGTCGCGTGGATCGGATTGCGAACGACGTCGGCGAGCCCCGATACATGCTGCGGCGCGCCGAGTCGGACCGGTGCGTGGAACAGTTCCTCGGCGAGGTCGGTCGCGCCTTCCATCTTCGAGCTGCCGCCGGTGAGCACCACGCCCGCCGGCAGCGCGACCTCGCCGCGCTCGTTGACGAAGCCGGCCAGCCGCAGCTCGGCATGCACCAGCTCGAACAGCTCGCGGTAACGCGGCTCGACGATCGCGGCCAGCGATTGGCGCGCCAGGCGCCGCGGCGGCCGATCACCCACGCTCGGCACCTCGATGGTCTCATCGGCGTTCGCCAGCAAGCCAAGCGCGCAGGCGTACTTGACCTTGATCTCCTCGGCGTACTGCGTCGGAGTGCGCATCGTCACCGCGATGTCGCTGGTGATCTGGTCGCCGGCGATCGGGATCGACTTGGTGTAGCGGATCGAGCCATCGTGGAACACCGCGACATCGGTGGTGCCACCACCGATGTCGACCAGGCAGACGCCGAGCCCCTTCTCATCCTCGGTCAGCACCGCGTGCGCCGACGCCAACTGTTCGAGGATCAGGTCGTCGACCTCGAGCCCGCAGCGCTTGATGCACTTGATGACGTTCTCCGCCGCCGACGCTGAGGCGGTGACGACGTGGACGTTGACCTCGAGCCGCACGCCCGACATGCCGACCGGCTCGCGGATTCCGGGCTGGCCATCGACCGTGAAGTCCTGCGGCAGCACGTGCAGCACGCGTTGGTCGGAGGGAATCGCCATCGCCCGCGCCGCGTTCACCGCGCGGCTGATGTCGTCCGCGGTGACCTCCTTGTCGCGGATCTCGGCCACGCCGTGGCTGTTCAGGCTGCGGATGTGGCTGCCGGCGATCCCGGCGAACACCGAGTGGATGCGGCAACCAGCCATCAGCTCAGCCTCGTCGACCGCGCGCTGGATCGAATCGACGGTGGCGTCGATGTTCACGACCACGCCCTTCTTCAGGCCGGTCGAAGGCTGCGAGCCAAAACCGACGATCTCGATGCTGCGGTCGGCACGGACCTCGCCGACGACGGCCACGACCTTCGAGGTGCCGATGTCGAGACCGACGATGAGGTTGCGCTCGCTCTTCCTAGACATCTGTCTTCTCCGAAGGGGTCCGCCCTTTCTTGGTTCCCGTCACGGCCGGACGCGACACGCGCCAGCCGAGCGCGAAACCGTTCGCGTAGCGCATGTCGACATAGGCGATGTGGGCGGCCTGTGGCACGACCACCGGCGCGGCGATGCTGGCGTAGCGCGCCAGCCGCGGCAGCGCGTCGCGTCGGCCCAGCCGCACCTGGGTGCCATCGGCGAACCACACGGTCCAGGCACGACGTTCGCTTTGCTCGACGCGCTTGAGCTCGAGCCCTTGCGCCGCAACCGCGCGCTGCATCTCGGCGAAGGTCGCGAGCACCTCGGCGGCCGTGCCGCGCGGCCCGGCCAGCGCCGGCAGGGTGGCGAACGCCGCGGCACCCTCCGCGAAGACGATGCCGTCGGCGTTGACCAGTCCATTGTCGCGCCAGGTCGCGACCGGCACTTCCTCGATGATCGCGATGCGCAGCGTGCCGGGCCATTCGCGCCGCACGCGGGCGGTCGCGACCCAGGGCAGCGCCTCGACCGCGGCGCGGGCCGCGTTGAGATCGACCGCCATGAAGCTCGCGCCGAGCTGCTGGTGCACCGCGCGGTAGACCTCGTTCGGCGTCACGCGCGCGAACTCGCCCTGCACCAGCAGAGTCCGTAACCGGAACCGTTCGGCGTCGCGCAGTTGGGCCCAGCCGGCCGCTGTCGCGATCAGCAGCGCCGCGAGCGCCGCGCCTCGCAGGGACCAACGCAGGTAGCCGCCGCTCATGGCTTCTCCCCGAGCGTCGCCTGCAGGATCTGCTGACACAGCGTCTCGAAGCTGATGCCGACCGCCGCCGCCGCCATCGGCACCAGGCTGTGCGAGGTCATGCCCGGCACGGTGTTGACCTCGAGCAGCCAGGGCTCGCCGTTGCCGTCGACCATCAGGTCGACGCGACCCCAGCCGCGTGCACCGACCGCGTGGAAGGCGCGCAGGCAGAGCGCGCTGAACGCGCGCTCGACCTTGGGGTCGAGCCCCGACGGGCAGCGGTAGACCGTGTCCTCGCGGAAGTACTTGGCCTGGTAATCGTAGAACTCGACGTTCGGCGTCTCGAGCTTGATCAGCGGCAGGACCGCGTCGTCGACGATGGATGCCGTGTATTCGTCGCCCTCGACCCAGCGCTCGACGATGACCGTGGGGTCGAGCGCGGCGGCAACGTGCCACGCGGCATCGAGCTCGGAGGCCTTCGTCACCCGGGTGATGCCGATGCTGGAGCCCTCGCGCGCCGGCTTGACCGCGAGCGGCGCGTCGACCGCGCGCACCTTCGCCAGGTCGCTCGCGTCGTGCACCTCGATCCACTCCGGCGTCGGGATGCCGACCGACTGCCAGAGCTGCTTGGTCCTGACCTTGTCCATCGCCAGCGCCGAGCCGAGCACACCGCTGCCGGTGTAGCGCACACCGAGCCACTCGAGCGCGCCCTGGATCGTGCCGTCCTCGCCACCGCGGCCGTGCAGCACGATGAACGCGCGATCGAATCCGAGCAGCTGCTCGAGCGGCCGCTCAGCCGGATCGAAGGCGTGGGCATCCACGCCGGCGCGTTGCAGCGCGGCGAGCACCGCGTTGCCGCTGAGCAGCGAGATCTCGCGCTCAGCCGAGCGCCCGCCGAGCAGCACCGCGACCTTGCCGAAGCGCTTCGGATCGCTCATGCGCCACCTCCGCTGAGCTTCGCCGGCAGTTCATAGGCGACCGCGCCGATGTCGCCAGCGCCCATGGTCAGCACGATGTCGCCATCGAGCAGCACCGGCGCCAGCGCGGTCGCCAGGTCCCTGACGCTGGCCACGAACACTGGATCGCCCTTGCCACGCGCCCGCACCGCACGCGCCAGCGCGCGCCCGTCAGCACCGGCGATCGGCGTCTCGCCGGCGGCATAGACCTCGGTCAGCACCAGCACGTCGGCCTCGGCCAGCACGGCGGCGAAGTCGTCGAACAGGTCGTGGGTGCGCGAGTAGCGATGCGGCTGGAACGCCAACACCACGCGTCGGCCCGGCCAGCCGTCGCGCGCCGCGCGCAGCGTCACTGCAATCTCTCGCGGATGGTGGCCGTAGTCGTCGAACAGGGTGACGCGCGCACCGTTCGGCAGCGTCACTTCGCCGACGCTGGTGAAGCGCCGGCCGATGCCACGGAACTCGGCGAACGCCTTGACGATGGCCGCGTCGGCGACCTCGAGCTCGGTCGCGACCGCGATCGCGGCCAACGAGTTGAGCACGTTGTGCCTTCCCGGGTGGTTCAGCACCAGGTCCAGGGGCGCGCGCCCGGCGCGCTCGACCACGAAGCTCGAGCGGCGGCCGTCCTGCGTGATGTCGCGTGCGCGCAGGTCGGCGTCGGCGCTGTCGATGCCATAGCTCAGGATGGGGCGCTGCACGCGATCGCTGAGCGCGCGCACCTCCGGGTCGTCGAGGCAGAGCACCGCGAGGCCGTAGAACGGCAGGTGGTGCAGGAACTCGACGAAAGTGTCCTTGAGCCGGCCGAAGTCGCCGCCGTAGGTGCCGAGATGATCGGCGTCGACGTTGGTGACCACCGAGATCATCGGCTGCAGGTGCAGGAACGAGGCATCCGACTCGTCGGCCTCGGCCACCAGGTACTTGCTGCTGCCGAGGCGCGCATTGCTGCCGGCGCTCTCGAGCTTGCCGCCGATGACGAAGGTCGGATCCAGGTGAACTTCGGCCAGCACCGAGGCGATCAGGCTGGTGGTCGTGGTATTGCCATGGGTTCCGGCGACCGCGATGCCGTAGCGGAAGCGCATCAGCTCGGCCAGCATCTCGGCCCGCGGCACCACCGGCACGCGCCGCGCGTGCGCCGCCACGACCTCCGGGTTGTCGGCCGCGACTGCGCTCGACACCACCACCACGTCGGCGTCGGCCGTGTTCGTCGCGGCGTGACCGATGGCGACCTGCGCCCCGAGTTCCTCGAGCCGGCGCACCGCAGCGTTGCGTTTGAGGTCGGAACCCGACACCGCGTAGCCGAGGTTGAGCAGGACCTCCGCAATTCCACCCATGCCGGCGCCGCCGATGCCGACCATGTGGATGCGCTTGATCCGCCGCATGCCGAGTGTCATGCGGCCGCCTTCGCCGCCGGAGCGGCGAGCTGCTCGCAGGCATCGACCAGCCTGGGCACCGCGTCGACGCGGGCGATTGCGCGGCCGCGCTCGGACATCTCGAGCAGAACCTGGCGCTCGGTCAACGCTGCCAGCGTCGCAGCCAACCGCTCCGAGGTGAGCTCAGCTTGGGGCAGCAGCAGCGCGGCGCCGGCTGCGACGAGCCAACGCGCGTTCGCGGTCTGGTGATCGTCGACTGCGGCCGGGAACGGCACCAGCACCGCGGGCAGCCCGACCGCGGCAAGTTCGCTCACCGTCATCGCGCCGCTGCGACAGACTACGAGGTCGGCCCAGGCGTACGCGGAGGCGATGTCGTCGATGAACGGTGTGACCTCGGCACTCACTCCAGCGCTGAGGTAGGCGGCGCGCGCAGTGTCGACGTGTTTCGCGCCCGCCTGGTGCCGCACTTCGAACGCTTGGTCCGACGCGAGGCGGGCGAGCGCCTGCGGCACGACGGCGTTGAGCGCTTGGGCGCCCTGGCTGCCACCGACCACCAGCAGTCGCACCCTGCCGGCGCGGTCCAGGTAGCGGGTGCGTGGTGCCGGCAGCGCGACGATCGCTGCACGCACCGGGTTGCCGACACATTCGACGCGACGGCCGATGCGGCCGTCGAAGCTTCCCGGGAACGCCTCGAACACGCGGGTGGCGACGCGCGCCAGCACGCGGTTGGTGAAACCGGGTACGGCGTTCTGCTCGTGCACCAGCAGCGGGCGCCGCGTGAGCCAGGCGGCGATTCCGCCGGGTCCGCTGGCGAAACCGCCGAGACCGATCACGACCTGTGGCCGCACGCGCCCCATCGCGCGCAACGCCTGCCACACCGCACGGGCCACATGCAGCGGCGCGAGCAGCCAGCCAAGCAGACCGCGCCCCCGCAATCCGGCGACCGTGATCCATTCGATCGGGAAACCGGCCGCGGGGACGAGCGTGGCCTCCAACCCGTTGCTCGAGCCCATCCACACCACTCGGTGCTGACGCGCGCGCAGTGCTTCAGCCAGCGCCAGCGCCGGGAATACATGGCCGCCGGTGCCGCCCGCCATGACCAGGAAGGTCGCCATCACGCGGTCACCTCCGCGCCCTGCTTGCGCGCCCACAGCACCGCGCCATCCGGCCCGAGCTCGCGATGCAGGCGACCCAGCAGGCCGAGCGCGAAACACACCACGACCAGGCTCGAGCCGCCGGCTGACAACAGCGGCAGCGTCAGGCCCTTGGTCGGCAACATGCCCATCGTCACCGCGGTGTTGACGAAGGCCTGCAGACCGATCCAGGTGGTGATGCCGATCGCGAGCTGGGCGCCGAAGCCATGGCCGATCGCGGCCGCGCGGCGCGCCAGCGACAAGCCACGCCAGACCACCACGCCATACAGCGCGATCACCGCGAGCACGCCGAGCAGGCCCAGCTCCTCCGCCAGCACCGCGAACACGAAGTCGGTGTGCGCCTCGGGCAGGTAGAACAGCTTCTGCACGCTCTGACCGAGGCCGACGCCGAACCACTCACCGCGACCGATCGCGATCAGCGATTGGGTCAGCTGGAAGCCGGTGTCGAAGGGATCGGCCCAGGGGTCCATGAACGCGGTGAGACGCGCCACCCGATAGGGCGCGGCGACCGCGACCGCAGTGAGCAGCAGTGCCACGATGCCGAGCACTACGCCCATGTCGCGCAGCCTGACGCCACCGACGAACAGCATCGCGAGCATCGTCACGGCCAGGACCACGGTCGCGCCGAAGTCCGGCTCGGCCAGCAGCAGCACCGCCGCGGCCGCGAGCACGCCGAGCGGTTTGGCGAAGCCGCGGAAGCCGTGGCGCAGCTCGGCACCGTGCTTGACCACATAAGCCGCCAGCCAGATCACGAAGCACAGCCGCGCAATCTCCGATGGCTGCGCCCGCAGGCCGCCGAGCGCGAGCCAGCGGGTCGAGCCGTTGACCTCGCGACCGAGGCCGGGTATCAGGACCGCGACGAGCAATGCCAAGCCGCCCAACAGCGCGAGAGGAGCGGCGCGCTGCCAATGACGCAACGGCAACATCAGCGCGCTCAGCGCGGCTGCCGCGCCAAGCACGGCGAACAACGCCTGGCGCGTGGCGTAGTGGAACGGGTCGCCGAACTCGCGGTCGGCGATCGTCATCGAGGCCGAAGTCACCATCACGATGCCGACCAGCAGCAGCGTGCCGCCGGCGCCGAACAGCCACGGCTCGAGGAAGGGGTGGGCGTGACCGGCGTTGCTGGTGGTGGCGTTCATCCCGCCAACCTCCGCACCGCGTTGCTGAACGCGCGCCCGCGATGCTCGAAGCTCTCAAACATGTCGAGGCTCGAGCAGGCCGGTGACAGCAGCACCGTGTCGCCCGCGACCGCCAGTTCGGCGGCTGCCGTGACCGCCTGCTCCATGCTGCTCGCGCGACGCAACACCGGTGCGGTCGCCGGCGCCGCACGCGCCGCGGCGCTGATGGCCTGCTCGAGCAGCGGCGCATCGCGGCCGAGCAGCACCGCCGCGCGGGTCTTGCCGACCAGCGCCGCCGCCAGCGGAGCGAAGTCCTGTCCCTTGCCGTCGCCACCGAGGATCAGCACCAAAGGCCCTTCGAGGCCGGCGATCGCCGCCAGCGTGGCGCCGACGTTGGTGCCCTTCGAATCGTTGAGCCAGACCACGTCGCCGCGGTCGGCGACGAACTCGGTGCGATGCGGCAGACCGCGGAACTCCCGCAGCGTCTCGCCGATGGCATCAGCCTCGATCCCGACCGCGCTCGCAAGTGCCGCTGCGGCCAATGAATTCTGCACGTTGTGCGCGCCGCGGGTGAGCAGCGTGTCAACTGGCAACAGCACCTCGGTGCCGCGCGCGAGGAAGCTGCGTCCGGCCTGCGCGACCACGCCCCAGTCGTGCGGTCCGGGCGGCGCATCCGACCCGAAGCTGATGCGCTTCGCGCCCGGCGACGGCATCGCGGCGACGATCGGGTCAGCGCGGTTCACCAGCGCGACCGCGCAACCCTGGAAGGCCCGCGCCTTGGCCGCAGCGTAGGCCGCGAGGTCGGCGTAGCGGTCCATGTGGTCGGCGCTCAGGTTAAGCACGACGGCGGCTGCGGGCTTGAGCGAGCTCGTGGTCTCGAGCTGGAAGCTCGACAGCTCGAGCACGTAGAGCTCGGTGTCGGCCGCACCGTGCTCGTGGTCGAGAAGGTCGAGCGCGGGTGTGCCGAGGTTGCCGCCGACGCGCACCCGCCGGCCCGCACGCTCGGCCATCAGGCCGACCAGCGTGGTCACGGTGCTCTTGCCGTTGCTGCCGGTGACCGCGATCACCGCCCCACGCACCTCGCGCGCGAACAGCTCGACGTCGCCGACGATCGTCAGGCCGCGCGCCGCAGCCTCGCGCAGGAAGGGATGGTTGAGCGCGACGCCCGGTGACAGCACGATCTCGTCGGCGTGGCGCAACGCCTCCTCCGAGTAGCCGCCGAGGAACACTGCAGCATCGGGCGCGACCGCGCGCAGGGGTTCGAGCCCGGGCGGGTTCGGGCGTGTGTCCGTCACCGCCACCGACCAGCCACGCGCGGTCAGGTGGCCCGCGACCGACACGCCGGTGCGGCCGAGTCCAACGACCAGCGCGCGGCGGGCTCGGGTCAGGGTTTGCGCGTGCGGCATCGCACTCACCTGATCTTCAGCGTGGAGAGCCCGACCAGCACCAGCACCACCGTGATGATCCAGAAGCGGACGATCACCCGCGGTTCAGGCCAGCCCTTGAGCTCGTAGTGGTGGTGCAGCGGCGCCATGCGGAAGATGCGCTTGCCGGTGAGCTTGAAGCTCGCGACCTGCAGGATCACCGACACGGTCTCGATCACGAACACGCCGCCCATCACGAACAGCACCAGTTCCTGGCGCACGATCACGGCCAGCGTGCCGAGTGCAGCGCCGAGCGCG